>CAZHVZ010000119.1:0-8930 GCA_964536245.1 uncultured Rhodocyclaceae bacterium
TGGTGGCCGTTTCCACCGGTTTGCTGCAAGGAATGAGCCGGGAGGAGGTCGAGGCGGTACTGGCCCACGAAGTTGCCCACATTGCCAATGGTGACATGGTGACCATGACGCTGATTCAGGGGGTGGTCAATACCTTCGTGATTTTCCTCTCCCGAGTGGTCGGCTATGTGGTGGACTCCTTCCTGCGCCGGAATGATGAGGAAAGCAGCGGTCCGGGAATCGGTTATATGGTGACCAGTTTCATTTGTGAAATCGTTTTTGGCATCCTTGCCAGCATCATCGTCGCCTGGTTCTCCCGTCAGCGTGAGTTCAGGGCCGATGCGGGTGCCGCCCAACTGATGCAAACCCCGGTTCCCATGCAAAATGCCCTGCGCCGACTGGGTGGCCTGCATACCGAGCCGCTCCCCCAGAACATGGCTGCTTCGGGAATCGCCGGAGGAGGGGGCTGGATGGAGTTGCTGTCCACGCACCCCCCTCTGGAAGAACGCATCGCCGCCTTGGGGCGTTCCTGACAGGGTGTGAATTGTTTTGATCGATGAGTTTCCAAGCGTGACGCATTTCACGGCGGTTTTCTGACGGCCCGGATACACTGACAGCAATGGGGCCAGCCAGAGAACCTTGGCAAGACAAGAGGCCGTCTTGAGAATTGAAATGCTGAACGTGACCGGAAATGGGGTTTTGATGTCTCCTGTGGAGCTTCAGGAGGGGTTTGCTCGCTTGTCGCGGGGAACCTACTTCAAGGAAGCTTCCCTCGACATGACCTTGAGCATTCTGACCGAATCGGCGGCCCAGATGACGGGCGTGGAGCGCATCAGTATTTGGGCGCTCACCGACGATCAGCATGAATTGCGTTGCCTGGAGCTATTTGAGCGCTCCAGGGCGCGCCATAGCAGCGGCGAGATGGTTTCGGTCGAGCGCTACCCGGTTTATTTTCGGGCGCTGGCCATGGAAGAGGCAATTGTTGCCGATGCGCCGTATGTGCATCCCCATACCGCCGAATTTGGTGTTGATTATTTGCCGGAACATGGAATTACCGCCATTCTGGATACGCCCATCCACATCCGGGGGGAGCTGGAAGGGGTGCTTCGTTTTGAGCAGGTCGGATCCTGCCAGCCGTGGACCAGCATCCATCGCCTTTTTGCCCACGCCGTCGCCAATCTGGTCACTCTGGCACTGGTTGAATACGAGGCCAGTGAAGCCAGGCGTCAGGCCAAGACGGCCAACGAGCGCTTGCGCGCCGTCTTTGAATCCTCGCGGGATGCCCTGTTGCTGGCCGATGGAGAGAGTGGGCTGATTCTCGACGTCAACCGCAAGGCCGAGGAATTGTTCGGATGCCGGCGGATTGAACTGGTCGGCAAACACCAGCGGCAGCTGCACCCGGTCAGCGAGAGCGATGCCTGTATCACGCTGTTTCGCGAAGCCGTGGCCGGAGAATCCGCCAATCCGGTGCGCACCAATATTTTGTGCCGGGACGGCACGGTCCTTCCGGTGGAGATTGATGCCGAAGTATCCGATATCGCTCAGGGGCGGCGAATGATACTGGGGATTTTCCGCCGTCTTTGACCGATCAGTCGCGATCGACTTCGGCAATCGCCCGGTCCAGTTTTTCGATCAGGGTATGGGCAGCAGCCTGTATGTTTTCGTCATCGAAGTTGGGTATTTCACCGCCTTGCGGGCTCAGTAAGCCTGCCAGACGCAGAGCGATATTCACCACCCCATCCAGTTCCAGGGGTTCGGCAAGCAGGACGATGGCGAGAGCGGCTTCCCTAGCCCCGTAGGCATCGGTGGGAAACATTTCGAACGCCTCGTTAATGCGTTCCAGATACTCGATGGCTTCTGCAACAAACAGCCGGTTAATGGTGGGCGAGCGCAGGTTCGCACTGTTCGGCGTGTTGGCACATTCCTCCAGGCGTTTGGCGATATTCCGGGCGCGTTGGGTGAAAACACTGCTTTCCAGTCCGCCGGGTTCGTTCAGGCATTCGACGCCGGCGCTCAGGGCAGCAACCAGACGGACGTCGCGCAAGCTGGCCGGGTCATCCAGCCGGTCCGTGGCCGTGGCAAAGGCTTCGCTCAGATTGAGGCAGTCCACGTCTGCCAATTCAAGAGCCGTGGCGCAAAGGGCAAAAACAGCGGGCCGGAAATCGTCCATTCCTTCGCCGTAGCGATCCGACCAGGCCGATTTCAGCCGCTCACAAGTGGCTTGCCAGCGCTTGTCCAGTTCCGGCGGGAAGCGGGGCGCTTTCGGACGGGCCAGCCACGGCAGGATGGCTGCCGTGGCCGCCAGGGTTGGCGCCAGGGCAGCCCTGGTCTGGGCCAGGGCTTCGTCGTCTTCCGGGCGGCCCGCTTCGGACATGGTTTTCGCTCAGCCAGCCAGCCTGGCAAAAGCGTCCACGACCTCCGGCGGGGCTTGAACCAGTTCGATCAATACGCCCTCGCCGCCAACCGGGAATTCATCATTCCCTTTGGGGTGAAGGAAGCAGATGTCGAAACCGGCAGCGCCCTTGCGAATGCCGCCGGGGGCGAAACGAACGCCATTGGCGGACAGCCACTCCACTGCCCGGGGCAGATCGTCAATCCACAATCCGACGTGGTTGAGCGGGGTGGCGTGGACGGCAGGTTTTTTTTCCGGATCAATCGGTTGCATGAGGTCCACCTCCACCTTGAAAGGGCCTTTGCCCATGGCACAGATGTCTTCGTCGACGTTTTCCCGTTCGCTGACGAAATTGCCGGTCACTTCCAGCCCGAGTTTGTCCACCCACAGTGTTTTCAGACGATCTTTGGAAGGGCCGCCAATGGCGATTTGCTGGATACCGAGAACTTTGAACGGTCGTTGCATGGAGTGCCTCCGAATGAGGAAGATTAAGGAAATACTACAGGGTTGGGAGCAAATTCAGAAGCCCCCCGAGAGGGTGCATCAGTCATGGTAAAAACTGCCATGGCCACGGCTTTGTAATTCATAATTATGGCAGAAGTGGGCGAACTTGTGCTTAACTGGGAGAGGCCTTGGGGGCGGGGTTCAGTTTCGGCGGGAAAGGATTAGCAGCAGGACGCCTGCGGCAATCATCGGTAGGGAAAGCCACTGCCCCATGCTGATCATGTAGGAGTGACCAAAAATGCCGCTGTCCGGTTCACGAAAGTATTCGGTGATGAAGCGGAAGAGGCCGTAGCCGATGAGAAAGACGCCGGAAATTGCCCCCCGTGGCCGGGGCTTGGCTGAAAACCACCAGAGAATGGCAAACAGGGCCAAGCCTTCCAGGGCGACGTGGTAAAGCTGGGAGGGATGGCGGGGGAGGGAGTCGCCCGTTTGGGGGAAAATCATGGCCCAGGGCAGATCGGCGCTGGCCGGGCGTCCCCACAGCTCGCCATTGATGAAGTTGCCGAGGCGACCGAAAGCCAGACCCAAAGGAACCAGCGGTACGGTGAAATCGGTGACTTCCAGCCAGTTGCGGCCATGTTTATGGGCCCACCCCACGGCGGCGGCCAGAACACCGAGGAAGCCGCCGTGGAAGCTCATGCCGCCTTTCCAGACGGCGAGGATTTCCAGCGGGTTGGACAGGTAGTATCCCGGCTCGTAGAAAAATACCTGCCCCAAACGGCCTCCGAGGATGACTCCGAGAACGCCATAAAAAAGCAGGTCGTCCAGCTGCTCCACCGTCCACCCGGCATGGCGACCGGCCAGGATACGCTGGCGCCCGAGAAGAAAGAACTGGGCAAAGGCGGCCAGATACATCAGTCCGTACCAGCGAATGGCCAGGGGGCCGAAGGAAATGGCGACAGGATCGAACTGGGGGTGCAGAAGCATGGTCTGAGTGATTCGGCTAGAATTCACGGATTATAGTTGGTGCCAACCGGCATCGCCCTACGGAGTACAGACATGCCCCAATACCGTTCCCGCACCTCCACCCACGGCCGCAACATGGCCGGTGCCCGCTCCCTGTGGCGCGCCACAGGCATGAAAGATGGCGATTTCGACAAGCCGATCATTGCCGTGGTCAATTCCTTTACCCAGTTCGTTCCCGGCCACGTGCACCTCAAAGATCTTGGCCAACTGGTCGCGCGCGAGATCGAAGCGGCGGGCGGCATCGCCAAGGAATTCAACACCATCGCCATCGACGCCGGTATCGCCATGGGCCACGACGGCATGTTGTATTCGCTGCCTTCTCGTGATCTCATCGCCGACTCGGTGGAATATATGGTCAATGCCCATTGTGCGGATGCCATGGTGTGCATCTCGAACTGCGACAAGATCACGCCGGGCATGCTGATGGCGGCCATGCGGGTCAATATTCCGGTGATTTTTGTTTCCGGTGGCCCGATGGAGGCCGGCAAGGTCCAGATTCAGGGGCAAACCATCCATCTCGATCTTGTGGATGCCATGGTCAAGGCGGTCGATGCCAGCGTTTCCCAGGCCGATCTTGATGCCATCGAGCGTTCCGCCTGCCCGACCTGCGGTTCCTGCTCCGGCATGTTTACAGCCAATTCCATGAACTGCCTGACTGAGGCGCTGGGGCTTTCCTTGCCCGGCAACGGTACGGTGGTGGCGACCCACGCCGACCGCAAGGAGCTGTTCCTGCGAGCCGGTCGCCAGATTGTTGAGCTCTGTCGTCGTTATTACGAGCAGGAAGATACCTCGGTGTTGCCTCGTTCCATCGCTTCCTTCAAGGCCTTCGAGAATGCCATGGCTCTCGATGTTTCGATGGGCGGGTCGACCAATACCGTATTGCATATTCTTGCTACGGCCCAGGAAGCCGGTGTTGATTTCACCATGGCCGACATCGACCGCATTTCCCGTCAGGTGCCCTGTTTGTGCAAGGTTGCGCCGATGACCGACAAGTACCATATCGAAGACGTGCATCGTGCCGGCGGCATTTTCGGCATCCTCGGGGAACTGGATCGGGCCGGGCTGCTCCACCGCGATGTACCGACGGTGCACGCCAGGACACTGGGTGAGGCGCTCGAGGCTTGGGATGTGATGCAAGAGCGGGACACCACGGTGCACGAGTTCTACAAAGCGGCGCCCGGTGGCGTGCCGACCCAGGTGGCATTTTCCCAGAGCCGTCGTTTCAACGAGCTGGACCTTGATCGTACCCATGGCTGTATTCGCAACAAGGCCAACGCCTATTCCCAGGATGGCGGGTTGGCCGTGCTCTATGGCAACATTGCCGTGGATGGCTGCATTGTCAAAACAGCCGGCGTTGATGAGTCAATCTGGAAATTTTCCGGCAAGGCACGTGTTTATGAAAGCCAGGACGATGCCGTCGCCGGCATCCTTGCTGACGAAGTCGTGGCCGGCGAGGTGGTAGTGATTCGCTACGAAGGTCCGAAAGGGGGGCCGGGCATGCAGGAAATGCTCTATCCGACTTCCTATCTCAAGTCGCGGGGTCTCGGCAAACAATGCGCCCTGCTGACCGACGGACGTTTTTCCGGCGGTACTTCCGGCCTGTCGATCGGCCATGCCTCGCCCGAAGCCGCCGACGGTGGAGCCATCGGTCTGGTCGAAAGCGGCGATACGGTTGAGATCGACATCCCCGGTCGCCGCATTCACCTGGCGGTGTCCGACGCCGAACTGGCTTCCCGCCGTGCCGCCATGGAGGCACGGGGTAAGCAGGCCTGGCTGCCGGCCACCCGGCAGCGGGTGGTGTCGGCTGCCTTGCAGGCCTATGCCTTGATGGCCACCAGTGCCGACAAGGGGGCCGTGCGGGACGTTAGCCAGATTCAGCGCAAGAAATGACGCTTCCTGTCTGGCTCGGGTTTTTCGTGGCGGCAATCCTCATTGCGGTCACCCCCGGGCCGGGTGCTGTCCTCAGCATGAGCACCGGGATTCGCCATGGCTATTGGGTGGCGCTGGCGGCGATTCTCGGTTTGCAGGCCGCCATCCTGATTCAACTGACGGTTGTCGGGCTCGGTCTGGGGGCGTTGCTGGCGGCTTCCGAAGCGGCATTCAACGGCATCCGCTTGGTTGGCGCAGCCTATCTGGTCTGGTTGGGTTTCCAGAAATGGCGTGCCCCTGTCCAAGCTTTCTCTTCGGACATTGCCGCGCCCAAACGGCATGGGATTGTCCTTCAAGGCTTGTTGGTCAATTTGACCAACCCCAAGGCCATCATCTTTATTGGTGCTCTGGTTCCCCAGTTCGTCGATCCGGGGCAGCCGCAATTGGCCCAATACCTGATCATCGCGGCCACTCTCTGCGCGACAGACATTCTGGTGATGTCCGCCTATGCTCTGGCCGCCTTGCGGATTGGCCGCTGGCTGCATGATCCTCTGGCACAGCGCCGGCAGAATCGGCTGTTCGGCGGCTTGTTCATTTCGGCGGGTGCCCTGCTCGCCATTTCAGGCCGCCCGCAATGAAGGGGTTGTCGGGCAAGGCTGAATCTCTTCCCTGTCTACGGAATTAGTCATGTCCAATCGTCTGGCCGGCGAGACTTCGCCCTATCTCTCGCAACATGCCGAAAATCCGGTGCACTGGATGCCCTGGGGAGACGAGGCGCTTGCTCTGGCGCGCCGGGAGCAGAAGCCCATTCTGCTCTCCATTGGCTATTCGGCTTGCCACTGGTGCCACGTGATGGCCCATGAATCCTTTGAAGATGCCGCCACCGCCGAGGTCATGAACCGCCTTTTCGTCAATGTGAAGGTGGATCGCGAGGAGCGTCCCGATCTCGATCATGTCTACCAGGCGGCCCAACGCATGCTCACCGGTCGCGTTGGCGGCTGGCCCTTGACCATGTTCCTGACGCCGGAAGGCATCCCTTTTTTTGGTGGGACTTATTTCCCGAAAACGCCCCGCAACAATTTGCCGGGATTTGTCGAACTCCTGGAAGGGGTTGCCGAAGCCTGGCGAAGCCGCAGAGATGAGATAGAGGAGCAAAATACATCAGTCCTGCAAGCGCTGGCCGGCAGTTTGCCGGTGGCGTCGGCGGGAGAATTGCCTTTGGACGAGGCGCCGATCCAAAGCGCCCGTGCCGCTCTCGCCGAGCACTTCGACCACCGCTGGGGGGGCTTTGGCGGGGCACCAAAATTTCCGCAGCCGACAGACCTTGCCTTGCTGCTGTCCAGTGGCGAGATGGCCCATCGAGAGATGGCCTTGCAGACCCTGTGCCATATGGCCGAGGGGGGGCTGTTCGATCAGCTGGGGGGCGGGTTTTTCCGCTATTGCGTTGATGCCGAGTGGAGTATTCCTCATTTTGAAAAAATGCTTTGCGACAACGGGCAGCTTCTCGGGCTCTACGCCGATGCCTGGAGCCTGACCGGGGATGCTTTGTTCAAGGGGGTCATCGAAAAGACGGCAACTTGGGCGCTGAAGGAAATGCGAGCCCCCCAAGGCGGATTTTTTACCGCCCAGGACGCCGATTCGGAAGGGGAGGAGGGCCGTTACTACGTGTGGACCAAAGGCGAGTTGGGCGCCTTGCTGGACCCCATCGAGTTTGCGGTTTTTGCCGGGACCTACGGCATGGCGGCGCCCCCGAATTTTGCAGGGAAATACTGGCACCTGCATTTGGCGGCGCGCCTGCCGGAAGCCGACGTGCTGGAAACTGCCCGTGCCAAGGTTCTTGCCGCACGGGAGAAGCGGGTGCGTCCGGGCCTTGACGACAAAGTTCTTGCCGGCTGGAACGGGTTGATGATTGCCGGCTTGCTGCGGGCGGGGCGCCGGCTTGGTCGGACCGACTGGGTGACCAGTGCTCAAGAGGCCCTGGACTTTGTTCAGACGGCCCTGTGGCGGGATGGCCGCTTGTTGGCGACGGCGAAAAACGGGGAAGCCCGCCTCAACGCCTATCTGGATGATCATGCCTTCCTCCTGGCGGCTGCCCTGGAGTCCTTGCAGGCGTTTTACCGGCCGCAGGACATGGCATTTGCCAAAGCGCTGGCCGATGCCCTGCTGCGGCGTTTTGAAGACGGCGAACAGGGAGGATTCTTCTTTACCTCCAGCGATCACGAACAGCTGGTGCATCGTCCCAAGCCAATGGAAGACCAAGCTACTCCTGCCGGCAACGGAGCGGCTGCTGCTGCCCTGCTCCAGCTGGCGGTGCTGCTTGGCGATGATCGCTACCGTAGCGCGGCCGAACGGACCATCGGCCTCGGTTGTCAGGCCATATCTGCGGCAGGGGGGCGCTGCGCCTCCTTGCTCAAAGCCCTTGATCGCTTCCTCAATCCGCCGCCGCTGGTGGTGATTCGGGGCAATGCCGATGATTTGGCATCCTGGCAATCCGATCTCGACAAACGTTGCTTGCCGGCAGATATCTTCTATCTGCCGGAGGGCTTGAGCGGACTGCCGGCAGCCATCGACAAGCCGGTAAAAAACGAGGTCAACGCCTGGGTGTGTAGCGGCGTTAACTGTTTGCCGCCGGTTGAATCCACAGAAGGCTTGTGCGAGTGGTTTGCAAGTCACGGAAAAGGTCTTTAACATCGGCACCGGTTGTTTCCCCAATCTACTACGGAGCGAGAGAATGAAAGCTGTTTATGTTGCCATGATGGCTGCTGCTGGAATCGTGATGGCCGGACAGGCCCAGGCTGACGAAGCCCTGGCCAAGGCCAAGAACTGCATGTCCTGCCACGCCGTCGACAAGAATCTGGTTGGTCCGGCCTACAAGGATGTTGCCGCCAAATACAAGGGCGACGCCAAGGCTGTCGCAAGCCTGGCTACCAAGATCAAGGCCGGTGGCAAGGGTGCTTGGGGCGAAGTTCCGATGCCGCCGAACAACGTCACCGAAGATGAAGCCAAGAAGCTGGCGACCTGGGTTCTGTCTCAAAAGTAATCGCTGTCAATTCAGCCGAGCCGGCCTTGTGCCGGCTTTTTTGTTAATTAGATGTTGACAGGTGCTCGGCAATCCGGATAATGCCGTGTTCTTCCGGAGGGGTACCCAAGCGGTCAACGGGAACAGACTGTAAATCTGTCGGCTCTGCCTTCGAAGGTTCGAATCCTTCCCCCTCCACCA
>CAZHVZ010000120.1:0-8384 GCA_964536245.1 uncultured Rhodocyclaceae bacterium
TGCGGTAGATCGCCGGGTCGCGCATGTTGATGTTGGGCGAGGCCATGTCGATCTTCGCCCGCAGGATGTGGGTGCCGTCGGCAAATTCACCGGCCTGCATGCGCTTGAAGAGATCCATGTTGTCGGCAACGCTGCGGCAGCGGAAGGGGGAGTCCTTGCCGGGCTGGGTCAGGGTGCCGCGATTGGCGCGCATTTCATCGGCAGACTGGCTATCCACATAGGCGTGGCCGGCGGCAATCAGGTATTCGGCGAACTGGGCCATCCAGTCGAAATAGTTGGAGGCCTGGTAGAGGTTGTTCTCACCTCCGCCTTCCCACGAGCAGCCCAGCCATTGGACGGCATCAATGATGGAATCAACGTATTCCTGCTCTTCCTTTTCCGGATTGGTATCGTCAAAACGCAGGTGGCAGCGGCCATTGTATTGTTGGGCTAGGCCAAAGTTGAGGAGGATAGACTTGGCATGACCGAAATGCAGGTAGCCGTTCGGCTCGGGCGGGAAGCGGGTGCGGATTTTTGCCGCATCGAGCGGCGCTGCCGCATGATCGGCCGCCGTGCCCGGCTGGCCGGCCCAGTGGCGCTGGGCGTGTTTGCCGGCAGCAAGGTCGGCCTCGACGATGTTTTTGATGAAATTGGTGGCCGAGGCGGGGGCGGTAGGGGTGTCGGAGTGACTCATCTTGGGGAGGGAATGGCGTAAAGAGGTGATTCTAGCCCAAGTTTTGACCTCCTTGCCTTGACGCTACCCGGCGTGACGCCTAAGATTCGCCGCTTTATTTCATCATTAACCCGCCGTGACGCTGGAACAGTTTTACGCCCTCATCGGGCCTGACATGAAGGCCGTAGACGCGGTCATTCGCGAGCGCCTCCATTCCGAGGTGGTGCTCGTCCGGCAGGTTGCCGAATACATTGTCAGCAGCGGCGGCAAGCGCATGCGCCCGGCGCTGGTGCTGCTGGCTGCCGGCGCCCTGGGCTATCAAGGCAAACAGCATCATGAACTGGCAGCGGTGGTGGAGTTCATTCATACCGCCACGCTGCTGCACGACGATGTGGTCGATGAATCTTCCCTGCGCCGGGGGCGGGATACCGCCAACGCCATGTTCGGCAACGCGGCCAGCGTGCTGGTGGGCGATTTTCTCTATTCACGGGCCTTCCAGATGATGGTCGGCATCGACGACATGCGGGTCATGCGTGTTCTTTCCGATGCCACCAACGTCATCGCCGAGGGCGAAGTTCTCCAGTTGATGAACTGCCACGATGCCGATGTCGATGAAGCGCGCTACCTGCAAGTGATCCGCTACAAGACGGCCAAGCTGTTTGAAGCGGCGGCCCAGCTCGGCGCGATCATCGGCGGCGCGACTCCGGAACTGGAAAGCGGCCTCACCGCCTACGGCATGCATCTCGGCACCGCCTTTCAGCTGGTTGATGACGTGCTCGATTACTCGGGGGACGAAGCGGACACCGGCAAGCATCTCGGTGACGATCTGGCCGAAGGCAAACCCACCCTGCCGCTCATTTACGTCATGCAGCACGGCACCCCGGAGCAGGCCGCCTGCATCCGCCACGCCATCGAGGAGGGCGGGCGGGATGATTTTGCTGCGGTGCTGGCCGCCATCCAGTCCACCGGCGCCCTTGACCACGCCCGCGACCAGGCGCGGCAGGAGGCCGAACGGGCGAGAACGGCAATTTCCGCATTGCCCCCTTCAATTTACCGCGAAGCTTTGTTAGAATTGTCGTTTCTTGCTGTTGAGAGGTCGCACTAGCGGGCTTTCAGCAAGCAAAGTCGGAGTGTAGCTCAGCCTGGTAGAGCACTGCGTTCGGGACGCAGGGGTCGCAAGTTCGAATCCTGTCACTCCGACCACCCAAGCAATGGAAAAAGCCCTGATGATTCAGGGCTTTTTTCTTTTCTGCCTTTCAAAAACTGAAGTAGGCCGTCAACCGTGGAGTCCAGCGGATTAAGCGGCCATCTGTTTTGTATAGTGCTGCTGGGTGAAAGCGGCAGGCGACAGATAGCCAAGTCGGGCCTGCTTGCGGATGCGGTTGTAGAAGATTTCAATGTACTCGGTGATTGCCCGCCTGGCCTGCTGGGCGCGTAGCAAAGCGGCGATGATGCACCAGCTCATTTTTCGGAAACCCCAGAGCTTTCCATTGGCGCATTGTCCCAGCAATCTCCCTTGCGACTCATGGCGGCCAGCATGGCGAATTGTTGCAGTTGCTTCCGATAGGTAGAAGTGGTGCCGATGCAGATGCAGGCCTTGGGTGAAGAGTGGGTGTGCTGATCCGTCGGGCAGGAATCATGCAGAATGCCATGGCGATGCCGCACACATAACACCCTGGTTTTCGGCAGGCGCTTCCTTGGCGGCGGGCAGCGGGTCGAGAAGATTTCCTTGCGCCGACCGCTGCATTCGCTACGATAGCGTTTCATCCCTTCCCTTGAGGTCAGCTTGACCAAGTTCTTACTCCTTGTACTGCTGGGCCTGGCCGTCTGGTGGTGGTGGCGGAAAAACATCCGGCGCCCTTCAGATACGCCGCCGCCGGCTGAAAGGCCGCCTGAACGGATGGTCACTTGCGCGCACTGCGGGGTCTATTTGCCGCAAAGCGATACCCTGGCGGAGGGGGAGCGCTATTTTTGCTGCGAAGAACACCGGCGGGCCGGAGGCGGCCCGGTGTGAGCAGTTGGCTTTCGGAAACCTGGGGAGCCAATTGGCGGCCTTTCCAGTATTTCAATTTTTACCGCCTGGTGGTGGCCACCATGCTGGTCGTGGCCACTACCTTTTCGCCGGCCTGGCTGAGTCCCCTGCACGGCACCTACCCCGCTTATTTCAGCGCTCTGGCCGTGCTTTACGTTACCGCCCTGTCCTGCGGCATGGTGTTTTCCCTGCGCTGGAAGCGGCGTTTCAACTTGCAGTTATCTCTCCAGATGATGGCCGACGTAGCCACCGTTGCCCTGCTGATGCATGGGGCCGGAGGCGTTTCCAGCGGTCTCGGTGTCCTGTTGCTGGTATCCCTGGCGGCGGCCAGTCTGGTGGGAAGGGGACGGCTGGTGCTTTTCTACGCCGCCCTGGCCACCCTGGCGGTGCTGATCACCCAGTTTTACGGGGTGCTGGCCCTGAAGTACGAAACCTCAACCATTGTTCAGGCAGGTATGCTTTCCGGCGGTTTTTTTGCGACCGCCATTCTTGCCCGCCTCCTCGGCCAGCGTGTCATGGCCAACGAGGAACTGGCCCGCCGGCGCGGCGAGGCGCTCGATAATCAGATCCGGATCAGCCAGCGGGTGATCGAACGGATGCAGGACGGGGTGCTGGTGGTCAGCCCGGACGGGCGGGTCCAGCGCCATAACCCGAAGTCCGAAAGTCTGCTCGGGGTGCAGCCGGCAGATGGCGCCCGCCTGATCGATTATGGCCGTTCTCTCGGCCAGGCCTACGGCCAGTGGCTGGGGGCCGGCGGGAGCGGCGTGCTGGATTTTGCCGGAGCAGGCGGCAAGGAGTTGCGCGCACGGTTCGAGCGGACGAACAGCAGCGATGGCGAGGCACTGGTATTTCTTGAAGACCTCGGGCGTATCCGGGATCGGGCGCAGGAACTCAAGCTGGCGGCGTTGGGGCGATTGACGGCCAATATCGCCCACGAAATCCGCAATCCCCTGGCCTCCATCAGCCATGCCGGGGATCTGCTTTACGAGGAGCGGCGCGGTGAGGTCCATGACCGTCTGCTGCGCATTTTGCGCGACAACGTCGGGCGTCTCGACCGGATCGTCCGGGATGTGCTGGAACTCGGGCGGCGGGACCGGGTGGTCACGGAATCGATCGATCTGTCGGAGTTCCTCGTCCAGTTTGTCGATGAGTACATGCTGACGGCCGGAAGGCCTCGCCAGACCGTGGTGATCGAGGGGCAGACGGAGCAGGCGCTGTCGTTTGACCGCTCGCATTTGCAGCAGGTGCTGGGCAATCTGCTGGGCAATGCCTTGCGCCATTGCCGGGGCGGCATCGCCAGCGTTCGCCTGCAAGTAAGCGGCAGCGGCGAGGGGCGAGTAGAATTGCATGTGAGGGATGATGGAGAAGGGGTGCCGGATGAACTGGTGCCGCAGGTGTTCGAGCCGTTCTTTACCACCCATCACACCGGCACCGGCCTCGGCTTGTTCATTGCACGGGAGCTGTGCGAAGCCAACGGGGCGTCCCTGAGCCTGGTGGCGGGGCCGTCGGGCGGGCATTTTGTTTTGCATGCGAGGAGTGAATCGTGTCAGTAGTACGGTCTGAGCGCGCTGCACGGGGCGAATTGCGCCGGGTTCTGGTGGTGGATGATGAGCCGGATATCCGGGAGCTGATCGACCTGACCTTGTCCCGCATGGGCTTGGCGGCCGATTGCGCCGGCAGCGTCGCCGAGGCAAAAGCCCATTTGCAGAACACGGTGTACCAGCTGTGCCTGACCGATATGCGTTTGCCGGATGGTGACGGCCTGCAAATCGTTCGCCACATTGCCGAGCATTGCGCCGAATTGCCGGTGGCCGTGATTACCGCCTTTGGCAGCGCCGACAATGCGGTGGCCGCGCTTAAGGCGGGCGCTTTTGATTATCTGGCGAAACCGGTCGGGCTGGACCAATTGCGGACCCTGGTCAAATCCGCCTTGCGTTTACCCGATGCCGGCGAGGAGGAGAGTCCGGGCACCGGTCTGGTCGGACAGTCCTCGGCCATTGTCCAGGTGCGGCAGCTGATCGAAAAGCTGGCCCGCAGTCAGGCCCCCATCTATATTTCCGGGGAGTCCGGGAGCGGCAAGGAACTGGCGGCTCGTCTGGTCCATGCCCAGGGGCCGCGCCATGCCGGCGCCTTTGTTCCGGTCAATTGCGGAGCGATTCCGGAAAACCTGATGGAGAGCGAGTTTTTCGGTTACCGCAAAGGGGCGTTTACCGGAGCGGATAGCGATCGGGACGGGTTTTTTCAGGCTGCCGCAGGCGGCACGCTCTTTCTCGATGAAGTGGCCGATCTTCCCCTGGCCATGCAGGTCAAGCTGTTGCGGGCCATTCAGGAAAAAAGGGTGCGCAAGGTCGGCAGCGCCACCGAAGAGGCGGTGGATGTCCGGGTGATTTGCGCCACGCACCGCAATTTGAAGGAGTGCGTCGATAAGGAAAGCTTTCGTCAGGATCTCTATTACCGCCTCAATGTGATCGAACTGAAAATGCCTTCACTGCGGGAGCGGGTCGAGGACATTGCGCCCTTGACCAGTTCCTTGCTGACCCGTATTGCTTGCGGCGTCCCCTGGCGTCTGGCCGATAGTGCCCTGGCAGTCCTTGAACGCTATGCTTTTCCCGGCAATGTGCGGGAGCTGGAAAATATCCTGGAACGGGCGACCGCCCTGTCTTCCGGCGAGGTCATCGAAGCCGAGGATTTGCAGCTTTCTCCCCGGGAGCTTCCGGGAGAGGTGGTCGGGCGGGGCAGCGAGACGCTTGACGACTATCTCAATCGCCTTGAGCGGCAAGCCATCCTCGATGCCTTGCAGAAAACCGGCGATAACCGTACCGCAGCCGCCCGGTTGCTGGGCGTGACGTTCCGCTCCCTGCGTTACCGCATCGAGCGCTTGGGCATCGAATGACAAGCAACTGGCAAGCCGGGGGCTGGCTGTCCGGCGTCCGCAAGGTGCTTTCGCCCAATCAGGAGGCGCGTCCTTCAACGGCCAGCGTTTCACTGATTGTCGTGCACGCCATCAGCCTGCCGCCTGACCGTTTTGGCGGCGACTGGGTGGAGCAGTTTTTCGTCAATCGGCTGGATGCGGCGGCGCATCCCTATTTTGCCGAAATTGCCGAGTTGCGGGTGTCGGCCCACTTTTATATCCGGCGCAGCGGTCGGCCGGTACAGTTCGTTGGCTGCGACAAACGGGCCTGGCATGCGGGGAAATCTTCCTGGCAGGGGGTGGAGGACTGTAACGATTATTCGGTGGGCATCGAGCTGGAAGGCTGCGACGGGCAGCCGTTTACGCCCGAGCAGTACGCCACGCTGCGGCAGCTGATCGATGCCTTGCGCTGGCGTTATCCGATTCAGGCCGTTGTCGGACACTGCCATATTGCTCCCGGACGCAAAACCGATCCCGGGCCGTGTTTTGACTGGCCAGGGCTGGCCGTGGAATTTCCTTCCCTGGTTCTGCCCGGAGTTTCGTCAGCCGAGAAAGCGACCTAGGCGGTCTACGGCTTCGGCAAGGCGGTCGATTCCGGTCGTGTAAGCGAAGCGAATATGCTTCTCCGGTTGGTTGTTGCCGAAATCCAGCCCCGGTGTGGCAGCGATGCCTGCCTTTTCGAGAAGGTCGCGGGCAAAGGTGAAGCTGTTGTCGGTCAGTGCCGAGCAGTCGCAATAAAGGTAAAAGGCGCCTTGCGGCTTGGCCGTTAGCCGAAAGCCGAGGGTGGCCAGCGCCGGAGCCAGAAAATCGCGCCGCCGCTGGAATTCCGCCCTGCGGCTTTCCAGAATGGCGATGGTTTCCGGCAGAAAGGCCGCCAGTGCGCCATACTGGGCCGGCGTTGAGGGGCACAGGGTGAGGTTCTGGGCGAGTTTTTCCACATCGCGGACGTAGGGGTCCGGGATGACCATCCAGCCCAGGCGCCAGCCGGTCATCTGGAAATATTTGGAAAAACTCTGGATCACCCAGAGATCGTCACCAGCCGCGCAGGCGCAGGGGGCCTTGGCCAGGTTTGCCGTCGGGGCGTCCCCCAAGAGGACTTCCTGCGGGGCGTCCCGGAAAGGGACTTCCTCTCGGTCGTCCCCCAAGAGGACTTCCTGCGGGGCGTATGTGAGGCCCTGGTAAATTTCGTCTACCAGGAAGTGTCCCTGCCGGTCCCGGACAAAAGCGGACAGGTCGGCGATTTCGTCGGCGCTCAAGAGGGTGCCGGTGGGATTGGCCGGCGAAGCCAGGAGAACGCCGGCAGTGCGTTCCGTCCAGTGCCTGGCGAGGGTTTCAAGGTTTGGTTGGTAGTTGCTTTCCGGCCCCACCGGCATGGCTACCGGGATCCCTTCGCTGCTCCGGATAATGCTGCGGTTGCAGGGGTAGCCGGGGTCGGTGAGCAGCCACTCACTTCCGGGGTCGGCGAGGCAGGCAAAAGCCAGTCCGAGGGCGCCGGACGCGCCATTGGTCACGGCAATGCGCCGGGCCGGAATGTCCAGGCCGTAGCGCTGCCGGTAAAAGCCGGCGATGGCTTCGCGCAGCTCGGGCAGGCCGAGGGTCTGGGTGTAAAAGCTGCGCCCTTCGGCGATGGCTTGCCGGGCGGCGCGGGCAATCGGTTCGGGCGTCGGAAAATCCGGTTCGCCGATTTCCATGTGAATGATGTCGCGCCCTTCGCTTTCCAGCTGCCGGGCGCGGGTCATCAGCTCGACGACGTGAAAGGGGGAAATGTCGGCCAGGCGGCGGGCGGGACGGTACATGGCATCTCTCCAAAAAAAACGGCCACCCGCAGGTGACCGTTCATCATAGCGGAAGCTTGATCAAGCCGCGTCTTTGAACAGGGCCATTTCAAACAATTCGCGCTTGAGGGTGAATTCCCGGGGCAGCTTGTCGCCCATCTTGTCGAACCACTCCTTGTGGCCGGCCAGCTCGGATTTCCAGGCGTCGGCATCAATCTGGGTGAGGGCTTCAAAATCGGCCTTGCCGATTTCCAGACCGGTCCAGTCGATATCCTCGAACTTCGGCATCCAGCCGAGTGCCGTTTCCTGAGCGGCGACGGTGCCCTTGCAGCGCTGCACGATCCACTTCAGGACGCGCATGTTATCGCCGAAGCCGGGCCACATGAATTCGCCCTTTTCATCCATGCGGAACCAGTTGACGCAGAAAATCTTCGGCGTGGCGTCCACCGCCTTGCCCATCTTCAGCCAGTGGTTGAAGTAGTCGCCCATGTGGTAGCCGCAGAAAGGCAGCATGGCGAACGGGTCGCGACGGACGACGCCTTGCTGGCCGAAGGCGGCGGCAGTGGTTTCGGAGCCAAGGGTGGCTGCCATGTAGACGCCGTAGTTCCAGTTGAAGGCCTGGTACACCAGCGGCACGGTGGTAGCGCGGCGGCCGCCGAAGATGAAGGCGGAAATCGGCACGCCGGCGGGGTCTTCCCAGGCGGCATCGACGGACGGGCACTGGCTGGCCGGGGCGGTGAAGCGGGAGTTGGCGTGGGCGGCCTTCTTGCCGGCCTTGCCGTCGGCCGGGGTCCAGTCGTTGCCCTGCCAGTCGATCAGGTGCGCCGGCGCTTCCTTGGTCAGGCCTTCCCACCAGACGTCGCCGTCGTCGGTCAGGGCGACGTTGGTGAAGATGGTGTTCTCGCTGAGGGTCGCCAGCGCGTTCTTGTTGGTCTTGGCGCTGGTGCCCGGGGCGACGCCGAAGAAGCCGAACTCGGGGTTGATGGCGTACAGGCGACCATCGGCTCCGAAACG
>CAZHVZ010000120.1:8631-8909 GCA_964536245.1 uncultured Rhodocyclaceae bacterium
GGTATGGACCGCCGGAACGAAGAAGCCGTCGTCACCGCGCTGGTCCAGGGCACCCTTGCCCATGCGGGTCATCACCCGCATCGACAGGACCACATAGGCGCTGTCGGTGATCTCGACGCCGAGGGCCGAAATCGGCGAACCCAACGGACCCATGCAGAAGGGCACGACATACATCGTGCGACCCTTCATGGCGCCGTCGAAGAGGCCGTCGAGGCGCGCCCGCATTTCCGCCGGCTCGGCCCAGTTGTTGGTCGGGCCCGCGTCGATCTGCTTTTCGG
>CAZHVZ010000121.1:0-8830 GCA_964536245.1 uncultured Rhodocyclaceae bacterium
GCTCGGCGCGCATGCTCTACGAGGTGCTGGGCGACATCTGGGTGGTGCAGCGCAATCCTTATCTGGAAGACGATCTGCTGGCCAACCGGGAGCGGCGGGAGGGGCTGGTCGAGGCTTTGCGTCATCGCCTGCGGGAAGTGGAGCGGCGCCGTCAGGCTACGGAGAGCGAAGACCCGGAGCGGTCGGTCAAGGTCAAGCGGCTGGTTGAGGCGGCCCATGCTGCGGTTGATCGTTTTGCTTGCCGTTTTGGCGAAACCCTGGAGTTGCGCCGCAAGGTGCTCAAGGCTCTGGGCAGGCATACCCGGCGCGACAACATTGCTTTTGACGGACTGGCCCGGGTATCCCATGTCACCGACGCTACCGACTGGCGGGTGGAGTATCCCTTTGTCGTGCTTTATCCCGATACCGAGGAGGAGATCGGGCCGCTCGTGCGGGGCTGTATCGAAGCCGGCCTGACCATCATTCCGCGCGGGGGCGGTACCGGCTACACCGGCGGTGCGGTGCCCCTGACGCCCTATTCGGTCGTGATCAATACGGAAAAGCTGATCGATATCGGTGCCGTGGAAGAAACGGTCCTTCCCGGCCTGACCCTGCCCTATTCCACCATCCGTACCAGTGTCGGTGTGGTGACAGAACGGGTGGCCGAGGCAGCGACCGCTGCCGGGCGTGTCTTTGCCGTGGACCCGACCTCGGCCAGTGCATCCTGTGTCGGCGGCAATATTGCCATGAACGCCGGTGGCAAGAAAGCCGTCCTCTGGGGGACTGCTCTCGATAACCTGGCCTGGTGGAAAATGGTGACACCGGATGGCAACTGGTTGGAAGTGGAGCGCATCAACCACAACTTCGGCAAGATTCACGAGCAGGAAACCGTGCAATTCCGTCTCAAGCGCTTCGACTCCACTGGCAAGAAGGCTTTGGGCGAAGAAATCCTCACCCTGCCCGGTGCCGCCTGCCGCAAGGTGGGGCTTGGCAAGGATGTGACCGACAAGTTCCTGGGCGGCGTGCCGGGCGTGCAGAAGGAAGGCACCGATGGCATCATCGTGGCGGCGCGTTGGGTGCTGCACAAGATGCCGCCGCAGATTCGTACCGTCTGCCTGGAATTTTTCGGCCAGGTACGGGAAGCGGTGCCGGCGATTGTTGAAATCACGGATTACTTCAAGCCGGGGGGGGCCGGCCATGCCGCCGGAGTCCAACTGGCCGGCCTGGAGCATCTGGACGAGCGCTATGTGAAGGCGGTCGGTTATGCCACCAAGGCCAAGCGGCACGGGCGGCCAAAAATGGTGTTGATCGGCGATCTCGTCGGTCAGGACGAAAACGCCGTCATGGCGGCCGCTTCCGAGGTGGTGCGCATGTGCAACCTGCGGGCAGCGGAGGGCTTCGTCGCAGTCACGCCGGAAACCCGCAAGAAGTTCTGGCTGGACCGTTCCCGCACGGCGGCCATCTCCCGTCACACCAATGCCTTCAAGGTCAACGAAGACGTGGTCATTCCCCTGCCGCGCATGGGGGACTACTGCGATGGGATTGAACGGATCAATATCGAGCTGTCGATCCAGAACAAGCTGGCGCTGTGCGAGGCCCTGAGCAATTTTCTGCAAGGCGATCTGCCTCTGCATCGCGGGGACACCACGCTGGACACCGATGTTCTCATCGGCGACCGCCGGCAAGCGGCACTGGAAGCGGTGGCCGGCGTGCGTTCCCGCTGGCAGTGGCTGCTGGATAACCTGAATCTGCCCCTTGGCGAAGCGGAAACCCGCTTTGCCGAATTCGGCATCAAGGCCGGTCCGCTGACCAATCGTGCCGAGCGCCCTGCCCTGTTCCACCGCTTGCAGGACTACTCGGTGCGGGCGGCCTGGAAAACGGAACTCAAGCCGCAGCTGGAAACCATTTTTGACGGGGGGATTTACCGCCCGGTGCTCGACCGCATTGAAGCGCTGCACAAGGAGGTGCTGCGCGGTCGGGTTTTTGTGGCGCTGCACATGCATGCCGGCGATGGCAATGTGCATACCAATATTCCGGTCAATTCGGACAATTACGAGATGTTGCAAACCGCCAATCGGGCGGTGGAGCGCATCATGCATCTGGCCCGGGATCTGGACGGGGTCATTTCCGGCGAACACGGGATCGGCATTACCAAGCTGGAGTTTCTTTCGCCAGCGGAAATTGCCCCTTTTCGCGCCTACAAGCAGAAGGTGGATCCGGAGGGCCGCTTCAACAAGGGCAAGCTCATGCCGGGGGGCGACCTGTCCAACGCCTATACCCCTTCTTTCAGCCTGCTCGGTACCGAATCCCTGATCATGGAACAGTCGGAAATCGGCAAGATTTCCGATATGGTCAAGGACTGCCTGCGCTGCGGCAAGTGCAAGCCGGTCTGCTCGACCCACGTTCCCAGAGCCAACCTGCTGTACAGTCCGCGCAACAAGATTCTCGCCACCTCGCTCCTGATCGAGGCCTTCCTCTACGAAGAGCAGACCCGGCGCGGCATCTCGCTCATGCATTTTGCCGAATTCAACGACGTCGCCGATCACTGTACGGTTTGTCACCGCTGCGTGAAACCCTGCCCGGTGGATATCGATTTTGGCGATGTCACCGTCGCCATGCGCAACTTCCTGCGCAAGCAGGGGAAAAAACGCTTCAATCCGGGCACGGCCACGGCCATGACCTTCCTCAACCTGAAGGATCCGGCCACCATCAAGCTGATGCGGGCCGGCATGATGGAATTCGGCTTCCAGGCCCAGCGCCTGGCTCACCGGGTTGCCAAGTCTCTCGGGCTCATCCAGGGTTCCCGCCAGCACCCCCCGGCTTCGCTCGGGCGGCCACCGGTCAAGGCGCAGATCATCCATTTTCTCAATCGACCGATGCCGGGCAACCTGCCCAAACGTACTTCGCGGGCCTTGATTGACATTGAGGACGACAAAGTCATTCCGGTTATCCGCAATCCCCAGAAAACAACCGAGGAATCGGATGCCGTCTTTTACTTTCCCGGTTGTGGTTCCGAACGCTTGTTTTCCCAGGTTGGCCTGGCCACCCAGGCCATGCTTTACGACATCGGGGTGACCACGGTTTTGCCGCCCGGCTATCTCTGCTGCGGCTATCCGCAGCATGCCGCCGGTGAAGAGAGCAAGGGACAAAAGATCACCACCGACAACCGGGTTCTTTTCCATCGGGTTGCCAATACGCTCAATTACCTCGACATCAGGACTGTGATCGTCTCCTGCGGCACCTGCATGGACCAACTCCAGAAATACGAATTCGACAAGATATTCCCCGGTTGCCGCGTCCTCGATATCCACGAATACCTGCTGGAAAAAGGCGTCAAACTGGAAGGTGTTGCCGGCAAGCGGTACATGTATCACGACCCCTGCCATTCACCGATGAAAACCTACGCTCCGCTCCAGGTCACCAATACCCTGATGGGCCAGAACGTGCTGCTTTCCGATCGCTGTTGCGGCGATGCGGGGTCCTTCGCCTATGCTCGTCCCGATATTGCCACCCAGGTCAAATTCCGCAAGCAGGAAGAAATCGAAAAAGTGGCAGGGCAGTTGCGCGCCGATGGTTTCAAGGGCGAGGTCAAGATCCTGACTTCCTGCCCGGCCTGTTTGCAGGGGCTTTCCCGCTATGACGACGACGCAGGTACCGAGGCGGATTACATCGTCGTGGAAATGGCCCGCCATCTGCTGGGAGAGCAATGGATGGCAGACTACGTGGGCAAGGCCAACCGGGGCGGCATCGAGCGGGTTCTGCTGTGATGGACTGTCCCCTGTGCCGGGAAGCGGGTGGCGAGGTGCTTTGGGAATCGCCGGAATGCCGCGTGGTGCGGGTGGACGACCCCCAATATCCGGGGTTTTGCCGGGTGATTTGGCAGCGCCATGTACGGGAAATGACTGACCTGACTTCCGAAAACCGGAGTTATCTGATGGCTGTCGTGTTGGCGGTTGAGGCCGCCGTGCGTGCCTTGTTCAAACCGGACAAGATCAATCTTGCCAGTTTCGGCAATGTCGTTCCCCACCTGCACTGGCACGTCATTCCCCGCTGGAGCGATGACCGCCACTTCCCGGAACCGATCTGGGGACAGGTCCAGCGTGAAATAGTTGCGTGCCGCAGGGATATTGACAGTGCTACACTTGGAAAAGAGATTAGCAACCAGTTGAAACAATAGGGCAATCAGTCAGTTAATGAATACAAATACGGCGCTTCCCCCTCTGGATATTCCGGATATTGCCTCCGGCCTGTCTTTTTTGGGCCGCTTGCCCCTGGCCAATCCGGCTGCCGCTGAAGAGCAGTTGATGCTGTTTCTCGACAGTTTGCTGCTTGCCCCGCCCGATCCCGCCTTTTTGCTCACCTTGCTGGAGCAGGCGCGGGTGCCGCTCTGTTTCGTTGAAGAGGAGATGGCCAGGCGCTATCACAACAAGCCGCTGGTGCTGGGGGAAATTGAGGAAAACTATTTCCAGCAGGTGGTCGAGGCCTGGCGCAAGATGTGCAAAGGCTACGCCCTGTGCGCCCAGATGCACGAGCCGGAGCCTGATAATCCGCAATATCCCGCCATGATGGCAACCATCCTTCAGCGTTGCCTGTACTACACCGGGATGATTATTCTGGAGCATTATCGGGCCCGGCGGGAATTGCCGGAGGGCGTATGGCTCGATCTGCATGGTTATTACGCGACAGCCGAGGAGTGGGGGGTCGCCGTCATCCCGGTCGAAGACAGTCTCGAGCACGAGCGTCAGACCACGCACTGCATGGCGGCTTACACCACCATCTTGCTTATTGACGTAGCCGGTCCCTATAGCCATAGCGTGCGGGACCTCAACCTGATCCGGCGTTGGGCCGGCATGTGGGCGCCGCTGGTTTCGGTGGTGCCCGTACCCAGCGAGGATCTCGGGCAAGCCCCCTTTGTCGTTGAATTGATGAAGGATATTGCCTTGCATCCGATTTCGGCGGATCAGGCCAATCTTGAACACTTCAGACGCCTGGAAAGCAGCCGTTTGGCGCTACAGATGAACCAGATGCTGGCCCAGTTGCGCCAGAAAATCACGCCCTCCCAACTCGGCTTGGGCGAGGAAACGGCGGGTTATGTTATTCACCTGCTCGAAGATCTTTCCCGCCCCTGGAGCCAGTTGGCGGCCTTGCGCAAATTCCGTCGCTTCAAGGCGGAAGGGACGGCGCGAGTGGTGGTGGGGTTCGAGGCCATGCACTACCTGGTTTCGGGAAAGGAATTCACCCAGCCGGATTCAGCCAGCACCTATTCCAGAAATGAATTCAATGCGCTGTTTACCTTCCGCGACCAGGTGGATCCCACCCAGAATCTGACCATTCATGAGCAGCCCGACTATCCGGTTGACCACTGGGAGGTGGTCAATCATTCAGCTAGTGGTTTCCGGTTGACCCGTTCTTCGGTGGGGCAGAAACTGGCCCATGGGCAGGTTCTTGCACTGTGCCCCCACGATGGCGAGAACTTCATTCTGGCTCAGGTCACCTGGCTGATGCAGGAGCGTGATGGGAGCTTGATTGCCGGAGTGGCGGTGCTTCCCGGTATGCCGCAAGGGGTTGGCGTCCGGTTTCCGGGAGCTTATGCCGGAAATGCCGACAAATTCGTCCGCGCCTTTATGTTGCCTGCCCTGCCGGCCATCAAGGAGTGCGGTTCGCTGGTCCTTCCTGCGGGCATGTATCAGGCCAGCCGCCCCCTGGAAATTACAGCGGATAATCGGACCTGGCAGGTCAAGTTGAAGAATATCCTGCAACGAGGCGTGGATTTCGAACGAGTCAGTTTCGGAAATCTTTGATTTTCCGCAGTCCGCTCCAGGCAGGCAAAGGAGTAAACTGCGGCTCTCGCATTGGAGAAGAATATGGCCGGCCTCGACAAGGATACGCCGATCCCGACCGACATCAGGTTGCACCAAAAGTCTCGGGTTCTGGAGCTGATTTACGATAGTGGAGAACGTTTCGAACTGAGCTTCGAATTCCTCCGGGTTTATACGCCCTCTGCCGAGGCACGGGGGCATGGGCCCGGTCAGGAGACCCTGCAGACCGGAAAGCGGGAGGTGACGGTCGAGCGGCTGGAACCGGTGGGTACCTATGCTCTGCGGCTGGTCTTCTCCGATGGTCACGATAGCGGTTTGTATTCCTGGGACTTGCTCTATAACCTCGGAAAACACTCGGCCACCCTGTGGCAGGAATATCTCGATGTGCTCGCTGTGCGGGGGCTGTCCCGGGATGTCGATACCACTACCAAACCGGCGGCCAAGGGCGGCTGCGGGCACCAACACTGAAAACCTATGGAAGAACACAATACACATTTCGGCTACCAGTCGGTGGCCGAGCGGGAAAAGGCTCGTCGCGTCGCCGACGTATTTGACTCTGTAGCCAGCCGCTATGACCTGATGAACGACCTCATGTCCGGTGGCATGCATCGTTTGTGGAAGGCGTTTACCATCCAGCGCAGCGGAGTTCGCGAAGGATCCCGCGTTCTGGATGTAGCCGGTGGAACAGGCGATCTTTCATTGGCTTTTGCCAAGCGGGTCGGAAAAAGCGGTCAGGTATGGCTGACCGACATCAACAACGCCATGCTGACGCGGGGGCGTGACCGCCTTCTGGACAAGGGCTATCTGGTACCGGCTGCACAGTGTGATGCAGAAAAGCTCCCGTTTCCCGATGACTGGTTTGATTGTGTGACCGTGGCCTTTGGTCTGCGCAACATGACCCACAAGGACAAGGCGCTGGCCGAGATGTACCGGGTGCTGCGTCCGGGCGGGCGTTTGCTGGTTCTCGAGTTTTCACAAATCTGGAAGCCCTTGGCGCCCATTTACGATTTCTACTCGTTTCAGGTCATTCCCCGGGTTGGAAAACTGGTGACCAACGATGACGCCAGCTATCAATACCTTTCCGAGTCGATTCGTATGCATCCCGGCCAGGAGGAGTTGAAAGCCATGCTGGAACAGGCGGGTCTGGAAAAAGTCGAATATTTCAATTTGGCCTTGGGCGTAGTCGCCCTGCACCGGGGCTACAAATTCTGAGTCTGCGGACACAGGCTTAAGGGCAGGATAGTTCTCATGATCGCATCCTTGGTGGTCAAAGCGCTCAATCACCTTCTTTCCGCTGAAAGCTGGGCGCAGGATCGCCTGCGGCCTTTTGCCGGGAGGACGGCGCAAGTGGTCGGGGGACCGCTTGCCCTGTCGCTGGTGATCGAGCAGGATGGCCTGTTTCGCCTTGGCCAAGGCAAGGCAGCACCGGATGTGGGTATCCGCTTGCCGGAAGATTTTCCGGCGCGCTTTCTCAAGGAGGGGCAGGCGGCCTTTGGTTCTGCTCATTTGTCCGGGTCTGCCGATCTGGCGGAAACCCTGGGTTTCGTATTCAGGAACCTGCACTGGGACGCCGAGGATGACCTCGCCGCATTGATTGGCGATGTGCCGGCCCGGCGCGTAACCCGGAGTATTCGGCAGACCTTGGTCAGTCAGCGTAGCAGAGTGGCAGCGCTGACCGGGAATCTATCGGAATATCTGGCGGAGGAAGGCGATATGCTTGTTCTCCGGCGGGAGTACGAACAATTTGCGCTTGAGACCACCGATCTGACCGAACGAATGGCCGCTTTGGACACTCGTTTCGCCAGACTGCTCTGAAAGGGAATTGTCTCCGGCTGCGTGCAGCGCTAAAGAAAAAGGGCAGCCATGGCTGCCCTTTTGTATGTCCGGCTGGCGAACTTAGTGCGTGTGTTTCCTGAGACGCTGAATCGTCTGTAGCTGAGCAATGGCTTGGGCCAATTCGGCTTCTGCCGTGGCGTAGTCGAACTCGGCCTGCCGGTTGGCGAGCGCTTCTTCGGCCTTCTTCTTGGCTTCGAGAGCTTTGGCTTCGTCCAGATCATGGGCACGGATGGCCGTGTCGGCCAGCAGCGTGATCATGTCGGGCTGGACTTCCAGCATGCCGCCGGAAACATAAACCAGCTCGTACTCGGTCTTGCCCTGTACCTTCAAACGAATGGTACCCGGCTTGACGCGGGTCAGCAGCGGTGTGTGGTGCGGCATGATGCCCAGTTCGCCGGCTTCGCCAGGAAAAACGGCGAATTCAACGGTACCGGAGAAGATCGACTCTTCAGCGCTCACAACGTCACAATGAACAGAGATTGCCATGACTGGTTCCTTTCAAGTCAATCGCCAAGCCCCCAGGAAAGCCGTGCTCCCTGATCGGGGATGGCCCGTACCAAAGGCACGAGCCGGGGACTTGGCAGATTATGCCGCTTATTGCAGCGTCTTGGCTTTCTCGATGACTTCCTCGATACCGCCGACCATGTAGAACGCCTGCTCCGGAACGTGATCGTATTCACCAGCGCAGATGCCCTTGAAGCCCTTGATCGTATCCTTGAGAGATACGAACTTGCCAGGAGAGCCGGTAAACACTTCGGCAACGTGGAAAGGCTGGGACAGGAAACGCTGAATCTTGCGAGCACGGGACACGGCCAGCTTGTCTTCCGGAGACAGTTCGTCCATACCGAGAATGGCGATGATGTCGCGCAATTCCTTGTACTTCTGAAGGGTCATCTGGACGGCACGAGCCACCGAGTAGTGTTCTTCACCAACGACCTGCGGGTCGAGCTGACGGGAAGTGGAGTCGAGCGGATCGACCGCCGGGTAGATACCCAGGGAGGCGATGTCGCGGGACAGCACGACGGTGGAGTCCAAGTGCAGGAAGGTGGTCGCCGGGGACGGGTCGGTCAAGTCATCGGCAGGCACATAAACGGCCTGGATGGAGGTGATCGAGCCAACCTTGGTGGAGGTAATACGCTCTTGCAGACGGCCCATTTCTTCGGCCAGGGTAGGCTGGTAGCCCACGGCGGAAGGCA
>CAZHVZ010000122.1:0-8703 GCA_964536245.1 uncultured Rhodocyclaceae bacterium
ACGGGGTGGATTCTTTCCAGGGCAAGCTGGCAGCAATTATCCAGGGCTCTACGGAAACCACCTTTTACGTTCTCGCCGTCTATTTCGGCAGCGTCAATATCACCAGGACCCGCTATGCCCTGGCCTGCGGCCTGATTGCCGATGCCGTCGGGCTGGTGGGCGCCATTTTGATTGCCTATTTGTTCTACCACTGAATCGCCGGAAAGTTGGGGTTGGCGGCAAAAATGGGCGAAAATCCCGCCATTCCGATTTTTGCCCCCTGCTTTCGTGTCCAGGATTGTCCTATTCAACAAACCTTACGGTGTGCTCAGCCAATTTACCCCGGAGGGCAAGTGGCGGGCGCTCAGCGAATTCATTCCGCTGCCGGGGGTCTATGTGGCCGGGCGCCTGGATGCCGATAGCGAAGGGCTGCTTGTCCTGACCGATGATGGCAAGTTGCAGGGCCGAATCGCCGAGCCGCGCCACAAGCTGGAAAAAACCTACTGGGTACAGGTCGAGGGCGAGCCGAGCGATGACGATCTGGCGCCCCTGCGGGCCGGCGTGGTCCTCTCCGACTTTACCGCCAAACCGGCGCAGGCCCGATGCATGGCGGAACCTGAAGGCCTCTGGCAGCGCGATCCGGCGGTACGTTTTCGCAAATCGATACCGACTTCCTGGCTGGAAATCCGCATTGCAGAGGGGAAAAATCGCCAGGTCCGACGCATGACAGCGGCTATCGGCTATCCTACCCTGCGTCTCATTCGCAGCGCCGTCGGTCGGGTCACCCTGGCCGGGCTGGCATCGGGGGCGTGGCGCCAGCTGGATGGCGGGTACAATGATTTTGTTTGATTGATTACTCTGACTGGAGACTGTGAATGAAGAAGTTTTTGAGTTTTTTGACCGCCCTGGCTTTTGCCTCCACCGCCATGCTGGCCGATGCAGCCCCGCGTGCCGCCGAGGATCCGACGGCAAGCGTGGTGAGCACCTCTTATCCCGCGCCCAAAGCCAGGAAGCACACTGCCAAGCACGGCAAAAAACACGCCAGCGCGCACAAGGCGGCCAAAAAGCCGGCCAAGAAAGGTAAAAAAGCCGGGAAAAAGGCCAAAAAAGCCAAGAAGTCCCCCGCCTATTAAGCCGTGAGAATCTTGAAGAAAATGTGGCTGCGGTCAGCGCTGGCCGTCGCCTTGTTCGGGGCAGCCTGGCCGGCTTTGGCCGAGATGCCCCACCTCGAACTGACTGTCGGTTTTTACCGGATTGATGCGGAAGTGGCGGCTGACCAGAAAAACCGTGTTCAGGGACTGATGAATCGCCGCACCATGGGGCCGCAGCAGGGTATGCTTTTTGTGTTCGATCAGTTGCGTACCCATTGCATGTGGATGCGCAATACCTTCATTCCCCTGTCGGTGGCGTTTCTCGATGAGGAAGGCCGCATCCTCAATATCGAGGACATGCAGCCGCATACCGAAGACAACCACTGCGCGGCCAAGCCGGCCCGCTATGCCCTGGAAATGAATATTGGCTGGTTTGCCCAGAAGGGGATCAAGGCCGGGACCCGGCTGAACGGGATTGAACGGGCGCCGGCCCCGCAATAATGAAGAAGGCCGGAGCCTGGCGCAGGCGCTTTTTGCGAACGGAGTCGAATCGTCCCCTGGTCAGCTGGCTGACCGAGCCGGATTCCTTGACCGCCCGTTGCCAAAGACAGAGCCGGTCGTTTCGCGTTCGCCTGCTGGGGCAGCGCCTGGGGGCGCCAACCGCTGACGAGTCGCGGCTTTTTGCCGGATGCTCCGGGCAGATGTTCCGGTTGCGGGAAGTGTTGCTGGAGTGCGATGGAAAGCCGGTGATTTTTGCCCATACCGCTTTGCCGCTCTGGCCGAGAGGGCGCCTGTCCTGCTGGCTGGCCCGCCTGGGAAGCCGTTCCCTGGGATCGCTGCTATTTGCTTACCCCGGATTCCTGCGCGAAGCCATTGAAGTGCGGCGGCTGGATTCGCGCCACCCGCTTTTTCAGAGAGCCGTCGCAGCGGCCAATCTGCCCCCGCTGCGCCACCTTTGGGCGAGGCGCTCAATGCATCGCCTCGGGCAGCAACGGGTGCTGGTGACGGAGGTTTTTCTGCCGGCTATTGGCGCACTTCCCTGATGTTTTCCGCCGGAGGGAACTCACCGGTGCTGCGGCAGGGGTTGATGTCCAGGCCGCCGCGTCGGGTATAGCGTGCGCTGACGGCCAGGGATTCCGGCTGGCAGCGACGCAGAATGTCGGTAAAAATGCGCTCCACGCACTGCTCGTGGAATTCGTTGTGGTTGCGGAAAGACACGATGTAGCGCAGCAGCCCCGCCCGGTCGATGGGATGCCCCCGGTAGCGGATGACCACCATCGCCCAGTCGGGCTGCCCGGTCACCAGACAGTTGGATTTGAGCAGGTGGGAATACAGGGTTTCTTCCGTCCGCCGTGCCTGGTCGTTCACGGTCAGCAGGTGGGGCGCCGGCTGGTAATCCGTGCAGGCGATGTCGAGATGGTCGAGCAAAACGCCTTCCGGATAGGCGATGCTGGCGCCGGGTTGCTGATCCAGCGGCGCGAGTACCGCTTCGACCGGGCTGCCGGCTGCGGCGGACAAGTCCTTGACCAGGGTGGACCGCACACTTTCCGGGTCGGCAAAGGGCGTCTGGTTGAAGGAGTTCAGGTACAGCTTGAAGGACTTGGATTCCACCAGATTCGGGCTGTCTGCCGGCACCCGGAAGCTGCCGACGGCGACGACCGGCTTGCCCTTCGGATTGAGCCAGGAGAGTTCGTAAGCGTTCCACAGGTCCTCGCCGACAAAGGGCAGGGCGTCAGCGGCAATTCCCAGTTCATCGCGTTTGGTCTGGCGGGAAATCGGGAACAGGAGTTGCGGGGCGTAGTGGCTCTGGTATTCGGTGGCCTTGCCCAGAGGCGAATGACTGGCGCTCATCAGAAGGCGGTCAGTTGAAGGCGGCTGACATGTTCCAGCCTTTGGGAACCGGCTTGCTCCACACTTCCTTGCAGGTGTTGATTTCCGCATCGGTCATCACCGGTTGCAGGTTGCAGCGGGCTTCCCAGGCGGCCTGGCGTTTTTTCTGTTCGGCAATGGCGATTTGCCGGGCCTGTTCTTTGGCCTCTTCCTCGCGGCGTCTTTTCTCTTCGGCGGCAGCCCTCGCCATTTCTTCCGCCTTTACCTGGCGGGCAGCCTCGGCGGCCGCTTCCTCGACACGCCTGGCAGAGTCGGCATCGGTCATGCTTGTTGAGGGGCTGCCCGTCGCCGTTGCACTGCCGGTATCCATGGCCGTATTGCCGGAGCTCGTGCTGCCGGTTGTGCCATCTTTGTTCCGCGTACTGGAGACCACGGCTCTCGCTGCGCCGCCGGCAACGCCGCCAGCGACGCTTCCTGCCGTATCGCTGGCATGGCTGGAGGCGTGAGACGAAGAGCTCGAGTGGCTACGGCTGCTTTTGGCAAGAACATCCATGGATGCGGTGGCGGTGAAACAGAGCAGAGCGAGGGTCAGGCAGTGTTTTTTCATGATGGTTGGCCTTTCCTGTCGAAACGAGAGAGATACCTGGAGAGATTCGCGCTAGTTTCTCACAGCGCACCGTCGAGGACTATTGGCCTGGGCCGCCGAACGAAAAAAAGGCACCGCCAGACGCGGCGGTGCCTTTTTGGCGCACCGCAGACCGAATGGCCGAAGGCGATGCGCCGGAGCGGATAGTGATCAGGCGAAGTTGGCTTCGGCGAAAGACCAGTTCACCAGGCTGTTGAGGAAGGTTTCCACAAATTTCGGACGCATGTTGCGGTAGTCGATGTAGTAGGCGTGTTCCCAGACATCGACGCAAAGCAGGGCCTTGTCACCGGTGGTCAGCGGGGTGCCGGCAGCGCCCATGTTGACGATGTCGACCGAGCCATCGGCCTTCTTCACCAGCCAGGTCCAGCCGGAGCCAAAGTTGCCGACGGCGGAGGTCTGGAAGGCAGTCTTGAAAGCGTCCAGGGAGCCCCACTTGGCGTCAATGGCAGCGGCCAGCGCGCCAGCGGGAGCGCCGCCGCCGTTCGGCTTGAGGCAGTTCCAGAAGAAGCTGTGGTTCCAGACCTGGGCGGCATTGTTGTAAACGCCGCCAGCCGGAGCCTTCTTGACGATGGCTTCGAGGTCAAGCGCTTCGTACTCGGTGCCCTTGATCAGGTTGTTGAGGTTGGTGATGTAGGCCTGGTGGTGCTTGGCGTAGTGGTAGTCAAAGGTTTCAGCCGACATGTGGGGGGCCAGGGCGTCCTTGGCGAAAGGCAGGGCGGGTAGTTGATGTTCCATGGTTTTCTCCGTTGTTGGTTTGTTAAAGCAGAAACTCTATTGGCCGCTATCCGGGGTGACAATACGGTCGACCCGGACCTCGGCACTGCCGTGGGCGAAACTGAGTTGCAGGGCATCACCGGTGTTGAGCCGGGAAGCATCGCGTACCGCTCTTCCATCCGGGCCAAGGGCCAGGGTGTAGCCCCGGGCCAGTACGGCATGGGGATTCAGTTGGTTGAGACTGGTCGTGGCCGTGCTTAGTCGGGTGTGCCGGGCAGAAAGTTCCCTTTGCATCGCACGGGATAGGGTTTGCGCCAGCATTGCAAGGCTGCGGCCAGCCTCCGAGAGTTTTGGGCGGACCGTTTGCAGGCGTTGGGCAAGAAGTTCACGGCGGTAGTGCCGGCTTTGAATTTCTTGCCGCACAGCCCGATGCAGGCGGTTACCCAGCAGTTCCAGAGCCTCCCTTTGTTGGCGCAGGCGTTCTGCCGGATGGGTCAGGCGGCTGGTCAGGTGATCCAGGTGCTGGGTCCGGGCAGCCAGCTGCTGGCTGCTGCGCCAGCTTAACCGGCGATGGAGTTCGCTGAGGCGGTTCGCGAGGGCATTGCGGTCAGGGCTGGCAAGCTCCGCCGCAGCCGTCGGGGTGGGCGCCCGCAGGTCGGCGGCAAAATCGGCAATGGTGAAGTCGGTTTCATGCCCGACACCGCTGACGACGGGGGTGCTGCTCTGGCGGATGGCGTAGGCAACGGCTTCCTCGTTAAAGGACCAGAGGTCTTCAATGCTGCCGCCACCCCGACAGAGAATGATGAGATCGTTGTCGCCCCGGTCGGCAGCGCACAATGCTTCGGCAATCCTGGCGGCGGCGCCATCGCCTTGTACCGGTGTCGGGTAGAGGGTGATCGCGATGTGCGGCGCACGGCGTTGCAGGGTGGCGAGTACATCGCGCAGGGCAGCGGCCTGGATACTGGTGACGAGGGCAATCCGGCGGGGGAAGGGGGGGAGCGGGCGCTTGATTTCCGGGGCAAAGAGTCCTTCGCCTTCGAGCTTGGCCTTGAGTTTCAGGAAGCGCTCAAACAGGTCACCCTGCCCGGTGCGCCGGATGCTTTCCACATTAAGCTGGAACTCGCCTCGAGGCTCGTAGAAGGAAACCAGGGACCGGGCATCAATTTTTTGCCCGTTTTCCAGGCGCCAGCCCAGCAATTGCGCCCGGTTGCGCCACATCACACAACGTACCTGGGCGCCGTCATCCTTGAGGGAAAAATAGACGTGGCCGGAAGCGGCATAGGTCAGGTTGGAAATTTCCCCGCTGACCCAGGTAAGGGGAAAGGCGGATTCGAGGCAGTCCCGCACCAGGCGATTGAGGCCGGATACGCTCAGGGTATTGGCGGAAGGGGGAGAAAATTGAGCTGACATGGCTGGATTGTATCTTGTGTGGCCGGCGCCATCGCATCCCGCCCGGTGTCACGGCGGGCTGGCCGGCGCCTCGCGGCGCTCTGCCTTGTTTTTTGGCAAAGTGTCAAAAATCCTGTCTGGGCGGTGGTTTACCGTCACTGACTACAGCCCGTCCACAAGCTTATCCACAGCTTTTGGGGATAAGGGGCCAAGGCTGGATCCGTGCTGCCGGAATGGATGGGGCTTGCCCTGCGGCCCTGCGAAGGGCAAAATCACCGGCTGTCATTCAAGCGGGGAATTGCCGTGTTCGCCATCGTTCAGGCTGCGGGTTGGCCCATCTGGCCTTTGCTTTTTGCTTCAATTGTTGCCGTGGCGCTCATTATCGAGCGTCTGGTGGCGTTGCGTCGTGTCAAGGTTGTTCCTCCGGGCTTGTTGCAGCGGGCAGTGGGGGATTTCCGCCAGGGCGGCAATAACGACAAGCTGCTGGATGACCTCGAGCGGCATTCTCCTCTCGGTCGCGTTCTGGCGGCCGGGCTGCGCAATGCCAATGCGCCGCGCGAGATCATGAAAGAGTCCATCGAAGAGGCCGGAAACGCCGTCGCTCACGAACTTGGCCGTTATCTGACCACGCTCGGCACGATTGCCTCGATCAGCCCGCTGATGGGGCTGTTCGGCACGGTGGTCGGGATGATCGAGATTTTTGGCTCCCAGTCACCGACCGGCGCCAATCCCATGCAATTGGCACACGGTATTTCCGTCGCCTTGTACAACACCGGTTTTGGTCTGGTGATTGCCATTCCGAGCATGATCTTCTGGCGCCATTTCCGGGCTCTGGTCGATGGTCTGGTGGTCGAAATGGAGCAGCAGGCCATCAAGCTGGTGGAATACATGCACGGCGAGCGGAAGTAAGCCATGGGCAGGAAGCAAGTTTCCATGACGACTATGGTGGGGTATGGAATGCGGTTGGCCGCAAACGGGGCTTCGGCCTCCCGCTCGCCGACGTACGCATTCCCGATGTGCTATGCCCGCCGGGGCTCCTGCTTTTTGCTCGGGGAGGCACCATGAATTTTCAGCGCGGTCGCACTCGGGAAGAACCGGAAATCAACCTGATTCCGATGATTGACGTGCTTTTGGTGATCATCATCTTTCTGATGCTGACGACCACCTATGCCAAGTTTTCCGGCCTGGAAATCAACCTGCCCACGGCGGAAGCCAACAAGCAGCCTGAGCAGCCCAATGAAATCGATGTGGCAGTGACGCCGTCCGGACAGATTCTGGTGAACAAGTCACCCTTGCCGGCTTCCGACATCAAATCGATTGCCGATGCCCTGCGTCGGGCTGCGGGCACCCGCCAGGATCCGGTGATCGTCATCAATGCCGATGCCAAGGCGACCCACCAAAGTGTCGTGGATGTCATGCAGGCGGCCCAGACGGCAGGCTATCCGCACATTTCCTTCGCCACCCAGTCGCCCCGCTGATGTCCTTCCGGCAGTGGCTCCAGAGCCGCTGGTACGGGCGGGGGCTCAGTCTGCAATTGCTGCCTCTGGTTCCCGTCTGGGGGCTCTTCTGCCTGCTTTCCGGCGCCCGGCGCCTGCTCTACGCTTGCCGTCTGCTGCGGGCCGAACGTCTGCCGGTGCCGGTGCTGGTGGTGGGAAATATTACCGTCGGCGGCGCCGGCAAAACACCGCTCACCCTGTGGCTGGCGGAAGCCCTGCGTCGGCAGGGCTGGCAGCCGGCGATCGTCAGCCGGGGCTACGGTGCCCAAAACGATGGTGTGCGTGCCGTGACGCCGGATTCCGTGGCTTCCGATGTCGGCGACGAGCCGCTGCTGCTCGCCCGCCGCAGTGGTGTTCCGGTTTGGGTCGGGCGGCAGCGGGCGGTGGTCGGGCGGGCATTGTTGCAGGCCCATCCGGAGGTCAATGTCCTGCTCTGTGATGACGGCTTGCAGCACTACGCCCTGGCCCGTGATGTGGAAATTGCCGTGTTTGACCTGCGCGCAGCCGGTAACGGCTGGCGTCTGCCGCTAGGGCCGTTGCGCGAGCCCCCGAACCGTCTGGCCCGGGTTGACGCCGTGGTGCTGAACGGTTTGGCCAGGGATGCCCTGCCGGTGTTTTCGGCGCCAGGTTATGCAATGAGGTTGCGGCCGGGCAGTTTTTACCGCTTGAGTGATCCGGGGCTGACCTGTCAGGCTGCTGCACTGTCCGGACGAAATCTTCATGCCCTGGCCGGGATCGGCGACCCGGAGCGATTTTTCGCCACCCTGGGCAGTCTCGGGCTGGTTTTTGATCGCCATCCCTTCCCTGATCATCACGCCTATTCGGCGGCGGACCTGGCTTTTGCTGAAGGGGGCGTGCTGCTGATGACCGAGAAGGATGCAGTAAAATGCGCCGGACTGATTACGGGCGACGCCTGGGTCCTGCCGGTTGAGGCCGAGGTCGATGCGGCGCTGATGGAAACTATTCTGGAGAAAATTCGTGGACGCAAGGTTGCTTGATATTCTGGTCTGCCCCATTTGCAAGGCCAATCTCGAATACCGCAAGGCGGAGCAGGAACTGGTGTGCAAACCCTGCAAACTGGCTTTTCCGATTCGGGACGACATTCCCATCATGCTTGAAGACGAGGCCCGGCAGCTGCCGCCGGACGCCTGATGGGCTTCAAGGTCGTCATTCCGGCCCGCTACGCATCCAGCCGCTTGCCGGCCAAGCCTCTGCTCGATCTGGGGGGCAGGCCGATGGTCGTGCGGGTGGCGGAACGGGCGCTCCTTTCCGGGGCGGACGAGGTGGTGGTGGCCACCGATCATCCGGAGGTCCGTGCTGCCGCCGAGCGGCACGGGCTGAAGGTGCTCATGACCCGGGCCGACCATCCCACCGGCACCGACCGGCTGGCCGAGGTGGTGGCCCTGTCCGGCTGGAGCGACGATACCCTGGTGGTCAATGTGCAGGGCGACGAGCCGCTCATCGAGCCGGAAGTGATCGCCCGCACGGCGCAGCAGCTGGCCGGCAGCGGTGCTGCCATCGCTACGGTGGCGCATCCGATCGACGACGCCGCAGATTT
>CAZHVZ010000123.1:0-5997 GCA_964536245.1 uncultured Rhodocyclaceae bacterium
CGCGACCCCTTGCACCCCATGCAAGTGCGCTACCAGGCTGCGCTACACGCCGACAAGCTTCGAATTATAGCGTGCCTAAAGGCGAATCCCGGAAAGCAACTCTCTGATTTCGAACAGTTCCCGCCTGATGAACTGGAGATTTTTCACGTTAGAACCATCCTCCCCGTGGGGACGGCTGTCATCGAAATCATCGAGTCCGGAACTCTCACCTTCAAGCCCGTCGACAGCGGGAAACGCCCCATCGCTATCACGGCGTTGTTCCCGATCCGCTTGGCTCAATTCCTGAAGGCGGTTCCTCGCGCCGCTGATGGTGAAACCCTGTTCATACAACAAGTCCCTGATCCGACGAATCATCAGGACCTCATGGTGCTGATAGTAGCGCCGGTTTCCCCGTCGCTTCATGGGTCGCAACTGCGTGAACTCCTGCTCCCAATAGCGGAGCACATGAGGCTTGACGCCACACAAATCCCCGACTTCACCAATGGTGAAGTAACGTTTTGCCGGAATGGGGGGGAGCGCTTTCTCCATGAAAATCAATGTACTTCTCGGGAAAGCTGCGAGATTACTCCAACTGGCCAGCGGAAGCCATGCATTCCGCGCCCTTCACTGAAAAAAAAGCCAACTCACCAGCACTAATTGGCATCTCCCTGAATCTGGTCCTTCAGCTTGTGGCTGGCATGAAATGTTGCAACCCGGCGGGCTTCGATGGGGATGGATTCTCCCGTTCGTGGATTTCGTCCGGGTCGCGGAGCTTTGGTCCGGATCTGAAAATTGCCAAATCCGGAAATTCGCACATCATGCCCCTCGACCAGGCTATCCGAAATCAGGTCAAAGAAAGCTTCAATCATGTCTTTCGATTCCCGTTTGTTCAGCCCGATCTGCTCAAACAGCAACTCAGCAAGTTGAGCTTTGGTCAGCGCGGGTGTCTCCATGCTTTCAAAGGACAAATCCATAGCTTCCTCTTGAGAATTTCAAACGATGAAGTGACAGGCCGGCTCCCGGCGACCTAACCGCGCAATCGCGCGCCCGAACCAGTAGCCAGTGAATCAATGATCGCCTTCATGGCGTTGTCGATTTGCGGTTCGGTCAGTGTTGCCTCATCGCTGTTGAACCGCAAGCGGATGGCGAGACTCTTTTCCGCCAGGTCCTGACCAGCCACCGGATTGCCTGACGAATCGAGGCGCTCGCCCGGCTTGCCCCGGTACACATCAAAGAGCACCGCATCCCTGAGCAATCCGCCAGTCTGCGCCGACCAAACAGAATTCATCAAGGCAGCATGGGTCACGCGCTCATGTACCACGACTGCGAGATCTCGCTCAACGGACTGATGTCGTGAAACTGAACCGAACCTGGGGATTTCGCGCTCGAGGACGCAATCGAAATCCAGCTCAAACATCAGAGGAGCGGCTGCGAATTCCCACCGCTGCCGCCAGCGAGGATGCAACTCACCGACAAATCCCACAGGTACGCCGCCGACAAGGACCCTTGCGCAGCGCCCAGGATGCATGGCCGGATGCTCAGCGGGCTCAAAGACCGCCTTTCGCGGTGCGATCAATGCTTCCACGTCACCTTTGATATCAAAGAAGTCCACCGGCCTCGCTTTCAAACCCCATTGCTGCTGGTCAGCCGCTCCGTAGGCAATGCCCGCAACACGCATGGGCTGGCCGAATCCGGCAACTGATGCTTCTGTGCTCTCAACCGACGAGTCTCGCAAGAAGACCCGCCCAATTTCGAAGACCCGTACGCGATCCGCTCGGCGGTCAGTATTGAACTTCAACACCTGGAGCAGCGAGCCCAGCAATGACGAGCGCATCACGCTCATTTGACTGGCAATCGGATTGACCAACCGGATGGGCGCTGAATTGCCTGCGAGGTCACGCTCCCAGTCGTCGTTTACAAAACTGAAGTTGATCGTTTCCTGATAGCCCATGCCGGCAAGCACGCGGCGAGCGACAAAGGGTCCGCGCTTCGACTCGGAAAGGAGTTTGGGGATGATCGGGCCCAACGGCGGCGTGGTCGGAAGCTTGTCGTAGCCGACAAGGCGCACCACTTCCTCGATCAGATCCTCTTCAAGTTGCAAGTCGAACCGATACGAAGGCGGCACCACGGTTACGGTGTCGTCGCCAAGGGTCACCTCGAGACCCAAACCTTTCAAAGTATCGGCGCACAGTTGACGAGTGAGAGGCATCCCGATGACTCTGCTGGCTCTGGAGACGCGCATCGTCACCGCCGGGCGCGGAGGCACGTTAGGCGCCTGGTCATCAATCGGGCCCGGCTCGCCGCCGCAGACGGAAACGATCAATTCAGTGATCCGTTCGATATGCTCAACAGTCAGGCTTGGATCAACACCGCGCTCAAACCGATGGCCGGCATCCGTTGAAAAATTGAAACGTCGCGACCGCCCGGCAACCGCCTGGGGCCACCAGAATGCCGCTTCAACATAAACATGCTGTGTCTGGTCCGATACCGCAGTTGAGTCACCTCCCATGATTCCTGCCAGCGATTCGACTTGCTCGTCATCGGCGATCACACCCACGGATGAATCCACCTTAACCGTATTGCCATTGAGCAGTTTGAGCGTCTCGCCAGATCGCCCCCAGCGCACATCAAGTCCACCATGTAGGCGTTGTAGATCGAATATGTGGGAGGGTCGGCCCAGTTCGAACATTACATAGTTCGAAATGTCCACCAGCGGAGCGACGCTTCGTTGCCCGCAACGGGCCAAACGTTCGACCATCCAGAACGGGGTCTTTGCCTTGGCGTTCACGTTCCGGATAATTCGGCCCGAAAACCGCCCACAAAGGTCAGGGGCACTGATAGTGACCGGTAGCCTGTCGCCATGCATCAACCGCGAAGGCTTGAATGCGGGCGTATTCAAGGCTGCGCCGGTCAACGCCGACACCTCGCGCGCGATTCCAAAGACGCTCAGACAATGCGCGAGATTCGGCGTGAGTTTCAATGTGAAGAGCGTGTCGTCCAGATTCAAATACCGCCGAATGTCTCCTCCGACCGGCGCATCATCCGGAAGTTCAAGGAGCCCTCCATGATCATCCGAAAGGCGAAGTTCTCTGGACGAGCACAACATCCCTTGACTCTCAACGCCTCGAAGCTTGCCCAGTTGAATACGGAAGGGCTTGCCATCCTCGCCAGGTGGAAGATTCGCGCCGATGATCGCGCAAGGGATCTTGATACCAGCCCGTGCGTTTGGGGCGCCACACACAATGTTCAGCATGCGGTCGAGCCCGGCGTCAACCTGACAGACTCTCAGCCTATCAGCGTTGGGGTGCTGTTCTATCGACTGGATTTGACCCACGACCACGCCACTGAATGGTGGCGCCACTGGATCAAGCTGCTCGACTTCCAGTCCGGCCATGGTCAGGGTGTCAGCCAACTGTTGGGTGGTAAGCGGCGGATTACAAAACTCGCGCAGCCAGGATTCAGGAAATTGCATGGATAGTTCTAGATTGGCAATGAACAGCTCTTAGCGTGCCAACAAGGGCATACGCAAGGCCTTATTGAAATTGACTGAGGAAGCGGATATCGCCATCGAAGAACAGGCGCAGGTCGTTCACGCCATAGCGAAGCATCGTGAACCGATCAAGCCCCATGCCAAAAGCAAATCCGATAAAACGTTCTGGATCCAGGCCCATGTTTCTCACCACATTCGGGTGTACTTGCCCGGACCCCGCCACCTCCAGCCAACGCGCGGCAAGAGGGCCCGAAGGAAACTGAATGTCGATCTCAGCACTCGGCTCCGTGAACGGGAAGAAGCTGGGCCGAAACCGCAGTGCCAGGTCGTCCGACTCGAAAAATGTCCGGCAGAAGTCGGTAAATACGACCTTGAGATCCTTGAAGCTCACGTTTTCGCCAATCCACAATCCCTCGCACTGATGGAACATGGGCGAATGGGTCGCATCGCTGTCCACTCGATAAGTGCGGCCGGGAGCGATTACGCGGATTTCCGGCATCGACAGGCCAGCATCCATCTTGTCTTTGTGCTGCCTGACATGCTGCAAGGCGTGACGTACCTGCACCGGGCTGGTATGGGTCCGCAGCAGATTCGGCGCTCCCTGGGGCCCGCCTTCAACATAGAAGGTATCGTGCATTGAGCGCGCAGGATGATCTTCCGGGGTGTTCAGGGCAGTGAAATTAAACCAGTCTGTCTCGATTTCCGGCCCCTGGGCCACCTCGAAGCCCATCGATCCGAAAATCAACTCAATGCGTTCCATCGTCAACGAGACGGGATGCAATCCGCCCTGTCCACGCCGACGCCCTGGCAGGGTGACATCCAAGGCTTCGGCCCTCAGTTGTAACTCCAGATCAATATCCGCAAGTGCCTGCCGACGATCACCAAGTGCGGCCTCGATCGCTTGCTTGGCCATGTTTATGCCTGCGCCCGTGCTCTTCTTTTCTTCCACGCTGAGCGCCGACAGTCCCTTCATCAGATCGGTCAAGCGACCGGACTTGCCAATATACTTGGCCTTGGCGTTTTCCAGTTCAGCCGGAGTCGAAGCCTGTGCAAAGTCTGCACGTGCACTATCAACCAGTTCGTCGAGTTCGTTCATAGTTTCTCTTGACGACGAAAGGGCCGGAGTTCGTGTTCGCTCCAGCCCAAGAAAATGGGGCCAGTCCCTAGTTCACCGCTCCCGCACCCAAGTGCTTCAGCGGAAACTCAGGATCTGACCCCGGCTCCTAAGCCGCTTGAATCAAGCGGCCAGTTTTGCTTTAACTTGCTCCACAATGCCAGCGAAAGCCGCCATGTCATGCACGGCGATATCACTCAGCACCTTCCGATCGATTTCAATGTTGGCTTTCTTCAGCCCATTGGCAAACTGGCTGTAGGTCAGACCACATTGGCGGGCTGCCGCATTGATACGGGCGATCCAGAGCTGCCGGAAGACGCGCTTTTTGGTACGGCGGTCACGATAGGCATATTGCCCAGCCTTCATCACCGCTTCTTTGGCGATGCGGAAGACGTTACCGCGGCGACCACGGAAACCCTTGGCAAGGGCGAGTACTTTTTTGTGGCGGGCGCGAGCCGTTACACCACGTTTGACGCGAGGCATGAGTGTTCTCCTTGTTCGTCGTTAATCAAATGCCACGACCGGGCAGCATCTGGGCCATGGAAACCATATTGGTTTCATGCACCGTGACAGCCCCACGCAGATGGCGTTTATTCTTGGTGGTCTTCTTCGTCAGAATGTGACGCTTGAAGGCTTGACCGCGCTTGACGGTGCCACCAGGACGAACACGAAAGCGCTTTTTCGCGCTGCTCTTGGTCTTCATTTTGGGCATGTGAATGCTCCTTTTTTTGTGCTCGTGAGGCGTCCGCAAACTGTTTGCAGCCTTGATGGCCCCGAGCCACTTGTGCAGGGCAACTTTCTTCGTTCCCTGCGTTTGTCAAAGAGAAGCCTCTTTGACACAGAAACCAGCAATGACGCTGACTCCTGATCCGAGACGGCCCTAAGGCCACCTCAAAATCAAACCGATGGCACTGACGCCACTTCGGCAGCCGGTTTGGCCGCCGCCTTGCGCTTTCCAGGTGCGATCATCATGATCATTTGCCGCCCTTCAAGCTTCGGATACTGCTCGACGATGATCAAATCAGCCAGTTCGTCCCGAATCCGGTTCAGCAGCGCCATCCCCAACTCCTGGTGCGTGATCTCACGCCCCCTGAAACGCAACGTGATCTTGCATTTATCCCCTTCTGCAAGGAAACGCCTGATGTTGCGCATCTTGATGTTGTAATCGCCATCATCGGTCCCAGGCCGGAACTTGACCTCCTTGATCTTGATACTTGAACTTGCCGTAATCCATCAAACGGCAGACCGGCGGATTCGCAACGGCGGAAATCTCAACCAGGTCCACGTCAAGCTCTCCCGCCATGCGCAACGCCTCCATGAGGCTTACGATTCCAAGCGGCTCGTTGTCCGGGCCAGACAGGCGGACTTCAGGGGCCATGATTTCCCGATTCAAGCGGTGCTTGCGCTCTTCACG
>CAZHVZ010000123.1:6215-8201 GCA_964536245.1 uncultured Rhodocyclaceae bacterium
TACCCCGAGGTCTTTGTTTCCGCGGGCGCGCACGGCCACGACTCCAGCCGCCTTCTCCTTGTCGCCAACAACGAGGATGTAAGGAAGCTTTTGCAACGAATGCTCACGTATTTTATACGTAATTTTCTCGTTTCTCAGGTCGAGCCCCACTCTAAGCCCTTGATTTCTCAGCGTTTTGACTATTTCACCACAGTAATCCACTTGAGAATCGGTGATATTGAGCACCGTCACCTGCACCGGCGCGAGCCAGGCAGGCAAAGCGCCGGAATGTTGCTCGATCAAAATGCCGATGAACCGCTCCAGGCTTCCCACGATGGCACGGTGCAGCATGATGGGCCTGTGGCGTGCCCCGTCTTCGCCCACGAACTCTGCGTCCAGGCGCTCCGGCATGTTGGGATCAACCTGCATCGTGCCACATTGCCACTGCCGGCCCAATGCGTCTTTCAGGGTGTATTCAATTTTCGGGCCGTAGAACGCGCCCTCGCCCGGCGACAACTCAAAGTCACAACCCGATGCCTTCAGCCCAGCAGCCAGCGCCTGCTCAGCCTTGTCCCAGCTTTCTTCGGTTCCAATGCGCTTTTCCGGACGCGTTGCCAACTTGTAGATGATCTCGGTAAAGCCGAAATCCCGGTACACCTTTTGCAACAACGTGGTGAAGGCCACGCACTCGGCTTGAATCTGGTCTTCCGTGCAAAAAATGTGGCCATCGTCCTGCGTGAACGCACGCACCCGCATGATCCCATGCAGCCCACCGGAGGGCTCATTGCGATGGCAGTTGCCAAACTCACCGAATCGAAGCGGCAAATCCCGATAACTCTTGATGCCCTGCTTGTAGATCAGGATATGTCCAGGGCAGTTCATTGGCTTCAGCGCATAGTCACGCTTTTCCGACTCCGTGGTGAACATGTTTTCCCGGTACTTGTCCCAGTGCCCTGTCTTTTCCCAGAGCGAAGCATCCAGGATCTGCGGCCCTTTGACCTCCAGGTAACCGTTGTCCCGGTAAACACGGCGCATGTACTGCTCAACTTCCTGCCAAACCGTCCAACCCTTGGGATGCCAGAAAACGGTGCCGGGCGAGTGATCGTCGATGTGGAAGAGGTCCAACTCGCGTCCCAACTTGCGATGGTCACGTTTTTCGGCCTCCTCCAGCATGGTCAGGTACTGCTGCAACTCCTCCTTGGTAGCCCACGCAGTACCGTAGATCCGCTGCAACATTTCGTTCTTGTGGTCGCCACGCCAGTAGGCGCCGGCTACTTTCATCAGTTTGAAATGCTTGAGCTTGCCGGTGCTCGGCACGTGAGGCCCCCGGCAGAGATCTTCAAACTTGCCTTCACGGTAGAGGGAAACGTCCTGATCAGCCGGAATGCTTTCAATGATTTCGGCCTTGTAGTGCTCTCCCAGGCTCTTGAAATACGCAACAGCCTCGTCGCGGGGCAGCACCCGACGTATCACGGGTTCGTCAAGCGCGGCCAAGGCGGTCATCTTCTTTTCGATAGCCGCCAGGTCTTCAGGCGTAAAGGGGCGCTTGTAGGAAAAGTCGTAGAAGAAGCCGTGTTCGATGACGGGCCCAATCGTCACTTGCGCTTCCGGAAACAGTTCTTTGACCGCGTAGGCCAGCAGATGCGCCGTCGAATGGCGGATCACCTCCAAGCCATCCGGGTCCTTGGCCGTGATGATCGACAGTGCGCTGTTGCCCTCGATCCGGAAGCTGGTATCGACCACCCGGCCATCGACCTTCCCAGCCAATGCGGCCTTGGCAAGCCCGGCGCCAATGGAACTCGCCACTTCAGCGACAGTCACGGGACCAGAAAATTCACGTTGAGAACCATCCGGGAGCGAAATTTGAATCATGGTGTGTTCGAGGAAAGGAGTTCCGAGAAAGAAAAAAGCGCGGACATGCCCGCGCTTTTTCGAATTTGGTAGCTACCTGCGCCCAAGGCGCGCGGACTACGGCCTTATTCGCTTGAGAATGTTGCCGGTGTAGTT
>CAZHVZ010000123.1:8211-8557 GCA_964536245.1 uncultured Rhodocyclaceae bacterium
AGGGTTTGCCCGGGATTTTAACTCCAGATTGCGTGATGGTCGCCACAGAAAAAAGGCCGTCTTCCTCGCGGAAGCACGGCCCTTGGCATGCAGCGGCAAAGATCAGTGGAACTGCTCTTCTTCGGTCGAGCCGGTCAACGCCTTCACCGACGAAGACCCACCCTGGATCACGGTGGTCACATCATCAAAGTAGCCAGCGCCGACTTCCTGCTGGTGCGAGACGAAGGTGTAACCCTTGTCGCGGGCGGCGAATTCAGGTTCCTGCACCATTTCGGTGTAGTGCTTCATGCCTTCGCCACGGGCGTACGCGTGGGCAAACTGGAAGGTGTTGTACCAGTTGATGTGA
>CAZHVZ010000124.1:0-3919 GCA_964536245.1 uncultured Rhodocyclaceae bacterium
CGGTGCCGCATGTTGGTTGAGGATGTTCAAAATCCGCACCTTGTCCAGCCGTGCGCGCATGTCGAGATTTTCGGTTTCGAGTTCACTGATATGGCCGCTCACGCTCGCTTTCCCAGCAGCAATACCAGACTCGAACGCCAGTTTGACGACGTGGGCGAGGGCGGCATCCATCCTCCAGCGGCCCGCTGTGTCGGCCGACAGGAATGTCGCAAATTCTTTGCGCATGTCATCGAGCAGGAGTGGCGGCTTGGACATCAATGTCAGAACTGCGCTCATGTCAACTTCTGCCAGCATGCGCGAGTAGCGTCGACATCGGCCTTACAGTAATGGGCGATGTCGTCATGTCGGCCATCGGCCCATGCTTGAGCAATCTTGCTGCCGTCAAGATCGCCTTTCGGAGACTTGATGCCTAGTACCTTGCATAGCCTGTCCAGACTGATGCGTTTTTCACGGTCTGGATTCCACATAACCATCGTGTCCTGCAATTCCCATGGCTTCGCCTGCCATGGGATTGACTGCGGACGCGGAATGCCGAGGATGACGGCGCGTTGCCACAGGAAGCGCAAATCGAATGCGGAAACATTGTGGCCGACGATGGTGTGAACTTTTACTGGCGCGTCATAATGTTTGACCATGGCCGCCTCCGTCACGTCGAGGAAGAATTTGCGTATGACAATATCCTCCTCGCCGCAGTGGGCTTCTGCCGGGCTGTCGTCGAAGGCGTAACCGATGCAGCATATGCGGCCATAGGTGCCGTCGAATGATGTCCTGGCAACGGCTTCTTGTTTGGCCGCTTCACCATTCTCCTTCCACCATGCCGCAATGCTCTCTGTTCTCGTGATGGTGCGCGGCGGACTGACTAAAGAAATAATTTCCTCGATCAACGCCGGATCATCACATGGGCGTGTTTCTATATCGAGAGTCAGGATTGTCATTTCACAGTCCTAGTTCAGAATGGGATGTCGTCAGCAAAATCATCGAATCCGCTGCCGGTGGTGTTGCTGTTGCCAGGTGATTGTGCTGATACGCCATGTTTGCGACTGTCGCGCACAGGTCGGCTGGCCAACTGTTGCACCATCTTGGTTAGTTTTTCAGGCGTCGTCTTACGCGCAAGAATCTCTGACACGGTAAGCTCGGTATCGTGCTGGAACACGCCAACCACGATCATTCGTTCAACGTCGGTACCGGTCTTGTTGTTGGTAGATAACTCCCGTTGCAACAGCAGGCCGATACGCCGTCCCATCAGTTCCGGGTAGCCATCGACTGTTGTCGACTCGCGTCGCTTTGAATCCCTGTTGTACTTCTCGCAGTTGATCTTTCCATCCGTGGCCTGACGTAGCCCGAGGCAGCCGAGAATTGCCTGAACGACCTTCATGCTCGGCAGTGACTCACCAGATGCATTGATGGTGTAAAGGTCTAGATAGTCGGCTGTTTCTTCGTTATCCGTTTTGAACGACAGGCCAAGACCTTGTGTTCCCTTCGGCGATAACAGTTTCTCGGCTCGGGTGATGGTGCCCACGTACTTCCCGGTTTCGGTGATGGCAGAACTGATCTGATCAGCCTGTCGCGCGGTTGTCGAATCGAAAGTCAGCATTCGTTGCTCCTTGGTTAAATGGTTGTCAATGCGCGCCCAACAGGCCAGCCGGCACGCAATCGGCTGTAAATCGTTTGCCACGGAATTCCAAGCAGATCACCCCAGTCACGCACATTCATTTCTCGCCCGTTAAATGAAATTGGCTTGTTGTTTGTTCGGTTATTTGCTTGCTCTTTCTTTGTTGCCCATCGGCAGTTATTTGGCTCGTAATTGCCTTCTGAGTTTTTGCGATCAATGGTCTTTCCATAAGGGCGGCTTCCCATGTCTTCGAAGAATGAAGAAAAGTCATGCCAGCGGTCGCAAACAATGACTCCGTTTCCGCCATAACGATGGTATTGATCATGTGACTTGTCATAGCAGCGGTGCATCATGGATTGCCACGACGAATACGCTCCGTCCTTACTTTTACCGTGCGTTGTGTTTGCTTTTATGGCTCTCTCTTTGCGCAAGCAGCCACATGACAGAGCTTCTCCGTGGCGCAATGCAGAGCCGCGAATACTGGCTTCACTGCCGCATGCGCACTGACATATCCAGTGGTAATTGACGCCGCGCTTTTCTCCAATGCGCAACACGGTTAATTTCCCAAACGCCATGCCAGTCAAATCTTATTTAACGCCGTTCATCCTGCCTCCGATAACTCATAGAACTTAACTATCGACTCATCAACGTATTTCAGGTCATTTTGTATATATTTTTCATCAAACATATTTACTGGCGACTTGCAGCAGTCCTGTCCGTTGGTTTGCGTGCTGAACAGGTAATTGCCATTGATGATTTCGGTTCGCAGTACGATGGTGAAATAGCCTTCTGGGACGAGGGTCTGATCCACCATTTTCCCTACCGTCTTCATGCGGATGTTCCCGAGTTCATCTGTCTGGGTGTGGGCCAGGATGTACACGCGGCGATGGGGTGCGAGCGCTCCGGCTGCGCCGAAAATGTTCCATGCGCTTTTGGCAATATCGGCGAATTTGTCGTATCCCTTTTCGCTGCTGCGGCTCATCAGCGAATTGACCATCCCAGCTTGATAGTCGTCGATGACAACAACGTCATGACGCGACTGGCGCATGATCTTCTCGATAAGCGCAGGATCATCTGTCTGGATGATGTTGCCTTCATCTTTCAGTGACTGGCGAACCTTCCAGCCAGTTGCCTTAAAAGGGAGCGGTTTCTTGATGCACTGAACCAGAATCGTGTGAGCCGGGTCTAGATTGCGCAGACTGGTTGATTTCCCGCTGCCTGAATTGCCCAGTACCAAAGTTGCTATTGACATCGTAACTCCCTTGTTCGTTAAGTCGTTGCTCGTTTTGTCCATGCTGTTGCCACCACTGGAGTCCGCCGTCTGTCACGATGCGCTCCTGATTTTTATTTGCCGTGCTGGAAACAAGGCATAGATGCACTCGACTCGATCCGGGTGCTGAACCACTACCGAGAGCTTCTCGCCTCGTTGTGGCTCGCAATGGGTAGCCAGCGCGGCTTTCTGTTGTTCCTGCCCAACCTCGATCCCGCCTGCGAAACAGGCCGCGCCGATGGACACGGCCACGATGAGTTTGTCGGCTAGCATCCGAGTCTCTTTCTCAATTCGGCCTCGTCCAGCAGGTTCGAGAGCTTGCTGACATCCTGACGAGCCACGCTGATCCACGTGTAGTTCCCAACCGCTTCGGCCATCGTCAAGTCGAAGCGCGCGAACCAGAGGCACACTCGATAGAATGTTGTCATTGGTTGTCGCTCACAATCGACGCACCAGCATTGAAGACGAGAACCAAACACGTTCCAGCTATGAACAAGATGGCTAGCCAAGTCATGGCTGCAACCGTTCTGCCACGATCATGGCTTGCTCGTTGATGACATCGAGCAATGCCCGTTGCGCATCGAACAGTTCGAGGCTGCTCTTGGCTTTGACCAGTCGATTAATGGCTTCGACGCCCTCAAGGCCAGCGCATTCGATCAGCATTTCGTATGGCTGTCTTTCCGCCATTTCGGACGCGAGATATTTTATGTATCTATCCCGCTCCCAGGAGTCATGTTGCAGCGACTCCTGTTGGCTGTAGTACCGATTCAGATCGGTCGAGACTGCACAGATTTCCATTGCGATCCCCCTTATCAGTCCAGGTGGTGCCTCGCCTGGAAGCTGGCGTCTTTCCGTCATGTCCGGTCCTTGGGGACCAGTCCAGCTAACTACTTTTGCGGTTAGCCATCGCGCCTTTTGCGACTCCAAGATGCGAAACATTCATTCCATACTTGGTGATTCAGAGGTTTAGGGTGTCGGCGGTGCCATTGACCCGTTGATGCTTCGCCTACTGACAGTGCCTTTCTGGTTTTGCCTAG
>CAZHVZ010000124.1:3929-6998 GCA_964536245.1 uncultured Rhodocyclaceae bacterium
CCTTATCAGTCCAGGTGGTGCCTCGCCTGGAAGCTGGCGTCTTTCCGTCATGTCAGCGTGAGCACTCGCCAGTGGTATTTGGACTGCTTGCCAGGTGGTGGCCTTGTCCGTAGGTACGTTCTCGGGTCATGTAACGTGCGACCACTTCTGTCCAGTGCATATGTGATGAACATGCGTATCAGATATTCCAAATAGCTTCGCAATCTTCATTAGCGACAATCCGGTTTCCCTGGCTGCGCGAATATCCTTAACTTCTTTTTCACTCAACTTTGCGTGTCCATTGCGTTCCCCTCTGCACGGGTCGTTTCTATTTTTTGAGAGCATGTCTGCCGTGTTGTCTGCATGTGTCCCGCAAAACAGGTGCGATGGATTTACGCAGCACCGAACATCACACTTATGCAGAACAAGTGATTCACCCGGTATTTTTCCAACAAACAGTTGATATGAAACCCTGTGCGCCATTTCACGCTTACCGTTAGGCATGTTGACCCTCCCGTATCCGTATGAATTAAGCGCACCAGTCCATATCCAGCATCCAGACATAGGTTCTTTCGAGACTTTTTCTTCTATGTTCATTTGCATGCCGCCTTTCTCGCTTCCTTGTTAGCTACTCGGTGATTCCATGATCCTCATGCTGTCGGCGGTGCCATTGAGCCGTATTGGTATGGACAGTTCCTTTTGCTATTGCTGCTTCAGTGGCGCTGCCTCGCTCGGAGGTTTTGCCTAGCTGATTGGTGAATTATAAGAGTAGCTATTGATTAGTCAACAAGAAAACCTATAATTATTTCAACGAGAGCTATTGACCAGAAGAATAAGCGAACCTATAATTACGTAATGACACCTAATCAAGTAGTTGATTACTTCGGGTCTCAGTCTAAGGCCGCACGAGCGCTCGGAATAGAGCAGCCCTCTATTCATGGGTGGATCTCATCTGGATCAATTCCGGAGGTGCGTCAATATCAAATTGAGTTGGCCACATCGGGTGCGCTGATTGCAGATAGGCCCGCCCTGAGAACCAACGAGCGCAAAGCGCTGCGCGACGCCATCAAAGAGGCCGTCGACAAGGTTCGGCACTCGCCGGCAAAAGGCTCGGAAGGCAGAGCCGGGAAGCGCTCGAGATGAATGGCTCCTCTCGGTGGGCAACCACCGCTTGCCCGCAAACCATCGCGGGCTTTCTTTTTGCATAAAGGGGCTACGGTAATGGCGCGCATCCGATCCATTAAACCAGAATTTTTCCGTCACGAGACGCTACAGGATTTGGAGATCGAGAATCCCGGCAAATATCCCATGCTCGTTTTTGCTGGCCTGTGGGGGCATTGTGACAGTCGCGGCCGGTTTGAGTGGCGTCCTCGTCAACTCAAGCTGGACATTCTTCCCTTCTTGCAATTTGACATGGGCGAGGTGCTGGCACTGCTTGAACGCGCCGGAATGGTGAAGCATTACTCCTGCAACGGGAAGGACTACGGAGAAATAAAAAGTTTCGAGAGGCATCAGAGACTTTCCGGGAAAGAAGCCGGTTGCGGCGAGAAGTACCCATCACCTATCAGTGAAGCAACGGGGAAGCAACGGGGAAGCAACGGGGAAATACCAGAATCCCAGGAAGAGGAAGAGGAAGGGAAGAGGAAGGGAAGAGGAAGGGAAGAGGAAGGGGAGAGGAATGGAGTCGACGCGCCGCCGGTTGGCGACGCGGCCGTGATTCCGTCGCCCGAGTCAGAAAACGAGCTGAAAGCGGCGTGCAGGGAGACTTGGAAAGCCTACGGCCTCGCCTACTTCGACCGCTACGGCACCGATCCGGTCATCAACGCCAAGGTGCGCTCCCAGGTCAGGCAGTTCGTGCAACGAATCCCGAGAGCCGAGGCGCCGGAGGTCGCCTCGTTCTACGTCCGACATGTCGATGCGTTCTACGTCCGCAAGGGCCACGACTTTGGTCAAGCCTTGGCTGATGCGGAAAAGCTGCGCATGGAGTGGGCGACGAATCAGCAAATCACCGGCACCAAAGCGAGGCAAAACGAGCGATCGGGCGCCATGTGGCAGGCGGTTGCGGAGATCGAGGCAGGGCAGGAAAGGGCATCGGCATGAGCGAAATCACGCGGGCGTTGGCGGTAACGGCTGAACTGACGGGCACGGAGTTGAGCGCGATTTCGCTGAAAGCGATGGAGGCAGAACTGGCGCAGTACCCGGCGCGCGCCGTGTTCGATGCGTTGGCTCGCTGCAGACGCGAACTGACCGGCAGGCTGACCTTGGCGGCCGTGCTTGAGCGGATCAACGCGATTGACGGCAGGCCGACCGCAAACGAGGCATGGGCTGTCGCGCTGCGCGGGTTCGACGAGGCACAGACGATCATCACGAACGAGGAAATCAACGAGGCCATGCGAGCTGCCAGGCCGATCCTCGATGCTGGCGACGAGGTTGGCGCTAGAATGGCGTTCCGGGATTCCTACGAGCGGATCGTGGCAATCAATCGCACAAACGGCGTGTTGCCGAGGTGGTACCCGTCGCTGGGATCTGACAAGCGCCTGCGGGAGATGGTTGTCTCCGAGGCAGTAGACAGGGGGATGATCGACGGGGCGCATTACCTACCAATCCTGCCGTCGCGCACCTCTGGCGATGGTGCCGGTGTCGTTGCCATGCTTGAGAATAAATCGCTTCCAGCCGGTCTGTCTCCGAAGGCAAGGCAGAAGCTTGCCGAGATCAAGGCGATGCTCGCCAGAAAGAGGGCCACATGATCACCTGCACCTGTGGTGGAAAGATGTGGCGTCACGGAAGATCGATGATCAAATTTTCCGGAGAGGAAAAGACCCGCTTTCGTTGTTCCGAGTGCAGGAAACTCGAGAGCTATTACCGAAATCAAGGCGGGAACTGGCGTTTAGAGAATCGGGCAACCGGTCATCCGCGTGCCGACTCGGAGTTTGTGAGGGGGGGGGAAATGAAATTGAAAATAAACAATCGCTGGGTGGTGCTGGTGCACGTTGTTGACAAGGACATGAATGAGATGGACGAATGGGCGATCCCTGGCGGTGGCGTGGCGACCACTGAACAGGTGGTTGAGTTGGCGAATGAAAATGGAGT
>CAZHVZ010000124.1:7008-8451 GCA_964536245.1 uncultured Rhodocyclaceae bacterium
TAGCCCTCTCGACATGACGGCCTTGTACCGCGAGTTCCCGTTGCGCTCTGAGTCCGGCTGGACGGCGATCGTCGCGTTCTTGCGGGGCAACGCCAAAGCGGTGTGGGAGCGCGGGAAGTTCCTGCGGATCATCATCACCGAGGACGAGAGCAAACGCTCGTCGGAGGCGAATCGGTTCTACTGGGGAGTCGTGCTAACTCAGATTGCGGACAACGCATGGCTGAACGGTCGCCAGTACAGCAAGGATGTCTGGCACGAATATCTTGCGCAGAGCTACCTGCCGAAAGAGGAAATGGTGCTTCCTGATGGCGAAATCATTCAGCGGCGGAAATCAACGACCGAACTGACCGTAGCTGAGTTTGCTGAGTACACGGAAAAATGCCGAGCCTATGCCGCCGTCGATCTTGGGATCGAAATCCATGGTTGAGCCTTGCCGGTGCCCATCCTGCTCGTCCGATCCATGGCCAACCTACAGCGCCGATTTTCTTCGTCGCTGCGAGGCCAGGGCGGTCCTGCAGCTGCCTACACTCAATGCCCGGCGGGACTACCTAGCCAAGATCGGTGAATCGCGTGGCGAGGCCGGCAGGATTGAGCTGGAGGCATTGATGCGTGACGAGTGGGACAAGCGGAGGTCGGCGTGAGTCGCTGCCCGATTTGCTCGGCCAACTATAGCAAGCGCGCGACGTGGCAGAAGGAATGCGGGAGCGTCGAGTGCGCCGCTGCTTTTGCAAAAAAAGAGCGTGAAAAGATGGATCGCAAAGCCCAGCGCGAGCGAGACCGCATCCGGCGCATGGACATCGCCCGTCGTCGAGAGGCCATCAAGACCCGCAGTGACTACATCCGCGAGGCACAGATTGCCTTCAACGCCTGGATTCGGTGGCGGGATCGACTCCTGCCGTGCATTTGCTGCGGCCTGCCGTTGGGCGATGGGGGTGTAGGAGGCGGCTACGACTGCGGGCACTACCGGAGTGTCGGGAGTGCCCCGCAGCACAGGTACAACGAGTTCAACGCGGCGGCACAAAGGAAAAAATGCAATCGATGGGGCGCGGGCAGGGCGGTCGACTACCGGATAGGGCTTATAGCCAGAATCGGCCGCGAGGCGGTCGAGGCGCTCGAGGATGACAACGTGGTCAGGAAATGGACTGTTGCCGAACTGATCGAGATACGAGACTTTTACCGAGCCGAGTTAAAGGCTGCCCGGCGAAGCGACTTGAGGATGGTCGCGTGATGGCGCTACCGTTCGCATGGATGTACCGCGATCCGGCCGAGGTGGCGCAGCGCATGGAGGAGGAGATCGCGCCGAAGCTGCGGCTTGGCGAGGAGCGCGAACTGCGCAACAGGCGGCGGCGCATCCGGGCGCTGGTCAAGGCGGCGAAGGCTCGGCAACTGAAAGGGCAGCGATGAAGGCGAGGATTGAGGTGCTGTTGTCGATCTGGGGGCGAT
>CAZHVZ010000125.1:0-3536 GCA_964536245.1 uncultured Rhodocyclaceae bacterium
TCGGCGGCATCATGAGCGGCGCCGATGCCGCCGAGAAAATCCGCTCCGGCGCCAGCCTGGTCCAGTTCTACAGCGGCTTCATCTATCGCGGCCCGGATCTGGTCAGTGAGGTGGCGGACACTTTGGCTAACGTTATGGGGAAAAAGCCTTAACCCTATTTTTCACGCGGTTGTTTGATTCACGCCGGAGCCCGATAATGCGCGCTTAACGCTTGCCAAATCTATGAGCCACTATCTATTCATCCTCGTCGGTGCGGTGTTGGTCAACAACGTCGTGCTGGTGAAGATCCTCGGTCTTTGCCCCTTCATGGGCGTTTCCAAAAAGCTGGAAACTGCCTACGGCATGGGCGCCGCCACGACCGTCGTGCTGACCATGGCAACCGGGGCGAGCTACATCCTCGACCATTACCTGTTGATGCCGTTCGGGCTGGAATACCTGCGCACGCTGTCCTTCATCGTCACCATCGCCGCCATCGTCCAGCTGACCGAAATGGTCATCGCCAAGACATCGCCCTCCTTGCAGCAGGTGCTGGGGATCTACCTGCCCCTCATCACCACCAATTGCGCGGTGCTCGGCGTTCCCCTGCTCAATATCGCCAACAAGTACAACTTTGTCGAATCCCTCCTCTTCGGTGCCGGCAGCGCAGTTGGTTTTTCCCTGGTGTTGATTCTTTTTGCCGGTATCCGGGAACGTATCGAAGGGGCCGACGTTCCGCTCTACTTCCGGGGTGTTTCCATCGCCATGATTACCGCCGGGCTGATGTCCCTGACCTTCATGGGTTTCGCCGGCCTGGACAAGTACCAATAATGGAACTGCTCACCGCCATTGCCATCATGGCCCTCGGAGCGATCGTTCTCGGCGCTGCCCTGGGTTATGCCTCGGTCAAGTTCAAGGTCGAAGGCGACCCCCTGGTCGAAAAAATTGAATCCCTGCTGCCCCAGACCCAGTGCGGCCAGTGCGGCTACCCCGGTTGCCGCCCTTACGCCGAAGCCATTTCCAGGGGAGATGCCGAAATCAACCTGTGCCCGCCGGGCGGAGTTGAGGGCGTACAGAAGCTGGCCGACCTGCTCGGTCGCGAAGTCAAACCCCTGGACGCCGAAGAGAAACCGAAGCAGGTCGCCATCATCGACGAAAACACCTGCATCGGCTGCACCCTGTGCATCCAGGCCTGCCCGGTCGATGCCATTGTCGGTGCCGCCAAGCAGATGCACACCATCGTCGAAAAGCTGTGCACCGGCTGCGAATTGTGCCTGCCGCCCTGCCCGGTGGAGTGCATTACGATGGAAGTCATCCCGGAAACCGTGGATAACTGGAAGTGGAAATACCCGGTGGTCGAAATCAAGCCGGCCACGCTGAAAAAGGCCGCCTGATGTTGCAGCTGTTCAAATTCAAGGGTGGCGTCAAACCGGCCACCAACAAGACCCAATCCGTCACCCAGCCCATCGCCGTTGCGCCCCTGCCTTCGCGCCTGGTCGTACCCCTGCACCAGAGTATCGGCGGCACACCCCGGCCCATCGTTGCCCCCGGCGACACGGTGCTCAAGGGCCAGAAAATCGGCGAGGCCGACGGCTGGATTTCCGCCGCCGTGCATGCCCCGACCTCGGGCACCGTGCTCGCCGTCGAACTTTACCCGGCTGCCCACCCCTCAGGACTGACCGCCCCCAGCGTGATCATCGAACCCGATGGCGAGGATCGCTGGATCGCCCGCCAGCCTGTCGATTACCGGGCGCTGGAGCCGGAAGCGGTGCGCGAGTTATTGCGCGAAGCCGGTGTCGTCGGCCTCGGCGGTGCCGTTTTTCCGACCCATGGCAAGCTGACCCCGGCCAAAACGGTGCCCATGGAAGAAATGGTCATCAACGGCGCCGAGTGCGAACCCTACATCACCTGCGACGATCTCCTGATGCGCGAGCGGGCCGAAGAAGTGGTGCGCGGCGCCGGCATCTTCCGCGACCTGTTGAAGCCCAGGCGCGTCCTCATCGGCATCGAGGACAACAAACCGGAAGCCGTCGCCGCCATGACCGCCGCCGTCAAGGCGTTGGGCAGCGATTTTGCCGAGTTCGAAGTGATCGCCGTCCCTACCCGCTACCCGGCGGGAGGTGCCAAGCAATTGATCCGCGTCCTGACCGGCAAGGAAGTGCCCAACGGCAAGCGTTCCACCGACCTCGGCGTGCAGTGCTTCAACGTGGCCACTGCCTACACCGCCTGGCGCGCCATCGCCCATGGTGAGCCGGTCATTTCCCGACTGGTCACCGTCACCGGCAATGTCGACGAATGCCGCAACTGGGAAGCCCTGATCGGCACGCCGATGAACGAGTTGCTGCAACTGGGCCGGCCCAGGTCCGACACCGACGGCATCATCATGGGCGGCCCGATGATGGGCTTCCTGGTGCCGGATCAAACGGCCCCGGTGGTCAAGGCCACCAACTGCCTGATCGCCCACTCGCCCACCCTGTTCCCGCCCAAGCCGCCGGAAATGCCCTGCATCCGCTGTGGCGAATGCGCCCGCGCCTGCCCGCACGAGCTGCAACCCTTCGAGATGTACTGGTTCTCCCGCGCCAAGAACTTCGGCAAGACCCAGGAATACGCCATTTTCGACTGCATCGAATGCGGTTGCTGCTCCTTCGTCTGCCCGTCGCGGATTCCCCTGGTGCAGTATTTCCGCTTCGCCAAGAGCGAAATCTGGGCACGGGAACGGGACAAGAACGCCGCCGAAGGCGCCAAGGCCCGCTTCGAGTTCAAGCAGGCCCGGGAAGAACGGGAAAAAGCCGAAAAGGCCGAGAAACTGGCCAAGGCCGCTGCCGCCCAGGCCGCCAAGAAGGCGGCAGAAGCTGCCGCCGCAGCCGGCGAAGCGGCCCCGGCCGTCACGGCAGCGGAAGGAGCAAGCGATGCCGAGGCCGCCAAGAAAGCCGCCATCGCCGCCGCCATGGAGCGGGCCAAGGCCCAGCGCGCGGCCGCTCAACCGCAAAACGTCGACCAACTGAGCGACGGGCAAGCCAAGGAAGTTTCCGAAATCGAGGAACGCCGGCAACAGGCTCTGGCCGCTGCCGCTCCGGCCAATTCCGCCGCCGCTGCCGACGGCGAGAAAAACAGCTAAGTCATGGAATTCAACACCTCCCCCTACCTGCTTCAGGAAGCTTCCGTCCAGCGGGTCATGCTCAAGGTGCTGCTCGCGCTGTTGCCGGGCATCGCCGCCTACGTCTGGTTCTTCGGTCCGGCCATCGTGGTTCATCTGGCCCTGGCCACGACCACTGCCCTGCTCGCCGAAGCCGTCATGCTTCAGGTGCGGGGACGGCCGGTCGGCCTGTTCCTGAGCGACCTGTCCGCCGTCGTGACCGCCTGGCTGATCGCCCTCACTTTCCCGCCCCTGGCTCCCTGGTGGCTGACGGTGACCGCCACCCTCTTCGCCATCGTCATCGCCAAGCAGCTGTACGGCGGGCTGGGTCAGAATCCGTTTAACCCGGCAATGATTGGCTACGTGGTGTTGCTGATCTCTTTCCCCGTACAGATGACATCCTGGCTGCCACCGCACGAGATTG
>CAZHVZ010000125.1:3546-8429 GCA_964536245.1 uncultured Rhodocyclaceae bacterium
GTACGGCGGCCTCGGGCAGAACCCATTCAATCCGGCGATGATCGCCTTCGCCGTTGCCATCGTTTCCTTCCCCGCCCTGATGTCCCAATGGCCTGGCGTGGGTGGCGATTTCGCCAGCCAGATCCAGGTCATTTTCGGCCTCGCCCCCCGCCTTGACGGCCTGACTTCGGCGACTCCGCTCGATGCCCTGAAAACGGGCCTGATGCTGGGTGCCGAGAATGGCCATACCACCGTCGCCAGCCTGCTCGGCAATCCGGAAATTTACGGCATGGCCGGCGGCCGTGGCTGGGAATGGGTAGCCCTGGCCTACCTGCTGGGCGGACTCTGGCTCGTCCAGCAGCGGGTCATCACCTGGCACATGCCGACCGCCTTCCTCGCTGCCATGGTCGTGCTGGCGGGCGCCCTCTGGCTCTGGCAACCTGCTGCCTACGCCAATCCGGTTTTTCACGCCTTGGGCGGCGGCGCCATGCTGGGCGCCTTCTTCATCGTTACCGATCCGGTCACCGGCTCGACCACCCCTCGGGGCAAGCTGATCTTTGCCGCCGGAGCAGGCCTGCTGACCTATTTGATTCGTGTCTTTGGCGGTTACCCGGACGGGGTTGCCTTTGCTGTCCTGTTCATGAACATTTGCGTCCCCCTTATCGACATGTTCACCCAGCCTCCGGTTTTCGGCATGAAGGACCAGTCATGACCGCAGCCCGCGAATTCTCCGCCAGCAAGATAGCGATCCGCACGGCCATTGTCCTTTTTGCCTTTGTCATCATCTTTACCGGTCTGCTGTCGGCCGCCTATCTCACGACCAAGCCAGCCATCGAGGCTTCGGCTGCCGAAGAGAAAATGAAACTGGTCGACGAGGTGCTTCCGCGCGACAGTTACGACAACAAATTGCTGGAAGACACCATCACCCTGCCCCCGACCCCGCTCCTCGGCCTTGAGGAAGCCACCGTGGCCTACCGCGCCCGCCGGGGAGCACTCCCGGTTGCCGTGGTGTTCGAAGCCCAGGCCAACGATGGTTACTCCGGCAAGATTCGTCTGCTCATCGCCCTGCGGGCCGACGCTACGGTTGCCGGCGTACGGGTGACCCAGCACAAGGAAACACCGGGTCTGGGCGACTATGTCGAACCGAAAAAGGACAAGAACAAATCCCGCCCCTGGATTACCCAGTTCGCCGGGCTCTCCCTGAACACCACCGAAGCCCGCGACTGGAAGGTGCGCAAGGACGGCGGCAAGTTCGATTACTACGCCGGCGCAACCGTCACACCCCGCGCCGTGGTCAAGGCAGTGCACAAGGCGGTCCAGTACGCTACGGAAAACCGCGAGCAACTGTTTTCGGAAAAAGGAGCTGCCCAATGATCTCCCGTGAAGAATTCCGGAGCATTGCCGATAACGGCATCTGGAAGCAAAACACCAGCATCGTCCAGATTCTCGGCCTTTGCCCCCTGCTGGCGGTGACTACCAATATGGTCAATGGCGTCATGCTCTCCCTCGCCACCATTGTCGTCATGGCGCTCTCCAATGTGGCGGTCGCCTCCCTGCGCAATCTGATTCCCCACGAGATCCGCATTCCGGTTTTCATCCTCATCGTGGCCGCGCTGGTCACCGTGGTTGACTTGCTGTTCAACGCCAACCTGCATGAACTCTATCTGGTCCTCGGCATTTTCATTCCGCTGATCGTCACCAATTGCATCGTTCTCGCCCGAGTCGAAGCCTTCGCTGCAAAAAATCCGCCTTTGCAAGCCACTTTTGACGGCGTTTTCATGGGGGTCGGCATGTTATGGACCCTCGCCCTGCTGGGCGGCATGCGTGAATTCATCGGTAGTGGAACCCTGTTCGGCGGTATTGACATGGTTTTTCCCAACCTGCAACCCTTGCAGATACTTCCGGCGGATTATCCGGGCTTCCTGCTCACCCTGCTGCCCCCCGGCGCCTTCATTCTCCTCGGCTTCATGATCGCCTGGAAAAACTGGATGGACGCTCGCGCCGCCAAACGGGCCAGCACCCTCCCCCCGGCTCCGGTGGCTGCCGGCGGCTGCCACTGAGCCCGTCAGAAGCCGCTCGGCGGCTCCACCGAAACAACGCAGTTCTTGCCCTGGCGTTTTGCCTGGTACGCCGCATCGTCGGCACGCTTGACCAGGGTTTGCACCGATTCTCCGGCCTGATATTCGGCCACACCGATACTCACGCTGCAATGCATCACCACCTGTTCAGCGGGATGATGGGGGGTTTCAACAAAGGTCTTGCGCAAGCGCTCGGCAACGATGCTTGCGGCTTCCAGAGCAGCCTCCGGCATGAGAATGGCAAATTCCTCGCCACCGTAGCGGTAGGCGCTATCGGTGCGCCGCAGGGTCTGCCCGATCACCTGCGCCAGGGACTGCAATACGCGGTCGCCCTGCAAGTGGCCGTAAGTGTCGTTAACCCGCTTGAAGTTGTCGGCATCAATCACCATCAGTGAGAGGGGGCGACGGTAGCGACCGGCCCGCTCGACCTCGGATTGCAACTGCTCATAGAAATGCCGCGAATTGAACAAGCCGGTGAGGCCGTCGGTGACGCTCAGCAAGCGGTAGCGCTCCTCGCTTTCCTTCAGGGCATTTTCCGCCAGACGGCGCTCGGTAACATCCTGCAAGGTTTCGATGGCGCCCACCACCTGCCCGGATGCATCGCGAATGGGCGCTGCCGTAAAGAAAAGCCATTTGCCGGCCACCCCGAAATTCGGGAAGAAATCCTCCGCCTCATAGCCTCCCCGAATCAGTGCCGAAGGCCGAAACTTGCCCCGATAGAAGGCCTCGACCCGTGGTTCCATGGCGCCTTCCAGAATCAGGTCGGCCATGACCGGGCGCTCTTTCGGGTAGAACGGCCGCCACTGGTCGGTGGTGCCGACGATTTCACAAGCCGAAACACCCGTCATGACTTCGCAGGCATGATTCCAGTGGGTCACCCGGTGGTTGCGATCAATGACCAGGGTGGCCACTGAACTGCCATCGACAATCTGCGCCAGAAACGTTTCACTTTCCCTCGCCGCCGCTTCGGCCTTTCGTCTTTCCGTTACGTCCTGAAGGGTTTCGATAGCGCCGATGATCCGCCCCTGCGCATCGCGGATGGCCGCTGCGGTAAAGAACAGCCAGCGCCCCCCGACGCCAAAATTCGGGAAAAAATCCTCGGCTTCGACAGCCCCTTCGATCAGGTCGGAGCGGCGAAATTTCCCATGGTAGAACTGGTCCACATCGCCCTCCAGGGCGCCATCGACAATCAGGTCAGCCATGATGGGGCGCTGCTTGGGGTAGAAGGCCCGCCACTGATCCGAGGTACCGATCACGTCCGCCGCAGCCATCCCGGTCAATATGGCACAGGCCCGATTCCAGTGCGTTACCCGGTGCCTGGCGTCGATCACCAGGGTGGCAACCGGATTCCCCTCCACGACCTGGGCAAGGGCAAATTGGTCCGCTTCGGAAGCGAGGGTCAGAGGAACAAGCACAACGGTTTCATCGGGTTGGTGAAGGTACAATGCGAATCGGGGTCTTTTCTCAATATGACCCAAGACGTACCACCTGACAATAGGTCACAATAATTAACCGTGAAGAAAACAGACATCGTTGCGCTTTTCTCCCGCTTCCAGAACGCCAATCCTGCGCCGCGCACCGAACTCCACTATGCCAACCCCTTTCAACTGCTGGTTGCCGTCATCCTGTCCGCCCAGGCCACCGACGTTGGCGTGAATAAAGCGACGTCCCGCCTCTTCCCCGTCGCGCCGACTCCGGAATCCATGCTCGGTCTGGGGGAAGAGGGGCTGGCTGAATACATCCGGACCCTCGGACTGTTTCGTTCCAAGGCCAGGCATGTCATCGCCACCTGCCGGCAATTGCTGGAAAAACACGGCGGCGAGGTTCCCGACAGCCGGGCCGCTCTGGAAGCCCTGCCTGGAGTCGGGCGTAAAACCGCCAATGTCGTCCTCAACACCGCCTTCGGCCAGCCGACCATCGCCGTCGACACGCACATCTTCCGGGTTGCCAACCGTCTCGGGCTGGCCGCCGGAAAAACTCCGCTGGATGTCGAGAAAAAGCTGCTTCAGGTCACACCGCCCCAATTCCGTCTCGATGCCCATCACTGGCTGATCCTGCATGGCCGCTATACCTGCATGGCGCGCAAGCCGGCCTGCGACCGCTGCCCGGTGGCCGATCTCTGCGCTTTTCCGGGCAAATCCCGGTGACTGCCGCGAGCGCGCTGCTGAGCGGACCTCTAGCCAGTTGCCAGCTGGTTGAACAGGCGGTCGCCGAAGCGCTTGCCCGGGCCGGCATGAGCCGGGCAGAGAGCCTGGTGCTCCTGCTCACCGAGGAATATGCCCACAACTACCCGGAAGCCGTCATCAGCGCCGCCCGTGCCGCCGGCTGCCTTTCGGTTTTCGGCAGCCTCTGCCGGGGACTGTTCAACGAGACGGAATGGGTTCTCGATCAACCGGCCGTCGCCGTCATGGCCCTTTCCCACCCGATGGCGAACGGCAGGCATCTCCCCGGCAACGTCCCCGTCCTTTCCCTGGCCGCCACCCCCGCCCTGCCGGCAGGCTGGCCTGCCGGCCAGCCACGCATTGGCCTGCTCAACAGCCAGTTGCCCCTGTGGTCCGGCGGTCGGCCAAGTCGTGCGCCCCATATCGAATTCACACCGGGCGGCATGAACTGCCATGTTGCCGTGTCGAGCGGGCTTTTGGCGCTCGGTACCGCCGACAGGATCGGTGACACCCGCGACCTGGAAATTGTCCGCATCGGGCATCTCAGCGCCGTGGAGCACCTTAAACGCCACTTGCCAGCCGATCTCCGTGCGCGTAATCCGCTCCCCCTGCATGCCCTGGCTGCCCTGCGGGACGGGGACGCTGGCAGCCTGCCCTTGCTGTC
>CAZHVZ010000126.1:0-6421 GCA_964536245.1 uncultured Rhodocyclaceae bacterium
GCCTCGGTGAAATGAACCCGGACCAGCTCTGGGAAACCACCCTCTGCCCCGACACCCGCCGCCTGGTGCCGTTCCAGGCCAGCCGCGAAACCATCGCCGCCATGACCGCCACCTTCACCCTGCTCATGGGCAAGGGCGAAGCGGCTGGCCGCCGGGCATGGATGGAGAAGGACGGCGGGCTGGTCGAGGCGGATGTCTGACCGAATCGCGTAGCCCCCACTTCACCCCTTTCCCACATCCTTTCGGCAGCCGGAAACCATGACCCCCAATCTTCCCGCCTTTGTCATCGGCCACATCACCGTCAAGAATGCCGAGCGATGGGCCGAGTACCGCAGCCAGGTTCCGGCCACCCTGGCCCCCTGGGGCGCCGAACTGGTCTTCCGGGGCCACCGTCTGGCGGTGCTGGACGGCGAACATGGTCACGACGATACGGTGGTCATCCGCTTTCCCGATGCCGCAGCGGCCAGCGGCTGGTTCAACTCGCCGGCTTATCAGGCGCTCATCCCCTTGCGCCGGCAGGCGGCAACGATAGATCTGGTCAGCTTCCAGGCGACGCCCTGATGACCTCATCCCGCCCGGCGGAGCGGCCATTCCGCATTCTCTCCCTCATCCCGCCGATGACCCAGCTCAATACGCCCTACCCGTCCACGGCGTATCTCACCGGCTTTTTACGTTCCCGTGGTTTCGATGCGGTACAGGAGGACATCGCTCTCAAGCTGGTGCTCGAACTTTTTTCTCCCGCCGGGCTGCAAGCCATGCGCGAGAAAGTGGCCGTCATTCCCGCCGGGAAGCGCTCGCCCGGCCTGCAAGCTTTTGATCAGCAGTTCGACCGCTACCTGGCGACCATCACTCCGGCGCTGGCTTTTTTGCAGGGCCGCGACCCGTCGGTGGGTTTCCGCATCGCCGGGCGTCATTTTCTGCCCGAGGGGCCGCGTTTCGCCTCCCTTGACGAATTTTTCGACGAAGAGGGCGGCGACCCCCTGGCCTGGGCCTTCGGCGCCCTCGGCGTGCAGGACCGGGCACGCCATTTCGCCACCCTCTATCTCAACGACCTGGCCGATGTACTGCGGGAAGCCGTCGATTCCCGCTTCGAGTTCGTCCGCTATGCCGAATCCCTGGCCCGCAGCCAGGCCACTTTCGACCCCCTGGCCGCCGCTCTGGCCGCCCCGCCAACGCTGGTGGACAGCACCCTGCTGCAACTGACCCTGGCCGCCATCGAGCAACACCGGCCTGCCCTGGTGCTCATCTCGGTGCCCTTCCCCGGCTCGGTCTATGCCGCCTTCCGCATGGCGCAGGCGATCAAGGCCCGGAATCCGGGCATGGTCACCGTCCTCGGCGGCGGCTACGTCAATACCGAACTGCGCGAACTGGCCGAGCCAAGGGTTTTCGACCATTTCGACTACGTCACCCTGGACGACGGCGAGCAACCGCTCCTGGCCCTCATCGAACACCTGCAAGACAAGCGTCCCCGCCTCAACCTGCTGCGCACCTTCACCCGGATCGATGGCCAGGTGCGCTATTTCAGCAACGCCGGCGAGCCCGACATACCCTTCGCCGAAGTCGGCACCCCGACCTGGGACGGCCTGCCCCTCGACCGCTACCTGTCGCTCCTCGACATGCTCAACCCCATGCATCGCCTATGGTCGGACGGGCGCTGGAACAAGCTCACCGTGGCCCACGGCTGCTACTGGAAAAAATGCAGCTTCTGCGATGTCAGCCTCGATTACATCGGCCGCTACGACGGTGCCCCGGCGGAACTGCTGGTGGACCGCATTGAGGCGGTCATCGCTGAAACCGGCCAGAGCGGCTTTCACTTCGTCGACGAGGCCGCCCCGCCCAAGGCTCTCAAGGCCCTGGCCGACGAACTGCAAAAGCGTAACCGGGCCATTTCCTGGTGGGGCAATATCCGCTTCGAGAAGTCCTTCACCCCGGAACTCTGCCTCCAGCTGGCCGACAGCGGCTGCATCGCCATTTCCGGCGGGCTGGAAGTCGCCTCCGACCGCCTGCTCAAGCTGATGAAGAAAGGCGTTTCGGTGGACCAGGTGGCCCGCGTCACCCGCGCCTTCTCCGATGCCGGAATTCTGGTGCACGCCTACCTGATGTACGGCTTCCCGACGCAGACCGTGCAGGACACCGTCGATGCCCTGGAATACGTGCGCCAGCTGTTCGCCGAAGGCTGCATCCAGTCCGGCTATTTTCACCGTTTTGCGTGCACCGTCCATTCCCCGGTCGGTCTCCACCCGGCGGAATACGGCATCCGCCTCAAGCCCCTGCCGCCGGGCGGTTTCGCCAAAAACGACGTGGACTTCATCGACCCCGCCGGAGTCGATCATGACAGCCTTGGCCGGGCACTGAACAAGGCGCTCTACAACTACATGTACGGCATCGGCCTGGAGCAGGACGTGCGCAGCTGGTTCTCGGAACGGGTGCCGAAACCCCGCGTCGGACGGCATTGCATTGCGAAGGCCTTGGCCGGCGGGTAACATCAATCCATGAATACCCTGGCCTCACCGCCGAATGACCTGCCATGAACCCGATTCGCTCGATCCGCATCGGTGGCTACAAATCGATCCGGGAACGGGATGATCTGCCCCGCACCAATCCGGATGTAGCGATTGGTGGCGACGGAGCCGGCAAAAGCAATTTCATCAGCGCCTTCCACTTGCTGGAACGCCTGATGGCCAGCAAGCCATGAAAGCGCCTCACACCGGTGCGACAAATAGTGGCTGCGGCCATACGGTCCGGGCATGACTGAGCGCATGCGTGACGACTCGCCGCCCTCTGAACGCGGCCTGCGCGTCGCCTTGATTTTTGCTCTGACTGCCGAGCGGCTGTCGGCCTTTTACGAACACGGCCAGTGGCTCAACGATGCCCAGGCGGCGACCTTGGCGGCGGGCTGGTTGAGCCGTTCCGGTCTCGCCCTGCCCCTGGCCGGGCGGCGACAGCTGGCTTCCCTGAGCGATGGCATGGCGCGGCAGATGGCCGCCAGCCTCTCCCGCGAAGCGGGGCTGTTCACCGCCCACGAAATGATGGAAGCCCTTGACCCCAACTACCATTCCGAACTGGCGCAGACGCTGCTGGTGGAATGCGAACGCCTGCTTGACGAAGAGCCGGCAGCATGAACAATCATTTCTTCGCAGGATTGGCAGGCTTTGCCGATTTTTCTCGTCTTTTGCGGTGCTATTGATGACCACTTTGGACCACCTTGACTGGCAGGAAGCCCTCGACCTGCTCTGTTTTTCCACCGCACGCCAAATTCTGGCCGGTGTTTCCTTTGACACCTTCCGTCAGAACCTGGAAGTGATGGTCAGCCTGTTGCTGAGTTCGGGCGGTGTGCCGAAAGACCGGCAACCGCCGGAAATGCTGCGCAGCATGACGACCCTGGTCGCGCTGGAAGTGTGGAACGCGACGCCGATACCGGAAAACCGTTTCCGCCCGCGCAAAATCGCCAAGCCGGAATGCAATGGACCTTGCCTGTGCGGTTCGGGTGCAAAATTCAAACAGTGCTGCGGGGTGGCCAATGCTCCGGAACTGGGGATTTCTGAAGAACTGATGCTGAGCAAGGTCCTCGCTACGTTTTCCCGCAAGCGACTGCTTGAATTGCCTTTGCTGGAACTCTCGCCGAATGCCTTGGCCGAGGTGGCCCACGGCTGGCTGGAGGAAGGCCGGCCAAAGGATGCGATCGCCTTGCTGGAAAAACTGTTCACCCATCTGCCGCAACTCGATGAACGGGCCGAATTTGCCGCCGACATGCTGCTCAATGCCTATAGCGATGCCAATACGCCGCGCAAGAAACAGCAATTCATCGCGGCCTTGCAAGGCGCGCCGGACAAAACCCTGCGCTCGACCGGCTGGCAGCGCCAGACCACAATACACAGCGACAAGGGCGATTACACCGCCGCCTGGCAAGCTTTTCGCGAGGCCCAGCGCCTGACGCCGAACGCCCCGGCGCTATCCCATCTGGAAGTGCTGGTACTGGTTTCCGAAGGGCGGCGCGAGGAGGCCAAAGCCCGCGCCAAATTCTGGGCGGCTCGCCTGGGCCGTGACCGGAATCACGATTACAGCGACTTGATCGCCACCCTGAACGATCTGGCCGATGGCAGCGATGCCAGCCTGCTGCGCACGGTGCCCCTGGGCAAGGGACCGCTGGCGGAATTACTGGAATGCATCAAGGGCTGGCCGGCACCGGCCAATCATTACCAATTGCGCGGCGGTGCCGAGCTGAAGGCCAAGCGCGGACTGAAAGAACTCGAGGAGGACTGGCAGGAAGCAGTCGCCGACGGCGATCTGGACCACGCCCTGCTGATCCTTGACGAAGAGCCGCTGGCCGGGCAATCCTTTTTGATTTTGCGCGATACGATCACAATCATTGCCTCGCTGCCGGAAAATCTTCCCGGCAGCAACGATGCCGTCGCCCGCCTTTTGCTGGATCGGAGTGAAGCCCTGCGCCAGGCGGTGCTGGGCAAATTGAAGGCGCTGAACACCGAATTGCCCTGGGGCTTTCTCGACAACCGCCCCTTGCTGACGCTGGTCAGGTTCGCCATTGAGGACTTTGCCCAGGCCCGCCCGGAGGCAACCCTCAACCTGCTGCGCTGGTGCGTCAATGTTGCCAATCCGACCGACAACCAGGGGCTGCGCGAGCAGTTGATCCACACCCTGGTCGCCCGTGGCTTGGCCGACGAAGCCATAACGGTCAGCGAGCGTTACCCAAACGACTTTGCCACCACCGAATATGGCCGCGTGCTGGCGCTGTTTGCCGCAGGACAGACCGAGGCCGCTGCAACGGCCTTGCTGGAGGCCTACCAACGCTATCCAAAAGTCTGGAAAATGCTCCACGCCGCCAACCCGAAACGGCCACGCTCCAGGAATCCCGGCTATGTCACCATCGGCGGGGATGACGAGGCCTATCACTATCGCCAGGAGCACCTTGATCTTTGGCGCTCCAGCGGAGCGCTCAAGTGGGGAGCAGGCATCAAGCTGCCCAGGGCGAATCCGAATCCGCCCGCCGCCCGGCCATCCGGCGATGCCGGGCAGGAATCGCTCTTTTGACGGACAAACCGTGCTGCCCGCTGCGGCACAGCGCGGCAGCCCGCACCCTTATTGCCCGCCCAGCCGTTTGCCGAAGGAGACGGCGTAGGCCGGCGAGCGGAAGCGCAGGATGGGATCGTCGGTCGGCGCAATGCCATCGGCCATGGCCAGCGGATCAAAATTGATCGGCTCACATTCGCCCCCCTGCTGTGCGCTGGCAGCGCTGATGGTCAGGGTGCCGGCCCTGATCTCCTGCCGATTGGCGGGCCATGCCTGGGTCGGATCGTTTTCCGGATCACCCGGCTGACCGAGGGTGAGCAGCATGGTCCAGCGGACCGGGCCTTGCCGGGTGCGCTCCAGCAGTTTTTGCTCGAGGAAGTTGGCGCCAGCGCTTTTCAGCGCCTCGTCGCTCAAGGGCTGCATACCGTCCTCGGGAACAAAGCGCCAGCGCACCAGGGTAGTCTGGCTCCGGACATTGATGAATTTGAAGGTATGGATGCCCCAGAAACCGCTGCCGGCATAGCTGGCGGGAGGATTGTTGCTGGCCAGAAAATCGGCCTGCGCCTGGTTGTCCGGATGGCTGACCTTGAAGGCTTTCATATTTTCCGGATTGGGCTTGCCGGTGGCCGGATCGGCTTGCAGGGCACGCATCAGGTCAAGGAAGGTTTGCGGATGGGCGGCGCCGAACACCGGCGTATTGAGCAGGGCCATATGGTGCATCTGACCATCCGGCAGGCGAAATTGCAGGGCCATGCCGCGCCCGCTGCGAGCCGTATCCGGTGCATTGGGATTGCCGCCGGACAGGGAAAAACGGGCGATGACCGGCAAGGCCTGCCCGGAAAACAGCTTGGAACGGGAATACCGGGCGACCTCGGGATTGCCGACGAATTCGCCACGGGCGCAGGTACCCTTGATGTGGTTGCGGCGCTGGCCGGGGTTCACGCCAAATACCGCTTCAATGGCCGTAACGACTTCAGGAGCCGTTACCTCCTTGATGCCGTCGGCCATGGCCGGGGCCACAGCAGCCATGGTCAGCAGACCGGCAAGGGCCGGCGCCAGGACAGATTTATGCATGGGATAGTTCCTTGTTTGGAGTGGACGGGAGAGGTGAAGAAAATCAGGGGTGATCAAGCTGGTCATAGACGGCAGTGGCGATACGCGCCAGTTCGTTTTTGGGAAGACCGGCAGACAAGGCATAGCCAAATTTGCCGTCGATCCAGTAGAAGACATTCACCGGACCTTCCTGGGCGAAACGAAAGGCGGTGTCACGATTGCCGGTGTTTTCGCTGCTGACATAGAGGGTCAGACGCTGGCCGCTGCCATCGTGGTACATGAACTGGGCCACCGGGCCGCTGTTGCCCTTACCTTCGCCCAAGCCCTGCCTGAAAGCGCA
>CAZHVZ010000126.1:6431-7887 GCA_964536245.1 uncultured Rhodocyclaceae bacterium
ACCGATCAGCTCATAACCGATCTGGCCCAAACGGGGCGGCCGGACCGGACTTCCCAGCCGCTTCGAGAGCCAGGTGACAAGTTGTTCTTCATGTTCGGCGCTGATTTCCACCGGTCGGCGTACGTCCGGGCTATACACAACATGAGCAATGGCCGCCTGATGCGGCAGGGACAGTCCTTGCGCCACGGTTGCCGATGGCTGCCAGCGGTCGTGCGCCAGCCAGCCTCCAAGCCCCCCCAAAGCGGCGATGACGACACCGGCAGCCAGGCGTTGCAGTGACCAGCGGGGAAAAACCGATGCTCGGACAGGAGCCATGCTCTGGGCAATCAGGGCCGGCGGCAGGGGTTCTTCAAGCACGGGCGAGAAAAGCTGCCGCAGCGCTTCGTTCTGGGCCCGGTAGGCACACACCCGCTCGGCGGCCTCGGGGTTTTCCGCCAGCCAGGCTTCTATTTCCGCCCGCCGCTCCGCCGGCAAGGCTTCGTCCACGTAGGCGTGCAGTTCGTCCTCAGCGATGGCGGGGGAATTGATGGTATTGATCACAGTCATCGCACAGCTCGCAAGGGAATCACCTCCGGCTGGCCGTCAAGCAGCCGGCGCAAGCGTTCACGCCCTCTGGCCAGACGGGACATGACGGTGCCGAGGGGAATGCCGAGAGTCTCGGCCACTTGGTCATAGCGCATTTCCTCAATGGCAACGAGGAGCAGCACCGCCCGCTGCTCCTCGGGCAACCGGCCGATCACCGCTGCCAGATCGGCCAGCTCGATGCGATCGGCCTGGGTGGGCCGGGCGGGAAGAGCCGCAATTTCATCCTCAAAGGCCGCCACAATGACCTGTGGCTTGCGCAACTGGTCCATCCGCAGGTTATGCATGATGGCGAAAAGCCAGGGACGCAGCGGGTTGTCCACCCGCCACTGCCCGAAGCGCGCCCAAGCCCGCTCCAGGGTGTCCTGGACGAGATCATCGGCGGCTGCCCGGTCGCCGAGCAAGGCCCGCGCATAGCGGCGCAGGCGGGGCAGCTCGGCGAGCAGGGAGCGGCTGTCCATCGGCGATCAGGGCTTGGCGACGTGCCAGACGCTGTTGAAGCCATCACCGGTCTTGTCACCGGGTTTCTGATCCTTGACCCAGTAATAAAGAGGCTTGCCCTTGAAAGCCCACTGTTTTCTGCCGTCGTCACGCAGGATCACGCTGTAGTCGCTGCCGGCAGACTCCCCATCGGTTACCAACAGAGGAGGCCAGTTGGTGGCGCAGGGACCATTGCAAACGCTCTTGCCGTTTCCGGTCACGTCCTTGTCGAAGGTGTAAAGGGTCATGCCACTTCTGCCAATCAGCATGTCCTCGCTGATCCGGACCGGTCCGCCGGTCGTGCTGCCCATGCCGGCACAGGCTGAGAACAGAAAGGAAAGGGCCAGCATGGCCAAACTAGTTTTCCGGGAATTCATGGTTTTCTCCTCAGGGG
>CAZHVZ010000126.1:7897-8416 GCA_964536245.1 uncultured Rhodocyclaceae bacterium
AAATGGTGCTTGCAGGGAGGTAGACGTCCGGGCGCCGAAAATTATTCCCTTTCAGCAAAAATATTCGTTGCCGACAACTTCTAGTAACATCGCGCCTGCCTTTATCCGCCGGTGCAGCACCCTGGAATTGCCATGACCGATCAACTGAATCTCTTCACCCCCGATGCACCCCAGGTCGCCAGCCCGGCCACCGAACAGGCGGTGCCGCCAGGCCTTCCACCGGACCTGCCGCCTGCCGCCAGCGGCCCGGCCAGCGATATTCCCTCCCCCGCCGATTACGCCGCCCGCCGCTATCTGGAATACGCCATGAGCGTGGTCACCGGCCGCGCCCTGCCCTCGGCGGCAGACGGCCAGAAGCCGGTACAGCGGCGGATTCTTTACGCCATGCACCGCATGGGGCTGTACAAGAGTCCCCGCCATGTGAAATCGGCTCGCGTTGTCGGCGATGTGATCGGCAAATATCACCCGCACGGGGACTCCTCGGTGTATGACGCCATGGTGCGCATGGCCCAGGACTGG
>CAZHVZ010000127.1:0-8402 GCA_964536245.1 uncultured Rhodocyclaceae bacterium
CGGCCATGGGGGTGCGCAATATTGCCGGCCTCAACAGCAAGATTCGCGATGCCGAAAAACGCGGTGAGCACATGCCGAACCCCCTGAGCCTGACGCCGGAAACCCCGGAGCCGCTGAAAACCATGCCCTTCATCGTCGTCATTATCGACGAACTGGCCGACCTGATGATGGTGGTCGGTAAAAAGGTGGAAGAGCAGATTGCCCGTCTGGCGCAAAAGGCGCGGGCAGCCGGGATCCATCTCGTCCTGGCAACCCAGCGTCCAAGCGTGGATGTCATCACCGGACTGATCAAGGCCAATATTCCGACCCGGCTTTCCTTCCAGGTTTCCAGCAAGATCGACTCACGCACCATCCTTGACCAGATGGGGGCCGAAGCCTTGCTCGGGCAGGGGGATATGCTTTATCTGGCTCCCGGAATCGGCTATCCGACCCGGGTGCATGGCGCTTTCGTTTCCGACGATGAAGTGCATCGCGTCGTCGAACACCTGAAAGCCACCGGAGCGCCCGAATACGTGGCGGATATTCTGTCCGCTGCGGCCGATGACGAAGAAGGAGGAGGCGAGTCCGGCGACGCTGGCGATGCGGAAAACGACCCCCTGTACGATCAGGCGGTGGAGGTTGTGCTGAAAAACCGCCGGGCCTCGATTTCCCTGGTGCAGCGCCACTTGCGTATCGGTTACAACCGTTCTGCCCGTCTCATCGAAGCCATGGAAAAAGCCGGGCTGGTGTCCGGCATGGATGGCCGGGGCGGGCGCGAAGTGCTGGCCCGCAAACCCGAGGAATAGACATGGCAACGCTGAGGCAGCTTTTGCTGGCCGGAGTCCTGGGCCTTCCCTTTGTGGCCTGGGCGGGCGGGGTGGAACAATTGCGCGGCTATCTGCACGATACGAGAACCCTGAAGGCCGAGTTTTCCCAGGTGGTACTCGGTAAACAAGGGAAAAATTCGCTGTCCTCATCGGGAATGGTCACCATCGCCCGTCCGGGCAAATTACGCTGGGAGATCTTCAAGCCCTATCCGCAACTCATGGTGGGGGATGGCGACAGGTTCTGGATTTATGATCCTGAGCTGAAGCAGGTTACCATCAAGAAAATGGGGCAGGCCATTGGCAGTACCCCGGCCGCACTGCTTTCGGGAAACAACGATCTGGAGCGCAATTTTACGCTGCGGGACATTGCCGCCAGCGAAGGAATGGTTTGGGTTGAGGCGATTCCCAAGTCAGCGGATGGCGGTTTCGAGAAACTGCGTTTTGGCTTCGTCGGTCACGAGCTCAAGGCCATGGATCTCTACGACAACTTTGGCCAGACCACCCAGGTACGTTTTTCTCACATTGAGCGCAACCCGTCACTGCCGGTTGCCACGTTCAAATTTACGCCACCCGCCGGGGCGGATGTGGTCGGCGAGTAGGCGTCAGACGGCTGCGCCTGCCAGTTCGCTCGGGCAGTTTTGTGCAATCAGGCGGTTCCGGCCGCTGATCTTGGCTGCGTACATGCGCTGATCGGCGATGTCCACCAGGCTTTTCCAATCGGCAGCAAGATCTGCTGAGCGTTCGGCGATACCGATCGAGGCGGTAAGCGGCGTTTTGCCATCCGGACGCATCCCGAAGCCGTTGGCCTGGATCCGGGACAGGGCATGGTGTGCCTGATCCAGTGAAATATTGGGCAGGATCAGGACAAACTCTTCACCCCCCCAGCGGCAGAGCACATCGCCCCGCCGCAGAGTGGATTCAATCCAGGCGACGGCGCCGATCAAAGAACGGTCTCCTGCTTCATGACCATAGGTGTCGTTGACGCTCTTGAAGTGATCGAGGTCGATGAAGGCCACCGCCAGGGGGGAAGCGGAGCGCTCGGCCAAGGAAAAGCGGAGTTCCAGGGTTTCCTGGCCGCAACTGCGGGAATAGGCTCCTGTCAGCGGGTCGCGTATGGTCTGCTGGACGAGCGCGATCATGAATGTGAGCTGGCTCAGGCTGGCCAGGCTGGATACGGCAGCAATCAACAGCAATAACCAGAAAGTCCCGGCTAAGGGAATCCATTCCGCAGTGCTCAGGTTGAGGACAGCGGAAAACCCCTGGGCAAACAGTATCGGGCTGGCGATGAGCGCCGTTTCAACAAATGTGAGCGGAAAAATGGCCAGGCCGGCAACCAGGACAAATGGAAGAAAGGCATAGCCGGCACCAATGGCGGCTGACATGCCGTCCAGATGATAGGAGGCAAGCACCTGATGCGAGGCAATGTAAAAAACCGTCGGGATGGCAAACAGGGTGGCGAGCCGCAGATAGGCTGTACTCAAGCGGCCCGACGGGCGGCAATAAATCACCAGCAGGTAGAACGCAAAGCCGGCGGCCAGACGCATGCAGGCCAGGGTAATCCACAGCGGAAAGGGAAAGACAATGTAGTCAATGAGGCTCCACAGGGGCGTCAGCACGGCGAACAAAAAAGCAAACAGACGGACGCGATTGATGATCATCCCCACCCGGCGGCGGCTGAGAACGGGAAAGTGACTGTGGGGAGAGAACAGCCAGGTGAGTTCCGAATGATGGATTTCGCCCGGCATCAGGCCGGTCAGTCGGGACCAGGTGTTGTAGAGCATCCGGCTCATGGGTTGGGGTACTTCGAGCAGCTTGGTTCAAAAGAGTGGAGTGCAGTCTACCACGGCGCCGCCGCCCCCGATCTTGTTGCCCATCCTGTTGTGCCAGATGGAGGAAAATATTGCGCCGGGGATATAAACTTGGGCCTTGCAGTCAAAAGGGCCGAGTAGCCCCTGAACAAATTATTGGGAGAAATCATGAAACTGTTTTCGGCTTTGGTCAGCGCTGGTGGACTTGTCATCTTGCTTTGTGCTCCGGTGGGTGCGGCCGAGACGCTGGGCGCCAACGATCAACCGATTCATGATGCAGCCAGGCTGGGAAGCGGAGAGGCGGTTGCCAAGTTGCTCAAGGAGAATCCGGCTGCCAGGGATGCCAGAACGCAATTGGGCTGGACGCCTCTGCATCTGGCAGCGACCAATCCCGATATTTCAGCCCTGAAGGCCCTGATCGCCGCCAAGGCTGATCCTAATGCGCGGGACAACGAAGGTGCCACGCCACTTCATATGGCTGCCTACACCCAGAATGCCAAACATGCCCGCCTGCTTCTGGAGGCAGGTTCCGACCCGACCCTGAAGACAAATGCCGGGCGCGACCCGACATCCATGGCTCGCAAGGCGATGGCCAATGAAGCTTCGGGAGTGATTTCCCTGTGGATATTGAAGGGCTGCCAGGCAGGCAAGCCTTGCTGAGGAGAGGCGTTCAGTTGCTTTTCGTATCAATCCAGGCGACCGCCGAACGTATAGGGAGTAATGACTAGGATGGCGAAAGGCTTGGGTGGGAAAAGCTGCCGCAGAGCTGCCGGGCGGGGTCGGGCGGTCGCAATCTCGCTGGCGCTTCTGGCCGGAGGGGGCGCTGCCGTAGCGGAAGACCCTTCAGCTATTGAACTGCGTGGTTTTGGTACCGTCGGGGCAACGCGAACCAGTTCATCGCAGGTCAGTTTCGTGCGTGATCTGTCTCAGCCAGACGGGGCAGTGAATCGGTGGACCGGTAATGTCGATTCACTTCTCGGAGCGCAGGTCAATATACCGCTCGCGCCCCAATTGGAAGGGGTGGTCCAGGCAGTCAGCCGCTACCGCTATGACAAATCCTATGATCCCGAGGTATCGTGGGCCTATCTGGCGTATCAACCGGACGCTGCGACCCGGCTACGTCTGGGGCGTCTGGGTGCCGAGTTTTTCATGCTCTCGGATTCCCGGTTGGTGGGGTATTCCTATCTGACGGTCCGTCCGCCCGGTGACTTTTTCTGGTCCCTGCCGTTTCAACACATCGATGGTGCTGACGCTTCTCTCAGCCTGCCGGTGGGGGAGAGTCTGCTGGTTGGGAAAGTGTTCTACGGGCAGGTCAACGAGCATCTGCCGTTGGCTGATATGGTATGGAAAACCGCCGGTTCGACCATGGGTGGAGTCTTGGCGGATATACACCATGGGCCGTTGCTGCTACGGGCCGCTTACTCGGCGATTCATTTTCGTCGTGATCTGCCAATCGAGAAAGCAATCAGAGCGCTATTGCCCGGTGGTTTGGCGACCAGTTCTCTCGACTATCTGGCGGTTGCCGGAACGCGCAGTGATTATTTGTCTCTGGGTGCAGTGTACGACCAGGGACCGTGGCAGGTGCAACTGATGTTCAACCACATCCGGCATGGCACCAAGGCTTTTCAGAATTCCGACGCCGGGTATTTGCTGGCGGGTTATCGGCTTGGCCAGATCACCCCCTTTGTTGGATATTCCTGGGTGAGTTCAAAAATGGGCGGGCCGACGCCGAACGCAGTGACCACGGCGGTACGGGCGGATAGCCATGCCCATCAGAAAACCGGTTTTGTGGGCGCACGCTGGGATCTGGCAAACAATATGGCTCTCAAGGCGCAGTGGGATGCCCTGCACGGGGCGCCGGATTCGATTTTTCCGTTCCGCCGGGAAAAGCCGGAATGGAAGGGTCGCCTTGATATCTTCAGTATGACAATGGATTTTGTTTTCTAGGCCCATGAAAAAGCGAGTTCAACGGCAACTTGTTGCATTGTTCTGGCTCCTGGTCATGCCGGGTTCATGGTTATGCGCCGAATTGATGGTGGTGGTGAACCCGAAAAGTGGCGTGCTCACACTGACCCGTAATGAAGTCATCAGTATTTTTCTCGGGCGCTATCGCCAGTTCTTCAACGGGCAGATAGCGCAGCCGGTGGATTTGACCGACGATCACCCTGATCGTGCCGGCTTTTATAAGCTTCTGGTCGGCAAGGAGTGTGCCGAGATTGATGCCTACTGGTCCCGACAGGTATTTGCCGGTCGCACCAAGCCGCCGGCGCGGGTTGCCGGCCCGGAAGCGGTGATCAAATGGGTGATGGAACACCCCGGCGGGATCGGTTATGTCGATCTGCCGAAAGCCGATGCCCGGGTTCGTGTCGTTTTAGAATTGAAACCCTAGTCCATCACGGGCATTCTGGCAGGATTTACCGAAACCTTCTAAGGCACACGAATGATGGAACTACCGCACACTTCGACTTTGGCTCTTTCTTCCAGCCGTGGCGTGGCAGAGATTCGCCTCAATCGTCCCGACAAGTCCAATGCCATGAATGCTGCCATGTGGCAGGAAATCCGGGCGGCCTTCAAATGGGCAGATGAGACTCCTGAAGTTCGGGTGGTGATTCTTTCCGGTGAAGGGCGTAATTTCTGCGCAGGGATTGATCTGGCCCTGCTGCTTGGCGTGCAGCAGCAGATTGCCCAGGCCGATGGCGCTCGCAGTCGCGAAATGTTGCGCCGCCTGATTCTCGATTTGCAGGATTGTTTGAGCGCCCTGGAGCGTTGCCGAAAGCCCGTTCTGGCGGCGATTCAGGGCGCTTGCGTGGGCGGGGCGCTTGATCTGGTGAGTTGCTGCGATATGCGCTATGCGTCGACGGAGGCCGTGTTTTCGGTCAAGGAAATTGATGTCGGGATGGTGGCCGACGTCGGGACCTTGCAGCGATTGCCTCGCCTGATCGGCGATGGTATGGCCAGGGAACTGGCGTACACCGGACGCGACCTGGCCGCAAGCGAAGCAGCTGCCATCAAGCTGATCAACCGGGTTTTTGAAACACCGGTCAGTTTGCAGGCCGGTGTTCGGGATCTGGCTGAACAGATTTCCGCCAAATCCCCTCTGGCTATTCGCGGCTTGAAGGAGGTCATGAACTACAGCCGGGACCATTCGGTGGCCGACGGCTTGAATTTTGTTGCGACCTGGAATGCGGCCATGCTGCTTTCTGCGGATTTGTCCGAAGCCGTACAGGCTCAGCGGGAGCGGCGTGCTCCCAGTTTTGCGGATTGATCATGAATATTGAACTGATCGGCTGGCTGGTGGTCTTTGCCCTCATTGTCATCACCGTGATTCGTTCGCAGTGACTAGGCCGGCTGGCAGGCTTGCTCTGGCGGCGTAAAACACTCAGCATAACCCCTTATTTCAACCGACACAGAGGAACCAAGCATGCCTACCAGAATGATTCAGGACATCATCGCCGGACGCCCGCTCATCAAGGCCACGCGCGACATGACCGTGCGTGCCGCCTGCAAGCTTATGGCGGAAAAGAGGATCGGCGCCCTGCTGATTGTCGAGCGCAATAAAATCGTCGGTATTTTTACCGAGCGTGATGCCCTCAACAAGGTTCTGGCGGGGGAACTTGATCCGGACAAGACCACTCTGGCTCAGGTCATGGTTGGTGACTTGCAAACCATCAGCGCTTCGAAGCCCCTGGCCTTTGCTCTGCACATGATGGCGGAAGGGGGCTTCCGTCATGTGCCGGTGGTCGATGATGCCGATGTTCCGGTGGGCATGGTTTCGGCACGGGATGCCCTGGGGCAGGATATGGTTGAGCTGGAGAAAGAGCTGCTTCGGCAGGAGAGCATCGGCGAAATTATCGCCTAGCCGTTTTCCCGTTCGCTCCACCCAAGATGCGCCAGGACGCCGGCAAAATCGCTGGCAACTGGCGCATTGATTTTGAGAAGGTTGTTGTTCAGCGGGTGGGTCAATTCGAGATCGGTACATGCCAGAAGCAGGCGCTGGCTCCCGAATAGATCGGTAAATAGACGGTTGTGCCGGCCTTTGCCATGGGTGGCGTCGCCAATGATGGGGTGGGCGATGTGCTTCAGATGGCGCCGCAACTGATGGCGCCGACCGGTCACCGGCTCCAGTTCGAGCAGGGCGTCGCGGCTCGTGGGGTAACGATCGACGGCGTAGGGTAGCTCCACCGTGTCCAGGCGGCGGTAGCGGGTGAGGGCGTTTTGTGCTTCCTGGCTGGATTGGTCGCCCCGCCATTCGTAGCGATCCCGTTGTCGGGTCAGGGGGTGGTCAATTTCGCCACTTTCCGGCGGGTGACCACGGACAACGGCCAGGTAGCGTTTGTTGACGCCACCTTCTTCAAATTGCCGGCCGAGGGCTGCGGCAATGTCCGGAGTCAGGGCAAAAAGCAGGACGCCAGAGGTTCCCTTGTCCAGCCGGTGAGCGGCCCAGACATGACGGCCGATCTGATTGCGGACGATTTGCAGGGCAAAGCGGGTTTCGTGGCGGTCAATTTCCGAGCGGTGTACGAGCAGGCCGGAGGGCTTGTGTACCGCGACGAGAAATTCGTCATGGTAAAGAATGACCAGGGTTTCAGGCAAAGAACCGGCTCTGGGCGTCGGGGGGCAGGGTCATGCCGGTTATCCGGGCGCGTTTGAGGAGCTCCCAGTAATAACGGTAGGAGGCCCGGTCGTGCAGTTTGCCTTCGTGCTGAATCGGCCCCCAATCCTTGTTCTGGGCGGCGATGAGAATTTCGGCGGCAGCCTGGACTTCGGAAAAGTCAGGGCGCATGGCCTCGACAATGGGAACAATCTGGTTGGGGTGGATGCTCCACATGCGCAGGTAGCCGAATTCACGCCGGGCGCGCCGGGCGTCGTCACGAATCAGCTCGACGTCCTTCAGTTCGGTGGTGACGTTGTGGGAGGGCACGATGCCATTGGCCAGGGCAGCGGCCGTTATTTCACACTTGGCACGGGCGACCAGAGGGTGGTCGAATTGGCCGGGGCTCTTCATTGCGCTGCCGGGAATGGCGCCATGGTGGCCGGAAACGAAATCCATGAGGCCGAAATCCAGGCTTTCCACGCCGGGCAGTTCGGCAATTTCCCAGACTTCACGCAGTGCACCATGGGTTTCGATCAGGACATGAACGGGAATATGGCGATCCAGTCCGCACTTGCGTTCAATTTCCCGCAGGCTGTCGATTTGTACGCCAACATCGGGGGCGCTGCAGGGTGTTGGCAGAGTCAGGACGGGCAGTCGCGCTCCGGCAATGCTGACCAGTATTTCCAGATCCTGCTGCCAGTGGGAGTGGGTGACATCATGAATGCGGGCGCCCATACGGTCAAAATGATTGTCCTCGCTGATGATGAGGCGTGCAGCCATTTCAGCATGTTCCCGCTCGGCACCGGCATGGGCGCCATCATCGCAATCGCAGGTAATATCGAAAATGGGGCCGAGCTCATTTTGCAGGGCGAGGGCTTTTTTCATCAGCTTTTCAGAACCGGCGTAGTGGTCCGCAGCCGGTAGAACCGGAAAAGGCTTTTCGCCGGCAAAGAGTATGGAAGCAGGGTGGCGCATGATTTTCCCGGAACAATGAAAAAGGGCCACGGCATTTTACCGTGGCCCTTCGCGGAAGCTAGAAACTAATGCCTAAATCTGTCCGGATTACAGCATGTCCTTGACGGCTTCGGCTTCGTCGGTCAGTTCCTTGAGCGTGAAGTTCATCTTCTCGCGGCTGTACTCGTCGATTTCCAGGCCCTGGATGATCTTGAAGGAGCCGCCCTTGCACTCGCAGGG
>CAZHVZ010000128.1:0-392 GCA_964536245.1 uncultured Rhodocyclaceae bacterium
CTCATCCCCGAGAAGAAGGGCGACCCCCGGGTGGTTGATACCGACGAACACCCCCGCCCGGAAACCACACTGGAGATGCTGGCCAAGCTGAAGGGCGTCAACGGTCCGGGACTTTCGGTCACCGCCGGCAACGCCTCCGGGGTCAACGACGGCGCCTGCGCCCTGCTCCTTGCTTCCGATACGGCCGCCCGCCAGTATGGCCTGACTCCCAAGGCCCGTGTCGTCGGCATGGCCACCGCCGGCGTCCTGCCCCGCATCATGGGTTTCGGCCCGGCCCCGGCGGTGCGGAAGGTTCTTGCCCAGACCGGCCTGTCCCTCGGCCAGATGGATGTCATCGAACTCAACGAGCCTTTGCCGCTCAGGGCCTGGCCGTCCTGCGCGATCTCGGTCTG
>CAZHVZ010000128.1:402-8255 GCA_964536245.1 uncultured Rhodocyclaceae bacterium
CAACCCGAACGGCGGCGCCATCGCCCTCGGCCACCCCCTTGGCATGAGCGGTGCCCGCCTGGTCACCACCGCCACCTATGAACTCATCCGCCGTGGCGGCCGCTATGCCCTGTGCACCATGTGTATCGGTGTCGGGCAGGGCATCGCCCTGGTGATCGAGCGTGTTTGAAATACCACCTGGAGGAGACAACCCCATGAAACAAAGCATCAAGACTCTCGTCGCCGGTACCGCCCTGGCCATCGGTGCCTTTGCCGCCTTTGCCGCCGATCCGATCAAGATCGGTTCGGTACTCTCGGTCACCGGCCCGGCCGCCTTCCTTGGCGATCCGGAGCTGAAAACCCTGCAACAGTACGTGGAAGAACTCAACAAGAAAGGCGGCGTCCTCGGTCGCCCCCTGCAACTGGTCCATTACGACGACGGCAGCGACGCCAACAAGGCCAACGGCTTTGGCAAGCGCCTGATCGACGATGACAAGGTGGATATCCTGGTCGGCGGCACCACCACCGGCTCAACCATGTCGATGGCCCCCCTCGTCGAAAAGGCGGGGATTCCCTTCATTTCGCTGGCCGGTGCCGTGGTCATTGTCGAGCCGGTGAAAAAGTGGATTTTCAAGACCCCGCACACCGATCGCATGGCCGCTGAAAAGGTCTTCGAGGACATGAAGAAGCGCAATATCAGCAAGGTCGCCCTGCTGGCCGAAACCAGCGGTTTCGGCCAGTCCGGCAAGAAGGAAACGGAAGGGGTTGCCGCCAAGTACGGCATTACCCTGGTGGCCAGTGAAACCTACGGCCCCAAGGATACCGACATGAGCCCGCAACTGACCAAAATCAAGAACGCCCCGGGAGTCCAGGCGGTATTCATCTTCGGCCTCGGCCAGGGTCCGGCCATTGCCACCAAGGGCTACAAGCAACTGGGAATGACGCTCCCCCTCTACCACGCCCATGGCGTCGCCTCGGAAGAGTTCATCAAGCTGGCCGGCCCGGCTGCCGAAGGCGCCCGCCTTCCTGCTGCGGCCCTGCTGGTGGCCGGCAAGCTCGACGCCAAGGACCCGCAAAAAGCCGTGGTCACCGCTTACAGCAAGGCCTACCACGACAAATGGAATTCCGACGTTTCGAGCTTTGGCGGCCACGCCTACGACGGCCTGATGCTGGCGGTAGACGCCATCAAGCGGGCCGGAGGCACGGACAAGGCCAAGGTGCGCGACGCCATCGAAGCAACCAAGGGGTATATCGGCACGGGCGGGGTGGTCAACATGTCGGCCAGCGACCACATGGGCCTCGATCTCTCGGCCTTCCGCCTGCTCGAAATCAAGAACGGCGACTGGTCCATGGTGCAGTAAACCGCTGCCCCCGCACTGTCTGATCAGGGCCGCCCGGCAGCCGGGCGGCTTTTTTTTGCCGGCGCAGCGGCAGCGCGCCTATTTTCCCGAGTAGCGGACCGGCTGGCCGTTATTGATGCGCACCCGGTCCCCCACCGCCAGTCCGCTCGCGGCCTCCAGGTCGTAGGTGGTCATCTGGCCACTGTCGAGCCGCACACTCACCTTCAGCCTGTCCTCGCTCCTCATCTTCTTTTCCACCTGGTGGCCGACATAGGCACCGCCAGCGGCGCCGCCGACGGTGGCGACGGTTTTTCCCTTGCCGCTGCCGATCTGGTTGCCGAGCAATCCTCCCGCCACCGCACCGCCAACCGCCCCCAGGCCGCTCCCTTTTCCTTCCTGCTTGTAGTGCTCGACGGCGATCACTTTTCCGCAAAGACTGCCACACTGGTCAGCCGCTGCCCCAGCCGAAGCAATTGCAAGCACGGCAGCACTCATCAAAATTGTTAGGTTCATTTTAACCTCCGGCGCAGAACGGATCGGGCCAGCCCCGACTGGCTTCATCTTACCCCTCCCGGCATCCGATTCAACAGCCATCACCGGCAACCTTGGCATGGGCAGACTATGCCGAAAGTGATAGATTGGAAACCTCGCACTCCATCGGCCATTACGGCCCGGCATTCTGGTCATTTCCATGTCACCAAGAACACCCGATCAGCCTGACAGCGCAACGCTCTTCGTTGCCGAAGGAGAGACTTCGCTGAGCGCCCGCCCCTATGTCATCGGCGCTACCGTGGCCGTCATTGCCTGGATCATTGCCGCCTGGTTCTCGGCCTCCAGCTACACCCTGTGGCAGGCCAGGGAAGCAAAGCAGCGGGCAGAAAGGGAGCTGGCGTCCACTCTCGACGATATTGCCCGGGGGATGGAACGCACCCTCCATCTCTTCCACGGCATCCCCTCGGCGATCGGTCGCGACGAGAATGTCAAGGACGCCCTCAGGCACTATTCCGGCCACCCCCTGACCAAAAAAGACCGTCCCAGGGAAGATCGGCGCGACCGACTGGCCGCAGAACCGAAACTGGCCGCCCTCAACCGCTCGCTGGATGCTTCGGCCCGGGACTTTCACAGCCTGAGCGTGTTGTGGATTATGGACGCCAACGGTATGGCCATTGCGGCCAGCAATGCTGGCAGTCCCGAAAGCTTCGTCGGCACCGATTACGGCGACCGTTTCTATTTCAGCGAAGCGATGCACGGGCGTTTCGGCAAGCAGTTTGCCGTCGGGCGGCGCACCAACATTCCCGGTCTTTTCTTTTCCTCTCCGGTGGTGGACGGCAAGCAAGTGATCGGTGTCGCCGCCAGCAAGATCAATCTGGCTGATCTGGCGCATTGGGTCAACCAGGCCAATGCCTTCGTTACCGACAAGTATGGCGTCATCATCCAGGCGCAAAACAAATCTTACGAAATGCGCACCCTGCCTCGCTCCGACGTGGTCGCCCTGAGCGAAACCGAACGCCTGGAACGCTACAAGCAGCGCAGTTTTTCGGAGCTGGCCATCACCTCCTGGCCCAATCCCGATTTTCCCGACCTCTCCCGTCTGGAGGGCGCCAAGGCACCCGTCATCATCGCATCCCGCAGCATTCCCGACGAACAGCTATCGGTGACCGTGATCCGCGAAGTCCCGGAAGTGGCCTCGCTCAGTGATGACTTTTCCACCCGCTTTGTCCTGTCTGCCGTGCTTGGCGCCCTGCTCGTCAGCCTGAGCGCCAGCATTCTGTTTTATATCGCCCATTGGCAAAACAGCCGGCGTCAACGAAGTTACCGCGCCCACATCGACTATCTGGCCTCCCACGACAGTTTGACCGGACTCTTCAGCCGCTCCGTGGTGACCCCCTTGATGGCGCTGGGAATTGCCCTGGCACAGCGGACCCACCGTCGCTTCGGGGTACTGTTTGTCGATCTCGACCTGTTCAAGGATATCAACGATTCCCTCGGCCATGAAACCGGAGACAAGGTCCTTCAGCTGGTGGCGCAGCGGCTGAGCGCTACGGTACGCCAGGCCGATGCCGTGATCCGCCAGGGTGGCGACGAGTTCGTGATCCTGCTCAATGATCTCGATACGCCCGAGGATGCTGCCCACCTCGCCAGCAAAATACTCGATACCCTGCGCCAGCCCATGCTGCTGAGCGCGACCCCCCTCACTATTTCGGCCAGCATCGGCATTGCCCTTTACCCGGAGGACGGCGATAACGCCTCCCTGCTCCTGCGCCATGCCGACGTGGCGCTCTACAGCGCCAAGGAAAGCGGTCGGCGGGACTACTGTTTTTTCCACGCCGACATGACCGCCGAGACCCTGGACCGCCTCTCCCTCGACCATGAACTGCGTGTGGCCCTGGAAGAACGGCAGCTGGAACTCTATTACCAGCCCCAATACTGCATCAGCGAACAGACCATTATCGGTTGCGAGGCGTTGCTGCGCTGGCCCCATCCGACTCGGGGAATGATTTCGCCGGACAAGGTCATTCCTCTCGCCGAAAAAGCCGGGCTGATCGTTCCCCTGGGCCGCTGGGTTCTCGAGGAAGCCTGCCGCCAGGCCTGCTCCTGGCGGCAGGAACTGGAACGCGACATGACCGTATCGGTTAACTTGTCAGCTCTTCAGTTCCGTAAAAACGACCTGGTGGAAACGGTCCGCACGGTTCTGGCCGAAACCGGGCTGCCAGCCCGGTGTCTGGAGCTGGAAATCACCGAAAACATCCTCATGGACGATTCCCAACACACCCTGGAAACCATGCGCGCCCTCAAGGCGCTAGGGGTACGGCTGGCGATTGACGATTTTGGCACCGGCTACTCCAGCCTCGCCTACCTCAAGCGTTTCGATGCCGACAGCCTGAAAATCGACCAGACCTTTGTCCGGGACATGGAGTCCGACGCCAACGACTGGGCCATCATCAAGGCAATCATCAATCTGGCCGACAGCCTCGATTACCATGTCATCGCTGAGGGCGTCGAATCCGAACGGCAGGCCAAACTGCTGGCCGAACTCGGCTGCGACCACATCCAGGGCTACTGGACCTGCCGGCCAGTACCGGCGCAGGAATGCCTGGCTGTTCTGCGCCAGCCCCCGGCACCGATGGCTCAGATCAGCTGACGCAAGGCGGCCAGGCAGAGCAAGGTGTAGCCTGCCGCCACCAGGTCGTCGGCCATCACCCCGAAGCCGTTCTTGACGTGCTGATCAAAGTAGCGGGCAGGCTGCGGCTTGCTGATGTCAAACAGGCGGAAGAGGGCGAATGCAGCGGTTTGCCAAAACCAGTCGGCAGGCGTCATGAAGAGGACCAGCCAGAAGGGAACGATTTCATCCCAGACAATGCTGCCATGGTCCGGATCACCAAGCGCCGCGCCGGCCTTGTCGATGACCGGGATACCCAAGCCGTAGGCAGCGGCGATGAGGACGAGAAAGGCCGTGTCGCCCAGCAGCGGACGAAACAACAGGAAGCTGCCCCAGGCAAACAGGGTTCCGGCCGTTCCCGGCGCCCAGGGCGACAATCCGCTGCCGCAACCGCAGGCAATGAAATGCGCCGGGTGGGCGAAGAGGAACTTAAGGCTGGGGGCTTTGGCCAAAGTGGTCGTAACCTCGGCGATCGAAGGATACCGGCAGGCCGTCCGGGTCGTATACCGTAACGCTTCCGGCGCTTCCCGCCACGGCGCTCCAGTCCTCCAGAGCGAAGGGCTGCTCCGCTCTCTGCATGGTTCCGATGCACCACAGGGGAAGTTCCTGCTCGGCAGCAATCTGGCCGATGCGCAGCCTTTCTGCCGGCGCAGCGGTAAAGCACAACTCGTAATCATCCCCTCCCGCCAACTGGCACTCCAGGGCCAGGGCACGGGGAATTCCTTCATCCGCCGAGCCAGCTTTAGCGGTTTTGGGCAAATGGGGCAACTGCACCAGTTGCACGGCCGCTGCCAGACCGGAACGCCCGGCAATATGCCCGAGATCGGCCAGCAGCCCGTCCGATACATCAATGGCTGCGCTGGCCAGGCCGCGCAGGGCGAGGCCGAGCGGCACCCTGGGCCGGGGTTTCTCGAGAGCGGCCAGGCACAGGCGCCGCCAGGGTTCGGGTAGATCCACCTGCTGCCGCAGATGAGCCAGGCCGAGAGCGGCCAGACCGGGGCGCCCGGAAACCCAGATATCGTCGCCAGCTCTGGCGCCATCCCGGCGCAGTGCTTGACCCGGCGCCACTTCGCCCAGGGCGGTGATGCACAGGTTGAGGGGGCCGCGCGTCGTATCGCCGCCGACAAGGTCTACCCCGTACTCTGCCGCACAGGCAAAAAAACCTTCGGCAAAAGCGGCTATCCAGGATTCGTCCGCTTCCGGCAGGCTGCCGGCGAGCAAGGCCCAGCGGGGCAGGGCGCCCATGGCGGCGAGGTCGGAAAGATTAACCGCCAGCGCCTTCCAGCCAAGGTTTTTCGGATCGGTAGCGGGGAAAAAATGCGTGCCGGCAACCAGCATGTCGGTGGTCACCGCCAACTGCATTCCTGGCGCCGGCTGGAGCAGGGCGCAGTCGTCGCCGGGGCCGAGAACGGCGGAAGGCGTTGGCCGGGTGAAATACCTGGCGATCAGGGAAAACTCGCCCGGCATCAACGCCCCTGCCGCTTGGCTTCCACTTCTGCCGCCCGGATGTCAGCGGCCAGTTTGTCGAGTACACCATTGACGTATTTGTGACCGTCTGTCCCGCCAAAGGATTTGGCCAGTTCGATGGCCTCGTTGATGATGACGCGGTAGGGCGTTTCCGGATGATGCAGAAGCTCGAAGGCGCCCATCTGCAGGATGCACAATTCAATGGGAGAAAGGTCGTCCACGCTGCGGTCGATATGGCTGGCCACCCGCCCGGTCAGATCTTCGCGCTGGGCGAGAACGCCGCGCAGAAGCTTGAGGCAAAACTGGCGGTCGGCCTTGTCGAAATCTTCCAGTTCCGGCAAATGAGCCTCGATGGCCGCTTCGTCGTTACCGCCCACCCGCCACTGGTAGAGACCTTGCAGGGCGAATTCACGGGCGCGGCGGCGGGCGGATTTGGCCGGCGCCTTGGCAGCCGGCTTGTCCTCTTTGGGAATAGCGGTAGCGGTCATGCCGTCAGTACTTTCATCAAATTGGCCATTTCCACTGCGGCCTGGGCGCAATCGGTCCCCTTGGTCTGCATCCGGGCAATCGCCTGGTCGTCGTTCTCGCAGGTCAGAATGCCGTTGGCAACGGGAATGCCGGTATCCAGCTGGACTTCCATGACGGCCCGGCAGGAATCATTGGAAACCACCTCGAAGTGGTAGGTTTCGCCGCGAATCACCGCCCCCAGCGCCACCAGCGCATCGACCCTGCCGCTTTGCGCCATGGCTTGCAGCACGAGGGGGATTTCCAGGGCGCCCGGCACGTCGGCGATCATCATGTCGCTGTCGGCCACGCCGAGACGCTTCAATTCTGCCACGCAAGCGGAAAGCAGGCCTTCGCAGACATCCTGGTTGAAGCGGCTCATGACGATGCCGACGCGCAGGCCGGCGCCCTTCAGGTTGTTGTCGTATTCGTAAATATTGTCAAAGCGGGACATGGCTCAAAGCTCGCTGGAAGAGGTCACAAAACCCGTCACCTCCAGACCGAAGCCGGTCATGGAAGGCATCTTGCGCGGGCTGGAAAGGAGTCGCATCTTGCTGACGCCGAGATCGCGCAGGATCTGGGCACCGATGCCGTAGGTACGCGGATCCCACTTGATCTGGGTCCGGGGAGTGCTGCCGGTGAGGCGGGCGAGCAGGGCTTCGCCGTCTTCCGGCCGGTGCATGAGGACGATGACGCCATGGCCGTTCTGCGCCAGTGCCGCCTGCGCCTGATCGATGGAGAAGGACTGGCGCTTGCTGCCGGGATCGAGAAAATCGAGGACCGACAGCGGTTCATGCACCCGTACCAGGGTTTCCCCACCCTCCGGAATGCTGCCCTTGACCAGCGCCAGGTGGGTGGCGCCGGAGGCGCTATCGACGTAGGCGTGCAGAATGAATTCACCGTGCGCCGTGGCAATCGGCTTGGAAGTCACCCGCTCGATCAGTTTTTCGGAAGCCGCCCGGTAGTGGATGAGATCAACAATGGTGCCGATCTTCAAACCGTGTCCCCTGGCGAACTCAAGCAGTTCCGGCAGGCGGGCCATGGTGCCGTCGTCGTTCATGATTTCGCAGATCACCGAGGCCGGCTCGAGGCCGGCCATGGCGGCCAGATCGCAGCCGGCTTCGGTATGCCCGGCGCGGACCAGAACGCCGCCGGGGCGGGCCATGATGGGGAAAACATGGCCGGGCTGGACGATGTCGTCCGCCGTGGCGTGGCGGGCCACCGCCACCTGCACGGTTTTGGCGCGGTCGGCGGCGGAAATGCCGGTGGTCACCCCTTCCGCCGCTTCGATGGAAACGGTGAAGGCGGTGCCATGGGGCGTCTTGTTGTCGCGGGCCATCTGGACCAGGCCGAGTTTTTTGCAACGCTCTTCGGTCAGGGTCAGGCAGATCAGCCCACGCCCG
>CAZHVZ010000129.1:0-2267 GCA_964536245.1 uncultured Rhodocyclaceae bacterium
GCCCCATCCATTCGGAGTCACGGGTCGCCAGGTAGTCGTTCACCGTGATGACATGCACGCCCTGGCCGGAAATGGCGTTCAGATAGGCGGGCAGCGTGCCGACCAGGGTTTTGCCTTCACCGGTGCGCATTTCGGCGATCTTGCCGAAGTGCAGCACCATGCCGCCGATCATCTGCACGTCGAAGTGGCGCATCCCGAGCACCCGCTTGCCGGCTTCCCGCACTACGGCAAAGGCTTCCGGCAGGAGGTCATCAAGGGACTCGCCGCCGGCGTGACGCTGCCGGAATTCGTCGGTCTTGGCCCGCAAGGCTTCGTCGGAGAGAGTCGCCAAGGACTCTTCCAGGGCATTGATGCGGCGAACCGTCTGGAAGTATTGCTTGACCAGCCGGTCATTGCGGCTGCCGAATATTTTTTTGAGTAGGCCTGAAATCATCGCGAGGATAGGGAGGTGCGCACAAGGCGCCCTAGGCAAAATAAAGCGGCGATTCTAACACGCCCACCCTTCCCGGCGACGGCGGCACGGAAGGGCGGAATTCAGCGCCGTCCGGATTTACTGTTCAACTGGGCGTACTCGTTCCCCTGCTTGAGGAAATGCGCCGGATTCTGGGCTACACCAAGCATGCGCACCTCAAAGTGCAAATGAGAACCGGTGGAACGGCCAGTGCTTCCCACGGCGCCGATGGATTCATCACGGCGCACCATCTGGCCCGGTTTGACCAGGGACTTGGAAAGGTGGGCATAGCGGGAAACGAGACCATCGCCGTGGTCAATTTCAATCAGATTGCCGTATTCATGATGCCACTCGGCAGCCACCACCACGCCCGCTGCTGCCGCCACCACCGGGGTGCCGGTTTCGGCATTGAAATCGATGCCTTCGTGCATGGCCCGCAGTCCGGCGATGGGATCTTCGCGATGACCGAAGCCGGAACCGATGACCGCTTCCTTGACCGGCAAGGTGGTGGGCAACAGTCTTTCCCTGACCCGTTTCTCGAGCAAGCGGGTTTCAAGCAGGGTCAATTCGTCGGTACGCACGTCCACCAGGGCCGCCAGGCGGTCGATCTCCTTTTGCAATTCAGCCGCCGACAGCGGCGCCGCCACAAACGGCCCGCCTTTGCCGGGACTTTTTTGCCGTTCCGGCTCGCGGCCCATTTCCCGCTTGATGCCGGCCAGGGAGGAGAGCCGGTCCCCCAGCGTGTCCAGCTGCAAAACCTGGGCCTGCAACTCGCCGAGACGGGTCGCCATGAGTTGCAGGTTATTGTGGACGAATTCCTGGGTTTTCTGGCTCTCCCGCTGTTGCAGGGACATCACCAGCTCCTGCACGAGGGGCAAACGCAGATGGACCGAGAGCCAGGAAAAGACTGCCGAGGTCGCGATCACCAGGGCAACGAAAAGAACCGCCGCCATCAGCCAGTGACGGGGCATAATAGTCAGCGTTCGAGCCGCTTTCAGACGGCCGGAAACCAGAATAATCTGCACTACTACCTCCTTTATGCACAGCTCGCTCGAGTCTTTTTTGGAATCTGCCGATGGCGCCGCCAAGGTCATGGCCCACGCTCGACTATTGCTCAAGCTGTCCCGCCGGTTTGAAAACCTTGCGCCGGCAGGCCTGATCCACGCTGCCCGCGTGGCGAATTACAAGTCGGGGAAAGTCATTATCCACGCCGATAACGGCGCGGTCGCCGCCAAGATACGCCAGTTGGGCCAGCGCATTTGTGACGAATTATCGAAAGCAGGCGCGCAGTGTAGCGGCATTGAAGTAAAAGTACAACCCCGCCAAATTCCTTACCAATCAAGGGCTTCAGCACAGAAGCCGCTCACCGCAAGGACTTGCGCGGTTCTGGCGGGAGCAGCCGGCGACTTGCCCGCCGATGCGCCCCTGCGCCAGGCTCTGGAGCAATTACTGAAACGCTCGGCTAAGCAGGAATAAGGGCAACGCGCTCAATCAGCATGAGCGCCAGGACCAACAGGGCAAACACCATGCCGTAGCGCAACAAGCGCCAGCAAAAGGCCAGATAGCGCTGCTGCCGGGTCAGCACATAGGCCACCAGGCCAGCGCCGACGGCAATCATCAGAAGGATGGCCACCAGGCGGAGGATCAGCATGGGGCGGCGGCGCTCAACGAATCGGCGAGGCGGGAATCAGGCGGGCTGGGCCAGCCAGCGGGTCACTCCGGAGGGAGCGTGCTCGGCTTCGGCAAAACTGACCATCTCCCAGGCATCCCGTTGCTGCAACAGTTCACGGGCCAGCAGGTTGTTCAGGCCATGGCC
>CAZHVZ010000129.1:2277-2520 GCA_964536245.1 uncultured Rhodocyclaceae bacterium
ATGGCCCGATTTGTGGGCGGAGAAGGCGGCGAGCAGAGGATGGCCGAGCAGGTAGAGATCGCCAATGGCGTCCAGGACCTTGTGTTTGACGAACTCGTCAGCGTAGCGCAGGCCGTCTGCATTCAGCACCCGGAACTCGTCGAGCACCACGGCGTTTTCCAGACTGCCGCCCATGGCCAGGCCATTTTCCCGCAGCCATTCGACTTCCTGCATGAAGCCGAAAGTACGCGCCCTTGCCACTTC
>CAZHVZ010000129.1:2530-4121 GCA_964536245.1 uncultured Rhodocyclaceae bacterium
AGGAATGCTCGGCGAAGTCGATTTCCGCCGTCTGGGCCGACTTGTCGATGGCCGGATGATTGAAGAGGATGGAAAAGGACAGTTTGTAACCGTCGTAGGGGACAAAACGCGCCCATTTGTCGCCGTCCCGCACCTCGATCGGCTTGGTGACGCGGATGAATTTCTTGGCGGCATTCTGTTCTTCAATGCCTGCCGACTGGATGAGGAACACGAAGGGCGCTGCCGAGCCGTCGAGAATCGGAACCTCCGGCGCATCCAGGTCGATCCAGGCATTATCGATGCCGAGGCCGGCAAAGGCCGACATCAGGTGTTCGATGGTTCCCACCTTGACCCCGTTGCTGTCCAGACAGGAGCACATACGGGTATCGCCCACCGCCAGGGCGCTGGCTGGAATATCAACCGGTTGCGGCAGATCCGTGCGGCGAAAAATGATGCCGGTATCGGGTGCGGCCGGGCGCAACACCATGTTCACCTTGACGCCGCCATGGAGGCCGACGCCGGAAGCGCGTATGACAGTTTTCAGCGTGCGCTGCCTGAGCATGGGATAAGTGCTTGAAAATGTGGGGGAGCGGCGCATTGTAACACAAGGCGCCGCCACCCTATTCAGAGAGTGTCTTGATTACATTCAGTCCGCTTGCTTCCTCAAGAAAGCGGGAATGTCATAACGATCCACTCCGCTGTTGGCCAGCGCCTCCACCGTCGAGTTGCGCTTGTTACGCAGCACCGCCGGGACTTCGAGCTGGTTGTAGTCAATGGCCGGCGCACCCATCATGCCGGCCGAGGCATCGTAGGTACCGGTGGCCTGGGCCTGCATGGTGGCCTGAGCCTGCACCACCGGCGTATTGATGACCTCGAATTTCTGGCGCTGGGCCGCTGCCTGGCCAAGGCCGGTGGCAACCACGGTAACACGCAGGGAATCGCCCATCAGTTCATCGTACACGGCACCGAAAATGATATGCGCGTCCTCGGCGGCAAAGGTCTTGACGGTGTTCATCACCTCATTGACCTCTTTCATCTTGAGGCCGCCCCGAGCGGCGGTGATATTGACGAGCACCCCCCGGGCGCCGGAAAGATTGATCCCTTCCAGCAGCGGCGAGGCGACCGCCTGCTCGGCGGCGATGCGCGCCCGGTCGACGCCGGATGCGGCGGCGGAGCCCATCATGGCACGCCCCATTTCACCCATCACCGTGCGCACATCTTCAAAGTCCACGTTCACCAGGCCGGGGTAGGTAATGATTTCGGCAATCCCGCCGACAGCGTTCTTGAGCACATCATCGGCCGCCCGGAAGCATTCATCCACACCGGCGTCATCGCCCATGACATCCATCAGTTTGTCGTTGAGGATAACGATCAGCGAATCGACATGCTTGCCGAATTCGGCAATGCCTGCTTCGGCGGATTTCATGCGTTTGCCGCCTTCAAAGGAGAAAGGCTTGGTGACGACGCCAACCGTCAGAATCCCCATTTCACGCGCCACTTCCGCCACCACCGGTGCCGCACCGGTACCCGTGCCACCGCCCATACCGGCAGTGATAAAGGCCATGTGCGCGCCTTGCAGGCATTCGCGAATCTCTTCCTTGTGCGCTTCGGC
>CAZHVZ010000129.1:4131-8225 GCA_964536245.1 uncultured Rhodocyclaceae bacterium
TCGAACGCGCCGGCGCCGAGACCGGTCTTGCCGAGGGACACCTTGCTGTGGGCGGTATTGCGGCTGAGCGCCTGGGCATCCGTATTGGCGGCGATGAATTCAACGCCCTGAACACCCTCACGAATCATGTGCTCGATGGCGTTGCCGCCAGCGCCCCCGACGCCAATCACCTTGATGATCGTGCCACCCTCTTCTTTTTCAATGATTTCAAACATAGACACCTCCTCTGAATAAACCGTCAAAAATCAAAAATTCTTGGCAAACCAGGACTTCATGGCTTCCCAAACGTCTTTCATGTCCTGCTTTTCCTTGATCTTCTGGCCACGCTTCCTTTGCGTCTGCGCTTCGAGCAGCAGACCGAAAGCGGTGGAGAAACGCGGGCTTTGCACCACATCGGCAAGGCTGCCGGAGTACTTCGGGGTTCCCAGGCGGACCGGCATGTGAAAAATCTCTTCTCCCAGCTCGATCATGCCGGGCATGACGCTGGCGCCGCCGGTCAGGACAATGCCGGAGGACAGCACCTCGTCGAAACCGGCGCGGGAGAGTTCGTTCTGGATCAGCTCGTAGAGTTCCTCGACCCGTGGCTGGATGACATCAGCCAGAGCGCGGCGGCTCAGCTTGCGGCTCGGACGGTCGTCGACCCCGGCCACTTCCAGGGTATCCGAGGGATCGGCCAGTTGCGACAGGGCGCAGCCGTACTTGCACTTGATATCCTCGGCTTCCCGCGTCGGCGTGCGCAGCGCCATGGCGATGTCGTTGGTGATCTGGTCACCGGCAATGGGAATGACTGAAGTGTGGCGAATCGCCCCCTGGGTCCACACGGCAATGTCGGTGGTGCCGCCGCCGATGTCGATCAGGCAGATGCCGAGGTCCTTCTCGTCTTCCGACAGGGTGGCATAGCTCGAAGCCAGCGGTTGCAGCACCAGATCGTTCACTTCCAGGCCGCAGCGGCGCACGCACTTGACAATATTCTGGGCTGCCGAGACGGCGCCGGTGACGATGTGGGTCTTCACCTCCAGACGCATGCCGCTCATGCCGATCGGTTCGCGGATGCCGTCCTGACCGTCGATCACGAACTCCTGGGTCAGGATATGCAGAATTTCCTGATCCGCCGGAATGGGCATCGCCTTGGCCGTTTCAATCACCCGTTCAACGTCGGTCTGGGTCACTTCCTTGTCCTTGATGGCGACCATGCCGTGGGAGTTGAAGCTCTTGATGTGACTGCCGGCGATACCGGTATAGACATCCTTGACCTTGCAGTCGGACATCAGCTCGACTTCCTGGATCACCCGGCTGATGGTATGCACCGTGTCCTCGATGTTCACCACGACGCCCTTTTTCAAGCCACGGGAATCCTGCGACCCCATGCCGATGACGTTGAGACGTCCTTCCGGCGTAATTTCGGCGACCAGCGCCACAATCTTCGAGGTGCCGATATCCAGGCCAACCACCAGATCCTTGCTATCTCTGCTCATGCTTGCTTTCCCTTGCCATCGATGGCGAATCGGCTCCGATTCGCATCGCAAAACCATTTGGATATCGCAAATCGATATTCACCGGACGCACTGTCCGTTTGCCCACCAGTTCCGGGTAGGCCTCGATAAATCTGTGCAGGCGCACACCCAGCGATGCCTTGGTCTGCTCCCGCCCGATGTCCACCACCATGCCGTTGTCCAGCCGCAACTGCCAGGCCAGACGGGGAGACAACAAAACCTGCACCGGCCTGTGGCCAACCGCCTTGAAAGCGGTGACGAATTCGCCGTAGTACTTCAGCAAATCCGGCGCCGTACCCTGCGGACCGTGCAGCATCGGCAGCTGCGCTAGTTTTTCCTCGCCCAGGGTTGCGGCAAAGACCTCGCCATAGGTATTGACCATTTCCCGGTGCACGCCGGACTTCCCGTCGTCCCACCGGGCAGCGGGGCGATGCTCTTCCACTTTCACCTCGAGGCGGGCCGGCCAGACCCGACGCACTTCCACCCGGCGCACCCAGGGCAGGGATTCCAGCGTGTTGCGCACGGTCTCCAGATTGACGCTGAAGAAATTGCCGCGCAGGGCCGCCGGCAAGACCTGCTCGACCTCCATCCGGCGCACCTGATGGAGTTCCTGCACAAAGACCACCTGGCGCACCGGCAAGGACGGCATGCGCACCAGCCAGACCGCAGCGGCCGCCAGCAATGCCGCCGCGCCGGCCAGCAGCAGCAGGTCGGCCAAAGCATTGAGAAGTTGCGGCTTGTTCCACATGCATTGTCTCGGTTCGTCTCAGTCGTTGGCTGCCAGTTCGAGCACCCGGCGCACCAGGGCCGGGTAATCCATCCCGGCGACCCGGGCCGCCATCGGCACCAGGGAATGGTCGGTCATGCCCGGCGCGGTATTGGCTTCCAGAAAATAGTGATGGCCGTCTTCGTCCATCAGGAAATCGACCCGCCCCCAGCCGCGCCCGCCAAGAATGCGGAAGGCTTCCAGAGCTTCCTTGCGGATTTTCGTTTCCTTGCTTTCGGGCAGGCCGCAGGGGCACAGGTAGCGGGTATCGTCGCGGTTGTATTTGGCCTCGTAGTCGTAAAACTCGGTGGCCGGCTCGATCTTGATGATGGGCAAGGCCTCGTCCCCGATAATGCCCACCGTGTACTCTCCGCCCATGACCCCTTTTTCGGCGATGACCAGGGGATCGTGGCGGGCTGCTTCGATATAGGCCGGATGCAGCATTCCCGGCTGCTTGACCTTGCTGATGCCGATTGAAGACCCTTCCCGGGCCGGTTTTACGAATAGCGGAAAACCGAGCTCTTCCTCGACGTCGGCAAAATCGGATTCCGCCGTGAGCAGAGCGTATTCAGGAACGGCCAGGCCGGCGGCCTGCCACATCAGCTTGGTGCGGAATTTGTCCATGGCCAGGGCGGAGGCCAGCACGCCGGACCCGGTATAGGGAATATGCATCACTTCGAGCGCCCCCTGGATGGTGCCGTCTTCACCGTGCCGGCCATGCAGGGCAATGAAGGCGCGATCGTATCCTTTCAGCGCATCGAGAGGCTGGCTGGCCGGGTCGAAGGCATGGGCGTCGATCCCCTGCCCGAGCAAGGCGGCCATCACCCGCGCACCGCTGTTGAGGGAAACCTCCCGTTCGGCGGAGGTGCCGCCGAAAAGAACCGCTACTTTACCGAAATTCATCAGACGGCCTCCGTCAGCTTGCCGGGTACGCCGCCGATCGAACCGGCACCCATGGTCAACACGACGTCGCCATCCCGCACCACGTCAAGAATCGTTTGCGGCAGGCTGGCAATATCTTCGACAAAAACCGGCTCCACCTTGCCGCCAACCCGCAAGGCGCGGGCCAGGGCGCGGCCGTCGGCTGCGACAATCGGCGCCTCTCCGGCGGCATAGACTTCGGACAGGAGGAGCGCGTCCACCGTCGACAGAACCTTGACGAAATCCTCAAAACAGTCCCGCGTCCGGGTATAGCGATGGGGCTGGAAAGCCAGCACCAGACGGCGACCGGGGAAGGCGCCGCGTGCCGCCGCCAGGGTGGCGGCCATTTCCACCGGATGATGGCCGTAGTCGTCCACCAGGGCAACGCTTCCGCCGGCGGCCAGGGGCAACTCGCCGTAACGCTGGAAGCGCCGACCAACGCCACGGAACTCGGCTAGCGCCTTGATGATGGCATCGTCGGCAACCTGAACCTCCGTAGCGACCGCAATGGCCGCCAGGGCGTTGAGCACATTATGCATACCGGGCAGGTTGAGGGTGATCGGCAGGCGCGATACCGATCCATTGACCCGTACGGCGTCAAAATGCATCTGGCCGGCATCGGCCCGCACATTTTCGGCATAGAAATTGGCATCGTTGCGCAAACCGTAGGTGACGATCTGTTTCGGAACCTGCGGCAGGATGGCGCGCACATTGGCGTCGTCGGCGCAGAGCACGGCCACACCGTAAAAAGGCAGGCGGTTGAGAAAATCGACGAAAGCCCCTTTCAGCCGCTCGAAGTCATGCCCGTAGGTTTCCATGTGATCGGCGTCGATATTGGTGACTACCGAGATGACCGGGGACAAATAGAGGAAAGAGGCATCCGACTCATCGGCCTCGGCCACCAGAAAATCGCC
>CAZHVZ010000130.1:0-310 GCA_964536245.1 uncultured Rhodocyclaceae bacterium
CTGGGGGATCAGAATATCGCCGGGATTGAATTGATCGAAGATTTTCAGTTGCAGGTCGAACACGCTCTTGATCTGGAGGGGCGGCAGCTGGCCCTGTTCATTGATGCCGGGCAGGCTACTCCGGCCCCTTACACCTTCTCCGCGCTGGAGCCGACGGGCGATTTCGGCCATTCCACCCATGCCCTGGAGCCGGGGGCGATCCTGCGGGTTTTTCGGCAAACCCTGGGCGATGATCCGCCCCCCGCTTTTCTTTTGTGCATTGCCGGGCAGTCCTTTGAGCTGGGCGAGTCCCTGAGCCGGGCTGCCGAGG
>CAZHVZ010000130.1:320-1098 GCA_964536245.1 uncultured Rhodocyclaceae bacterium
GGAGCATCTGGATGCAGCCTTCGTCTTGCTATGCCAACTGCTGGCCAATCCCGATGCGGATTTCTGGTATCGGCAAACCGGAAATTGTTGATATAAATCATGGTGGAGAGAGGGGAGAGGGCGCATGATATGCCTGCATGCTGCACCTCGCAGCATTTTGTGGCATTGATCATGTATTACCTCAGAAGAAGTATTTCGGCGACTTTGGTCGCCGTCTTTTTTTCTCAAGCCCAGGCAGCGGAGCCGGCACCCGAGGCATACCTGCGTCTGGCGGCCCAGCCGGTGGCCGGAGATCGTATCGAGGTCGCGGTTGATCTGTCCAATAGTCCGGGATTCTCGGTAGATGCCGACGGCGATCTTGCTCGGCTGCGTTTTCGCATGGCTTTCAATAACATCGCCGAGGGCTGGAGCTGGCGACCTCTCGCTGAACCGGCGACAGAAGATTACTACCAATACAAGTTTCTTCCCCTGGCGTCGGTTGACGAGGTCCGAGGAGAGTACGTCGGAGAGGACAAGATCGGCGTCAACCAGCAAAGGCAGGTGCTCTGGCGTTACGATTACTTTCTGGCGTTCGAAAACCTTTACGATTTTTATCCGCGCAGCGTAGACGACGACGCCGGCTTTACCGCGACCGTGCGGTCGGTTCCGGCAGGCCGGGTAGGCATGGTGGCGGTAGCCCGCCTCATCAATCCGGTGGTCAGCGAAAGCACCACCTTCTGGAAGGCGACCTACGGCAAGCCGACGGATTTCACTCTCAAGAAGCGCTATCTGGTGGGAA
>CAZHVZ010000130.1:1145-8184 GCA_964536245.1 uncultured Rhodocyclaceae bacterium
CAGGTTGGCCAGTTCAACCGCAGTTTTGACCCCCATTTTTTCAAACAGGTTGGCGCGGTGCACTTCCACCGTGCGCATGCTGATATTGAGATCATCGGCAATCACCTTGTTGAATTTGCCGGCCAGCACCAGTTCCATGATCTGTTTTTCCCGGGTGGTCAGCCTGTCCAGGCGGTGATTGACCGAATCCACGGTGGCGTGGGCTTCCCGCTGGCGGCTGTCGTGTTCGATGGCTTCCTGGACGCGGGTGGCGAGATCGTTATCGTTGAAGGGTTTTTCAAAAAAATCGAAAGCTCCTTTTTTTAGCGTTGCCACGGCGAGAGGGACATCCCCATGCCCGGTCAGGAAAATGACCGGCAACAGGGCGTTCCGTTCTCGCAGGGCATCGAACAGATCAAGACCGCTCATGCCGGGCATGCGCATATCCAGCACCAGGCAGCCGGCCAGCTGCGGGGTCCAGGCAGCGAGAAAGGCTTCGGCGCTGCTGAAGGGCTGGCAGGGAATGTTGCGGGATTTGAGCAGCCAGGCGAGGGCGTCACGAATGGCGTCGTCGTCGTCCACCAGGTAGGCACAGGGGCTCATGGGTTCTCCAGCGGCAAGGTAAAGGTGAAGGTGGTTCCCGTTCCGGTGGGTGATTCGGCGTGACCATCGGCCCACAGCCGGCCCCGGTGGAATTCGATAATCGAGCGGCAGATGGATAGGCCGATTCCCATGCCATCCGATTTGGTAGTGAAAAAGGCAGTGAACAGCCGGGTCATGTTTTCGTGAGAAATGCCGCTGCCGTTGTCGCTGATCTGAACGATGATTTCGCAATCGTCCGCCTGGGCCGATACGACCAGCTCCCGATATTCCGGCGGGGTGTCTGCCATGGCCTCCATTCCGTTGCGGATGAGGTTGAGCAGCACCTGTTCCAGCATCAGGCGATCCGCCATGATCTGGGGTAAATCGCCAATGTGGCAGTGAATGCGCAGGTTACGCTTTCGTGCTTCCGATTCAACGAAACCCAGACAATCGTCAATGACTTCGCCAACCCGGCAGGGGGCGCGTTTCGGCTCGCTTTTCCGGACAAAGTCATGGACCCGGCGAATGATGCGGCCTGCCCGCTGGGCCTGGATCCCCAATTTTTCCAGCGCTTGCCGGATATCCTGAGGGTCGAATTCGGAGTTGCCCATGAGGTTGAGGCAGCCGGTGTTGTAGCTGGCGATGGCCGCCAGGGGCTGGTTCAGTTCGTGGGCCAGGGTGGAGGCCATTTCTCCCATGGTCACCAGGCGCGAGGTGAATTGCAGTTGCTCGCGCTGCTGGCGGGCCAGTTCTTCGGTATTTTTCCGCTCGGTAATATCCAGTACGGACCCCATCCAGCCAGTATGGTTGCCCTTGCCGTCAATGAGCGGGGCTTCGTAGATCAGTGCCTGGAAGCGCTGGCCATTCTTGCGCATGAAGGTAATCTCGAAACCGTCAATCGGGGCTTTGCCGGCCATCACCGCATGGTGCAGGGTGTAGGTTTCCTCCATCTGCTCCGGCGCCCAGTAGGGCATGGGCGGGGCGCAACCGACCAGTTCGCTGCTGCTGAAGCCGGTCATCCGGCAAAATGCCGGGTTGACGTAGATGATTCTGCCGGTCAGATCCCGGGCGCGCATGCCAACCGTGAGCGAATCTTCCATCGCCTTGCGGAAGGCGTGCTCCGACTTGAGGGCTTCTTCCGCCAGCAGGCGTTTCTGCATCTGGCCCCGAATCACCCACAGGCTCCAGAATATGCCACTGGCAAGTAAAATGATGGCTGCCGCCAACAGCCGTTGCAGGGCATTGGTGGTGCTGGCGTAGCTGGTGACTTTCAGTTTCAGGCCATAACCCGGCGGCTCCAGGGCGAGTTCGTAGGAAAGATTGGGTGTCCCCTTGACGTTGGATTTGGCACCGTACTGGATATCCGATTCGTCGAGAACCAATACCTGATATTTTTCGGTAAACCACCAGGGAACCAGATCCTTGAGCAAGGCTTCCACCGGGTAGACGCCAACCAGCATGCCGGTCAGCCGGCGATCCGCAAAGATCGGTACGGCGACTTCGAAATAGGCGGTGTTGCCTTTGCCGAGAAAAGGTTCGCTGTAGGCCCGGCGCCCAAGTTTTGAGGCAATTTCGAAGGCTCGCTGAGTCACCGAGGGGCCGAAGGCTTCCAGTTCGCTATCCGGCGTGCTGGTGGAAGGGACGGCATCAACGACATTCCAGCGGGCATCCAGCCAAAGAATCTGGCTGAGTTCCGGGTTGTTCTTCGTCAGGTGTCCGGCCCGCAAGCGAAAGAGGCCCCTGTTGCCGCTCTGGGCAGCCATGTCGGTGGCCAGTTGCTGGAGTTGGTCTTCATTGCCGGTCAGGTGAAAGCGCAGGTTCTGTTCCAGCCACAACACATCCTTGATCAGCGTGGCACGTTCTTCTTCCGCTTCATTGCGTTGTACGAGCCAGAGCAGGGCAATCAGGGCCGAGAGCAGCAGGATGATGCCCAGCTTGGGCAGGGTCAGCATCCATCCAACGCGCCGGGCGCTGGGAGTCTTCCGTGAGGTCAGGGTGGCCATGGTCCGATGTTACACCAGGCTTTTTTGCGCGTAGCCCGGACCATGGCGGCTATTGTGGAAATCCACAAGTCGGAAATCCACAATAGCGCCCCGACCGGGACTTCTCGATACTTCGGGGTATTCGGTAATCAGGACTCATCCATCCAAGGAGGCGGTATGAAGGAACGGAAGTTTTATCACGGGCTGTATTTTCAGGTGCTACTGGCCATTGTCATCGGCGTGGCCCTCGGGCATTTCTACCCGGATACCGGCGCTGCCATGAAACCGCTGGGTGATGGCTTCATCAAGCTGATCAAGATGATTATCGCGCCGATCATTTTCTGTACCATCGTTGTCGGCATCGCCGGCATGGAAGACATGAAGAAAGTCGGCAAGACCGGTGGTTACGCCATTCTCTATTTTGAAATCGTCAGCACCATTGCCCTGATTATCGGCCTGGTCATCGTCAATGTCTGGGCGCCGGGGGTCGGCATGAACGTCGATCCGACGACCCTCGACACCAAGGGAATTGCCAAATACGCCCAGCCTGGGCAGATGCAATCCACCGCCGACTTCCTGATGAACATCATCCCGGTCAGCGTGGTTGATGCCTTCGCCAAGGGCGACATGCTCCAGGTGCTGTTCTTTTCCATCCTCTTCGGTTACGCCATGCACTCCTTCGGTGAGCGCGGTAAGCCGGTCTTCGATCTGATCGAAAAGCTGTCGCATGTCCTTTTCGGTATTGTCGGCGTCATCATGAAAGTGGCTCCGATCGGCGCTTTCGGCGCCATGGCCTACACCATCGGCAAGCACGGGGTGGGCAGCCTGGCGCAGCTGGCCAATCTGATGGGCGCTTTCTACCTCACCTGCGTGATATTCATCTTTGCTGTTCTCGGTAGCATCTCGGCTTTTCACGGTTTTAATATCTGGAAACTCATCAAATATATCAAGGAGGAGCTCTTCCTGGTGCTCGGCACTTCGTCGTCGGAATCGGCTTTGCCCCGGTTGATGGCCAAGATGGAAAACGCTGGCGCCCATAAATCGGTGGTCGGCCTGGTGGTTCCGACCGGTTATTCCTTCAATCTGGACGGGACGTCCATTTACCTCACCATGGCCGCCGTCTTCATCGCCCAGGCGACCAATACGCCAATGACCCTTGATCAGCAGATTACCCTGCTGGTTATCCTCCTCCTCACCTCCAAGGGCGCTGCCGGCGTGACCGGTAGCGGGTTCATCGTTCTGGCAGCTACCCTGTCGGCGGTAGGAACGGTGCCGGTCGCCGGCCTGGCGCTGATTCTCGGGATCGACCGTTTCATGTCGGAGGCTCGCGCCCTGACCAACTTCATCGGTAACAGCGTGGCGACCCTGGTCGTTGCCAAATGGTGTAATGCCCTGGATTCCAAGCGTCTGACAGCCGTGCTGAATGAAGAAACCGCCGACGAAGCCAATATTCCTGAATTTGTGCTGAACGATAGCGAGGCAAAAATGGATCTGCACGGTCCAACCGTGATGACCAGCCATCACTGATCAGCAGTCAAACAACCGCCGGCCTGTCCGGCGGTTTTTTTTCAGCTCCAGTGTCAGGTAGCGGTCAGCTTGTGGAAAACCACAATAGAATCGGGTAGTGGCTTTGGCAATACTACGAACGGCATACAACATCTTGACTCATCAATGACCGAGGAGACTATAAATGAAATTGAAAAACCTGATGCTTGGCTTGGCAGCCTGTGCGTTTTCCCTGGCAGCCTTTGCCCAGCAGCCGATTGTGATCAAATTCAGCCACGTGGTAGCCAACGACACGCCCAAGGGCAAGGCTGCCGAAATGTTTGCCAAAAAGGCTGGTGAGCTGACCAAAGGCAAGGTCAAGGTCGAGGTGTATGCCAATTCCACGCTTTATAAAGACAAGGAAGAAATGGAAGCCCTGCAGCTCGGGGCGGTGCAGATGCTGGCTCCTTCACTGGCCAAGTTTGGTCCTCTCGGTGTCAAGGAATTTGAAGTGTTTGACCTGCCATTCATCTTCAGTGACTACGATGCCCTGCGCCGGGTAACCAATGGGCCGGTCGGCAAACAGTTGCTGGCCAAACTGGAACCCAAGGGGATTCGCGGTCTGGGATACTGGGACAACGGGTTCAAATCCTTTTCCCTGAACACTCCGGTCAAGACTCCGGCGGATCTGAAGGGCAAGAAGTTACGCATCCAGTCTTCCAAGGTGCTTGAGGAGGAAGTGCGTTCGGTGGGCGGCTTGCCGCAGGTGATGGCTTTCTCCGAGGTCTATCAGGCGTTGCAGACGGGCGTGGTGGATGGCACGGAAAACCCGATTTCCAACCTCTACACCCAGAAAATGCACGAAGTGCAAAAGCACCTGACACTGACCGAGCATGGCTATCTCGGTTATGCCGTCATCGTGAACAAAAAGTTCTGGGATGGGCTGCCGGCAGATATTCGCGCCCAGCTGGATGATGCCATGGAGCAGGCTACGCGTTATGCCAATCAGATTGCCAAGGTGGAAAATGACACTTCCTTGGAGGCCGTGAAAAAGAGTGGCAAGACCACCGTTTATGTGCCGACCAAGGACGAGCGCCTGGCATTCAAGAAGGCCATGATGCCGGTTCATCAAAAGATGGAAGGGCGGATCGGTAAGGAGGTCATCCAGAGCGTGTACAAGGATACCGGGTTCAAGCCCGACTCCCTGTAACCCGATTGGTTCGATAGCGACAATTGATTCGGGGGCTGCGGCCCCCGTTCTATGCAGGGGGAAAGCGTCATGTTCAACAAGGCACTCAATCACCTGGAGGAGTTGCTGGTCACCTTCCTGATGGGAGCAGCCACACTCATCATTTTTGTTTCCGTCGTCCACCGCTACCTGGCGGGTGTCGACATACCAGGCTTGCAGGACTGGCTGCTGACCATCGACCTGGGTTGGGCTCAGGAGCTGTGCATCATCATGTTCGTGTGGATGGCCAAGTTTGGCGCCGCTTACGGGGTACGCACCGGTATTCACGTCGGGGTTGACGTACTGATCAACCGCATGGGTGATCGTATGCGGAGCAAGTTCATTATTTTCGGATTACTGGCGGGCGCCACCTTTACCGGAGTGGTTGCCGTGCTGGGAATGCATTTTGTCTGGGAGAACGGTGCCCATTACGCCATTTTCAAGTTTTTCGGTATGGATACCGGAGACAACTTTGAAGGACCGACCACTCCTGATCTTGAGTGGCCAACCTGGATCGTCTATAGCGCTATTCCCCTTGGCACCTCGCTGATGTGTTTCCGTTTTTTGCAGGTCACCTGGGGATTTATAAGAACGGGAGAATTGCCTCACCACGACCATGGTCATGTTGATGGGCTGGATGAAGTGAAGCCTCCGATCGATGTGAATTTGTATGGTCTCGACGATAACCTGCACATGCACGATCTCAAACATCCGATGCTTGGTGCTGAGGCAGATCGGGACAAGAACAGCAATGCCGACACGGGCAAGGGAGGCCAGCCATGAACGCCTTGGTTATCTTCACTCTCCTGGCGGTATTGATGTTGACCGGGATGCCGATCTCCATTTCCCTCGGTCTGACCGTTCTCACCTTCTTGTTCACCATGACCCAGGTGCCGCTCGAATCGGTTGCCCTGAAGCTGTTCACCGGAATCGAGAAGTTCGAAATCATGGCCATTCCCTTCTTTATTCTGGCCGGTAATTTTCTGACCCACGGCGGGGTGGCCAAACGCATGATCAACTTTGCCACCAGCATGGTCGGTCACTGGCATGGCGGCCTCGGTCTGGCCGGTGTGCTGGCCTGTGCGTTGTTTGCAGCGGTTTCCGGGTCCAGCCCGGCAACCGTGGTGGCGATTGGCTCCATCCTCTTGCCGGCGATGGTCAAGGCTGGTTTTCCCAACAAGTTCGGGGCCGGGGTCATTGCCACCTCCGGCGCGCTGGGGATTTTGATTCCGCCTTCCATTGTCATGGTCATGTATTCGGTGGCCACCAACACCTCGGTGGGCGCCTTGTTCATGGCCGGGGTCATTCCCGGTATTGCCCTGGCCTGCGTCTTGGGCGGGGTGACCTGGTACCGCGCCAAAAAGTTTGACTACCCCCGCCAGCCCAAGGCAAGCCTGGCTGAGCGCTGGCAGGCATTTCGTTCTTCGGTGTGGGGTTTGCTGCTGATTGTGGTGGTGATGGGCGGCATTTACTCCGGAGTCTTCACTCCTACCGAGGCTGCCGCCATGTCTGCGGTCTACGCGTTCATTTGTGCCGTTTTCATTTATCGCGATCTGGGCCTGAAAGATGTGCCGAAAGTGCTGCTCAATTCCGCCAACATGTCGGCCATGCTGCTCTACATCATCACCAATGCCGTTCTCTTCTCCTTCATCATGACCAACGAGAACATTCCGCAGGCGCTGGCGGACTGGATGCTGGGCAATGGTCTCGGAATGATCACCTTCCTGCTGGCGGTGAATATCATCCTGCTGCTGGCCGGCAACTTCATGGAGCCGTCGTCGAT
>CAZHVZ010000131.1:0-831 GCA_964536245.1 uncultured Rhodocyclaceae bacterium
TCCGGGCCGCTTTGACCGCCAGGTGGTGGTGCCTCTGCCGGATATTCGTGGCCGCGAGGAAATTCTCAAGGTCCATATGCGCAAGGTGCCCATTTCCGGTGACGTCAAGGCAGATATCATCGCGCGTGGCACGCCAGGTTTCTCTGGCGCCGATCTGGCCAACCTGGTCAACGAAGCCGCGCTGTTTGCCGCCCGCCGCAACAAGCGTCTGGTGGACATGGAAGACTTCGAATCCGCCAAGGATAAAATCATGATGGGCGCCGAGCGCCGCAGCATGGTGATGAGCGAGGAAGAAAAGAAGAATACGGCCTACCACGAATCCGGCCACGCCGTGATCGCCAAGCTGATGCCAAAGTCCGACCCGGTGCACAAGGTCACCATCATTCCCCGGGGTCGGGCTCTGGGGCTGACCATGCAATTGCCCGTGGAAGACCGTTACGCCTATGACCGGGTCTACCTGATGAGCCGTATCGCGGTGCTGTTCGGCGGGCGCATTGCCGAAGAACTGTTCATGAACCAGATGACTACCGGGGCGTCCAACGATTTCGAGCGGGCAACCCAGATGGCGCGTGAGATGGTAACGCGTTACGGCATGTCCGACCTCGGGCCGATGGTCTATGCCGAGAATGACGGCGAGGTCTTCCTTGGCCGCTCGGTCACCCAGCACAAGAATGTCTCGGAAGCCACCATGCAGAAGGTGGATGCGGAAATTCGCCGCATCATCGACGAACAGTTTGCCCTCGCCCGCAAGTTGCTGGAAGAAAACCGCGACAAGGTGGAAGCCATGACGACCGCTTTGCTGGAATGGGAAACCATCGACGCCGAGCAAAT
>CAZHVZ010000131.1:900-4286 GCA_964536245.1 uncultured Rhodocyclaceae bacterium
GACATCATGGCCGGCAAGCCGCCGCGTCCGCCCAAACCTTCGCAAAGCAGCTTGCGCCCCCCCTCTTCAAATGATTCTCCCGGTGCCGAACCAACGGCTACGGCAACCGCCTGACCGATCGAATTAGAGAGAATGAAGCCGGGAGCAGATCTCCCGGCTTTTTACATGCCGATGCTACGCTGCGGAAAATTTAGCTTTTCTCTGGATCGCCCGTTGATCATGGGCATCGTCAATCTGACGCCGGACTCGTTTTCCGGTGATGGTCTGGGAAACGATGTGCAGCGTGCCATCGCCCATGCTCGAAGGCAAGTGGAGGAGGGAGCCGATATTCTGGATATCGGAGCCGAGTCTTCCCGGCCAGGGGCGCCGCCCACCTCTCTTGATGACGAGTTGCAACGCCTGCTGCCGGTGTTGAGGGAGTTGTCCGCTTGGAACCTTCCCGTTTCCGTCGATACCTACAAGCCGCCGGTGATGCAGGCGGCCCTGGAGGCGGGAGCCAGCATGATCAATGACATTACCGGATTGGCCGACAGCCGGGCCATGTCGGTAATTGCCGGCAGCGACTGCGCCATTTGCCTCATGCACATGCAAGGGGAACCCCGGACCATGCAGCAGAATCCGGTTTACAGCGAGGTTGTGCCGGATATCCGCAGCTACCTTCAGGAACGGGTACGGACCTGTCGGCAGGCAGGCATTGACCGCGAGCGCATCATCCTTGATCCGGGTTTCTGTTTTGGTAAAACCCTGGAACACAATTTGGCCTTGCTGCGCCATCTGGGAGAGGCTTCGGTCGATGGCTTGCCGGTGCTCGCCGGATTGTCCCGCAAATCAATGTTGGGAGTGATTACCGGCCAGCCGGTGGAACATCGTCTGGCGGCCAGCCTGGCGGCTGCGGTGCTGGCCGTGCAGGGCGGCGCAAAGATTATCCGGGTGCACGATGTGGCGCCGACCAGAGACGCCCTGGCAGTGTTGCAAGCATTCGGCGGGAACAACAAGGGACACTAAACAATGTCGAGAAAATACTTTGGTACCGATGGCGTGCGGGGGCGCGTAGGAAGTGCTCCCATCACGCCGGATTTTGTCATGCGCCTTGGCTATTCCGCCGGCAAGGTGCTGGTGGCCGAGGACGGATTGCCGGCCGGGGAACGCCCGTCGGTACTGATCGGCAAGGATACCCGGCTTTCCGGATACATGCTCGAATCGGCACTGGAGGCAGGGTTTTGTGCTGCCGGCGTGGATGTCTTTCTGGTCGGGCCACTCCCGACGCCGGCGATTGCCTATTTGACCAGAGCCTTGCGCTTGTCGGCCGGAATAGTCATTTCTGCTTCGCACAATCCCTATTTTGATAATGGCATCAAATTTTTCTCGGCCCAGGGGAGCAAACTCCCGGACGAGGTTGAGCAGGCCATCGAAGCCGGTATCGATGCCGCCATGGAATGTGTGGCACCGGCTGATCTCGGGCGGGTAAGGCGAATCGATGATGCCCGTGGCCGCTATATCGAATTTTGCAAAAGCAGCTTTCCCAATGACCTGGATCTGCGCGGTCTGAAAATTGTGGTCGATTGCGCCCACGGCGCTGCTTACCACGTTGCGCCCGATGTTTTTCATGAACTGGGGGCCGAGGTGGTCAGCATCGGTACTCAACCCAATGGATTGAATATCAATGATCAGGTTGGCGCAACGGCTCCCGAGGCCTTGTGCAAAGCTGTGCTTGAGCATCGGGCTGATTTGGGTATCGCTCTCGATGGAGATGCTGACCGCATTCAGATGGTGGATGCCGAGGGAAACCTTTACGACGGCGACCAACTGCTTTACGCCGTTGTCCGCAGTCGGGCTCATCACGGTCCGGTAGCTGGTGTGGTTGGAACGCTGATGACCAACCTTGCTCTGGAGCACGCCTTGTCAGAGCAGGCCATTCCTTTCGCCCGTGCGGCAGTCGGCGACCGCTATGTGGTGGAAATGCTCAAGGAAAAAGGCTGGCTGTACGGAGGGGAAAATTCCGGCCATATTCTTTGTCTGGATCGTCACACCACCGGCGACGGCATTATCGCCGGCCTGCAAGTGCTGGCGGCTTTGCGTGAAAGCGGGGGAGGACTGAAGGCGCTCCTCGGGGGCTTGCGCATGTACCCGCAGCGCCTGATCAATATTCCTGCCCCCAAGGGGTTTGCCTGGCAAACCCATGCCGGCATTCAGTCGGCCTGTGCCGCCGTGGAAAAGGATCTGGCCGGGCGAGGCCGGGTTTTGTTGCGGGCCTCGGGAACGGAATCCTTGTTGCGGGTCATGGTCGAGGGCGAAAACAAGGCCGAGGTTGATCGCCAGGCGGAACGCATCGCCGAGGCGGTGCGGACGGCTATTGCATAAGGTTTTCCGGGTTTTGGCGGAATGCCTGCTGCCGGGTTGATCTTCAGGCTTGACTCCTGTGGCTATTCCTCGTTGAATGACGGAACACAACACAAATAGCTATGGTGGGCGCCATGGAGACATTCCGGAAACTGTACGATTCGGTTGAACGTACATTCTTCAACTCGTTGACCAAGAAGTTGATGAGTTTCCTGCTGCTGTTTTTTATTGATGCAGCCTATCTTGGAATCTACATTCATCACAAGACCGTGGTTGCCGATGAGTTGAGAAAATCCGGAGCCAGCCCAGAGGTCTTGCAGCGGATAGATATTGCGCTCGATAACGGGTTCAACCTGATGCTGGCCCTAACCGTCCTGGCGCTGCTCTGGAATGTTCTCCAGATCCTCTATTTGCGTTATCTGATTGTTCGACCGATCCGTACAATTTCCGGAATATTCGATGAAATTGGCCGGGGAGAAGGGGATTTTTCCAAAAATCTCCCGACTGTCACCCATGATGAGCTGCGTGAGCTGGCCGAAAGTTATAACCGCTTTGCCGACAAAATGCGCCAGATCATCAACGAGGTGCGCAAGATGAGCGTCAGCATTGCCCGGGAGGCGGTGGTGGTCAAGAAGACCGTGGCCGAAACGGCAACCCGGGCGACGACACAGGGTGAAATTGCCGAAGCCGTGTTTGGTGCCAGCAGTGAGGCCACCCAGGCCATCCACGAGGTTTCGGCATCGACCGATTTGATTTCCGACTCAACCAATCACAATCTGGAAACTGCGCGTGCCTCCTGCACCGAAATGCTCGATATTGTCGACAAGGTGCAGAATGTCAGTAACAAACTATCCCGTTTCAATGATACGGTGGGCAATCTGGCCCAGCGTTCCGACAGCATTCGTCAGATCGCCAGCTTGATCAAGGATATTGCCGATCAAACCAATCTGCTGGCGCTCAATGCAGCCATCGAAGCCGCAAGAGCGGGAGAGCAAGGGCGCGGCTTCGCCGTGGTTGCCGACGAGGTGAGAAAGCTTGCGGAAAAG
>CAZHVZ010000131.1:4296-6854 GCA_964536245.1 uncultured Rhodocyclaceae bacterium
AAAGCCGCAGCACGGTGCAGCACCTGGCATCGGAGCTGGAACGGGCCACCGAGGTGGTGCATCACCTGCAAAGCCACAGCAGCGATATTTCCTCGGTGCTGGAGGTGATCCGCAGTATTGCCGAGCAAACCAATCTGCTGGCGCTCAATGCTGCCATTGAGGCGGCCCGTGCCGGCGAGATGGGGCGGGGATTTGCGGTGGTGGCGGACGAAGTGCGCAAGCTGGCCGAGCGGGTCAATGTGGCAACCCAGGAGATTACCGAAAATATTGGCGGCATGATCGCCCTGGTCAAGGATACGCAAGCCGAGAACGACATGATCAATTCCGACATTCGGCAGACCCGGTCGGTGGTCGAGCGTTCCTCCGGTGAATTCCAGAAAATGGTGGCGGATTTTGAGCGGACCAGCGGCCAGCTGAACCAGATTGCTTCGGCGATGGAAGAACTGACGGCGACCAACTCGCACGTTCATGAATCGGTCAGTCAGGTACATGGCCTGTCGTCGGAAGTGGCCGGCAGCATGAAGTCCACGGAAAAAACTACGCTCTCTCTTTCCCAGGCAACGGAAAGCGTTCAGGAGCTGGTGTCGCGCTTCAAGATCGGCCAGGGGGCGTTCGATTTCAACGTCGATCAGGGGCGCATGTTCCGCGACGCAGTACAGGTCAAGTTGGCAGAGTTGGCCAAATCCGGAGTCAATATCTGGGACCAGTCCTACAAGCCCATTCCGGGAACCAATCCCCAGAAATACGAAGTCAGCTATTTGCGGACCTTTGAGCAGCAAATGCAGCCGATTCTGGAGAACGCACTGTCCATGGTGCAGGGCGGCGCCTATTGCCTGATTATTGACAACAAGGGCTACTCAGCGATCCACAATCTGAAGTTTTCCAAGCCCCTTTCCGGAGACTACCAAGCCGATCTGGTCGGCAATCGTACCAAACGGATATGGGATGATCCCACCGGTCAGCGCGGGGCCAAGAATACCTTGCCCCTTCTGTTGCAGACCTACGCCCGGGACACCGGTGAAATCCTTTCGGAAATCAATTTGCCGATAATGATTGAGGGGCGGCACTGGGGCAGCGTGCGTGTTGGCTGCCAGAGTTCGGTATTGCTCGAAAGCTGAGGCCAAGGATTCCCGAGGGAGGGAGTCCTTGGCGTTGCCGTTTAGATGAGAGGGTGGTCGGCAACCAGAACGCCGTCCTCATCGGCGTAGAGGTATTCGCCTGGTTGGAAGGTCACGCCACCAAAGGTAACGGCGATATTCCTGTCACCGACCCCCTTTTTGATGCTTTTCTGCGGATGGGTATCAAGAGCCCGGAGGCCGATGTCGAGCTGGTTGATGTCGCCGGAATCACGGATGCAGCCATAGACGACAATTCCTTCCCAGCCGTTTTTCTTGGCAAGGATCGCCAGCTGATCGCCAACCAGGGCGCAGCGCATCGACCCCCCACCATCAACCACCAGCACCTTGTTTGTGCCGTTCTCGCCAAGCACCTCGCGGACCAGGGAGTTGTCTTCGAACAGCTTCAGGGTAACGATTTGTCCGCTGAAGGTGCTGCGCCCTCCGTAGCGTTGAAACATGGGGGCGACAACACGCACGGTTTTGCCGAGATCGTTTTCGAACTGGTCACAAAGGTCGGGTGTTTTGAAAGTCATGGCGGCTTCCTGAAAAAGAAAAAGCCATGCAGCGCATGGCTTGGAGGTTGATTAAGATAATTAGACGACAGCTTCGATTTCTTCCTCGAAGACCAGACGAACCTTGCCTTCCCCGTCGAGATCAACGGTGACGTGGCCGCCGCTGGCCAGCCGGCCAAAAAGCAGTTCATCGGCGAGCGCAGACCGGATGGTGTCCTGGATAAGGCGGGCCATGGGGCGGGCGCCCATGAGGGGGTCAAAACCCTTTTCGGCCAGCATTTCCTTCAGCTTCTCAGTGAAATGGGCTTCCACCTTTTTCTCGTGCAACTGTTCCTCCAACTGGATGAGGAATTTGTCCACCACCCGCAGGATGATGTCGTGATCCAGCGCTGCGAAGGAAATGGTGGCATCCAGCCGGTTACGGAATTCCGGGGTGAACAGCCGCTTGATCTCGGCCATTTCATCGCCAAGCTGCTTGCTGCTGGTGAAGCCCATGCTGGTTTTTTGCAGGTCAGCGGCGCCGGCATTGGTGGTCATGATGATGACCACATTGCGGAAATCGGCCTTGCGTCCGTTGTTGTCGGTCAGCGTGCCGTGATCCATGACCTGGAGCAGGATGTTAAAAATATCCGGGTGGGCTTTTTCGATCTCGTCGAGAAGCAGGACGCAGTAGGGTTTCTTGGTCACTGCTTCGGTAAGCAGGCCACCCTGGTCGAAACCGACATAACCCGGCGGGGCGCCGATCAGCCGTGAAACGGCGTGGCGTTCCATGTATTCGGACATGTCAAAACGCTGCAACTCGATTCCCAGGCAATAGGCCAGCTGCTTGGCGACTTCCGTCTTGCCGACGCCGGTCGGGCCGCTGAACAGGAAGGAGCCGATCGGCTTGCCGGGATTGCCCAGGCCGGAGCGGGCCATCTTGATCGCC
>CAZHVZ010000131.1:6864-8056 GCA_964536245.1 uncultured Rhodocyclaceae bacterium
AAGCACCTGGCGCGCGGCAAGCTGTTGCCGCGCGAGCGCGTCAATGGCCTTCTCCTGGCCGAAGACCACGGCCTTGAGATCGCGGTCGAGATTCTTCAGGGCGCCCCGGTCATCCAGGGTGACGTGTTGGGAGGGAATGCGGGCAATCTTGGCGATGACTTCCTCAATGTCCTGCTTGTTGATCATTTTCTTCTGCTTCGATTTGGGCAGGATGCGTTGGGCTGCACCGGCCTCGTCAATCACGTCAATCGCCTTGTCCGGAAGATGGCGATCGGTGATGTAGCGAGCCGACAGTTCCACTGCCGAAGACAGGGCTGTCGCTGAATACTTGATACCGTGGTGCGCCTCAAAGCGGGCTTTCAGGCCTTTGAGGATTTCCAGCGTTTCTGCGACGGATGGTTCATTGACATCGATTTTCTGGAAGCGCCTGGAGAGGGCGCCATCCTTTTCGAAAATACCGCGAAATTCGGTGTACGTGGTGGCACCGATGCATTTCAGCTGTCCCGAGGAGAGCGCCGGCTTGAGCAGGTTCGAGGCATCCAGGGTTCCGCCGGAAGCGGCGCCGGCGCCGATCAGGGTATGGATTTCATCAATGAACAGGATGGCGTGTTCGTTGTCCTTGAGCGCCTTGAGCACGCCCTTCAGGCGCTGCTCAAAGTCTCCCCGGTATTTTGTTCCGGCCAGTAGGGAACCCATGTCCAGGGTGTAAACATTGGCCTTGGCCAGGATTTCCGGAACGTCCCCCTCCACCACGCGGCGGGCCAGGCCCTCGGCAATGGCAGTCTTGCCGACGCCGGCTTCACCTACCAGCAGCGGGTTGTTCTTGCGCCGGCGGCAAAGGGTCTGGATGACCCGCTCCAACTCCTTGTCGCGGCCGATCAGCGGGTCAATCTTGCCCTGTAGCGCGAGGGCGTTGAGATTGATGGTGTATTGTTCGAGCGGTCCGGCCTGCTGTTGTTCGCCGTCGCTCTCGGTTTCCCCTTCGGCAGGGGCTTTTTGCTGCGGCACCTTGCTGATGCCGTGGGAGATGAAATTGACCACGTCAAGCCGGGTGATTCCCTGCTTTTGCAGGAAATACACGGCGTGCGAGTCTTTCTCACCGTAGATGGCGACCAGTACATTGGCGCCATTGACTTCTTTCTTGCCGGAAGACTGGACATGCAGGATGGCGCGCTGGATGACGCGCTGGAAA
>CAZHVZ010000132.1:0-3802 GCA_964536245.1 uncultured Rhodocyclaceae bacterium
GGAAGCCAAGCGCATTGTTCCGGTCAGGCGCGGCGGGCTTCGGGCCAGCATCCGCGTCTCCTCCCGTCTGAAAAACGGCAAGGTCACCGCCTCGGTCAAGGCCGGAAACAAAAACGCCTGGTACTGGCGCTTTGTCGAATTCGGCACCCGCCCGCATGACATCAAGCCGAAAAACCGGAAAAGCCTGTTTTTCGCGGGAATGAACAAGGAAATTGTCCATCACCCCGGCGCCCGACCGCACCCCTTCATGCGCCCGGCCCTGGACAGCCAGTCGGCAGCGGCGATCCAGGCCGTAGGCGAGCAGATCAAAAAACGCCTCACCAAACAGGGTCTGGATGTAAGCGAAGTGGATATCGAGGTCGAAGTATGAGCGGCGTCGCCATCTGCCACTACATGGTGGCCGTGGTGCCGGCGGCGCGCATCGTTCCCGGCGTCGTCCGTCAGGGAACCGCCCTACCGGCCATCGGCATCACCCAGGTCAGCGGCGTTTCCCGCAAAACCCTGGCCGGGTCCGAAGCCGCAAAGCTGGTCACCGAGCGCGTGCAGGTTACCGTGCTGGCCACCAGCTACCGGCAACAGAAAGACATCCTCGCCCTGGTGCGCGCCGCCTTGCCACCCACCCGTGGCCAGATCAACGGCTTTGCCTGCGACAGCATCGAAGACGATATCGAAGGGCCGGACCTCTACAACCCCGACCCGGAATTTTACGAGCAAGGGCAAGATTTTTTCATCCGCTTCACCCGCTGAACCCAGCACCCGCAGCACCAGACCAGCCGCCCGATGGGCGGTTTTTTTACGCCCATAGAAAGGAAACAAAATGACCCGCACCGTTGTTGAATCCGTAACCGGCGCTCTCTTCGCCATTTCCGCCGCTCTGCCGGCCACCTACGACGCCGCCGGCTACGGCGCCACCTCCATGACCTACACCACGGTCGGCGAAGTCGAAGACGTCGGCAGCGAAGACGCCACCAAGGCTGTATCCACCTTCGTTCCGGTGTCGACTGGCGTCGTCACCAAGGTTCCCGGCGCCATCGATTACGGCAAGCGCACCGTCACCATCGGCCCCCTCCCGAGCGACGCCGGCCAGGCGCTGATGAAAGCCGCCTTCGCCTCCAACAACCACTACAGCGTCAAGCTCACCTTCCCGGACGGCGAGATTCGCTACTACGACGTTTTGGTCACCAAGTTCGGCACCTCCGGCGGCAAGGCCGGCGAAGTGGTGCGCGTCACCTCCGAAATCGACATCTGCAAGGCCCCCGTGGTCGTTGCCGCACCGTAACCCTCACCCCTTCACCCAGCAGCACCCCCGAGCACCGGCTCGGCCTGGTTCGCCCTTTCGCGGGGCGGCCAGGCCGGGCGCGGGCATTACCTCCGCGAAAAGGAAAGCACCATGGATATCCGTAAATTTGCCGTCTCCCCCACCACCCGCCTGCACCTGCGCGACGCCAACGACGAGCCGATGTTCGCCGACGAAGCCAAAACGCAGGAAATCGCCGTGAAACTCTACGGCCCCGGCTCCAAGACCTACGCCAAAGCCAAGGCTGCCCAGAACAATCGCCTGCTGGAAAAGCTGAAGCGCAAAGGCAAGGCCGAACAAACCGCCGAGCAGACCGCCGAAGAAGTGGCCGAATTACTCGCCGCCTGTACCGAAGGCTTCGAGCACCTGGAATATGGCCAGCTCACCGGCGCCGCCCTGGCCAAAGCCGTCTATGCCGACCAATCCATCGGCTTCATTGCCGACCAGGTCAATAAGCACCTGGGGGACTGGGCAAATTTTACGAAACCCTCCTCGACGAACTGACCCTTTACGTCCGGCACTGCGCCTGGCTCGGCGCCGTGCCGGAAAAGCCGGAAAGCGACAAATCGAAAACGCCGGGCAAGCCCCGGCGCCAGTCGCTGAAGGCGGAAGGGCATGAGGAACTGGCCTTGCCGGAATGCGAAGCCCTGCATCTGGCCGGCTACCTCTTCGAGATCGGGCCGACCCTGGCTGCCGGCATGGGGCAGGGGCCGGTCACCCATGGCGAAATCGCCGCCTGGCAACAGAACACCGGTATTGAACTGCAACCCTGGGAGGCGCGTTTCGTGAAGCAGCTATCCATCGAATACCTGAACGAATCTGGCCGCGCCACCGATCCGGCCTGTCCCCCGCCGTGGGAAGAGGCTCCCTACCTGAAGCCGACGTGTGCGCTGAGGCTCGAAAAAATCAAAAACGGATTCCCGACATGATCGCCGGACAAATCGAAATACAGATGATGGCCAACCTGGTCAGGCTGCAAAAAGACATGGACGATGCCAAACGGTCAGTTCAGGGCGCCATGGCGGACATCGAGAAGTATGTCGGTTATGCCAAGGCGGCTTTTGTCGCCCTGGCTGGCGTGGCCAGTGTCGGCGCCTTCGTCGGAATGATCCGTGGTGCCTACGATGCCGCTGAAAAGCTCAAGGACTTATCGGCCACCGCCGGAACGACAGTGGGCGCCCTTTCTGCTCTCGGAAGTGTCGGGAAGCTGAGCGAAACCGGCATTGATTCGATTGCCAGCGCCATGAACAAGCTGTCCAAGAATCTGGCTGGCGCCGACGAAGACAGCAAGGGAACAGCGGCGGCGCTGCGCGCTCTCGGGCTTGATTTTGCCCGATTCAAACAGCTGGCTCCGGATGAACAGATGATGGCCGTGGCCAAGGCTATGGATCAATTCGCCGATGGCGGCGGCAAGTCGGCAGCGGCCATGGCTCTCTACGGGAAAGAGGGGGCCAAACTTATCCCCATGCTGAAAGACCTGGCAGCCATTGAAGAGCTTCACGGCAAGATCACTGCCGAGCAGGCCGAGATGGCCGATAACTTCAACGACAACCTGATCCGCATCAAAGGCAGTGGAGAGGCATGGAAAAAGCAGGTAGCCATGGGTCTTTTGCCGGCCATGTCGGACCTCTCGACATCCTGGCTTCAGGCCATCAACGGCTCCGGTGGCCTGCGGGCAAAAATCAAGGAATTGTCCGATGACGGGTCATTGGAAAAGTGGGCGCGTAGCGGCATCACGGTATTGACCTACCTGATGGATGTCGGCCAGGGCCTGCTCAGCCTGTTCCCTTTGCTTGGCACGGCGATTGCCGGCGTCATCGCGGCAACCTCAACGGGGTTTTCGGCGGTCTATGACGCATTTTCCGCTGCCCGAAGCGGCGACATGGCCGGCGCCCTGGATGCGCTCAAGCGCGGCGCGGTGGGGGTGTCCACCGTGGCCAAGGCGGCAGCGGTGGATATTTCCAGCATCTGGAACCAGGAGCTGCTTGGCGAAAAAATCCGCAATGGCATGGCTGACGCCCAAAAGGCTCGCGAGTCTGCTGGCGGCGGTGCGGTCAAGCCAAAGCTCGATTTTGAAGACACCAAAGACGCCAAGGCCAAGGCCGAAAAGATTCCGAATACGAAAAACTTATCCGCGCCATCCGCGAAAAAACAGCCGCAGAACAGGCCGAGGAGGCCGCTGGCAAAGCGCTGACCGATGCCGAAAAATTCAGCCTCAAGATCAAGACCGATCTACGCGACGGCACCTTGAAGCTGACCGATGCGGAAAAAGCCGGCCTCTCGACCGAGCTGGAAAAGCTGCTGACCGCCGACAAGCTCCTGCGGGTCACCGAAGCCGCCGGGCCGGGCCGCCTGCGCGACGAACAATGGGCCGCCGCCTACGCGCGTGCCGTGTCGGGCGCGATTGGCAAACCGATGATCCGCGTCGACGTGCCGTCGATGACCCTGACCTATTGAAGCGGCTGCGCGCCACGTTCCAGGTTCGCATCCACGGCCGCGGTGGCC
>CAZHVZ010000132.1:3812-8021 GCA_964536245.1 uncultured Rhodocyclaceae bacterium
GCGTCGAGGCCGCCAACGCCAGCGCTGCGCTACAGACGCTGGAAGCGGGAAGGGGCGAAGTCGAAGCTCAGCGTGTGCAACGGGCGCAGGCCGGCCGCGCGCAACAGCTGCTGCCCGCCGACAAGGCAAACGTTGCCAGAAAAGAAGCGAAAAAAGCGCTGGAAGAGTACATCAAGGCCGTTGACCATGCCCTCGGCCCGCTTGAGGACGAAGCCCGAAAGATGGAGACTGAGGTCGCCAACTACGGCCTCACCCGCGCCCAGATCGAGCGGACCACCGTCGCCCGGCTGGAAGAAGCCAAGGCCATCATGGCAGCCAACGGCGCCAGCGAAGAGGCCATGCAGTTCTACCAGCGGGAAATTGACGCTCGCAAGCGCATCGCCACCGCCGCCGACGCCAACGACGCCCTGAAAGCGCAATCCGACACCTGGAAATCCGTCGAAAGCACAGCGCACCAGACTTTCGTCAGCATCTTCGACAGCGGAAAATCCGCCTTCGACCGCCTGCGCGACACCCTGAAAAACGGCCTGCTCGATCTGCTGTATCAGATGACCGTGAAGCGCTGGATATTCAACATCGCCGCCAGCGTCAGCGGGTCGTCGGTGGCAGGAAGCGCGTTTGGCGCGCAACAGGACGGGCTAATTGGCGCCTTGGCCGGAGGAAACGCGCCGGCCACCAATGCCATCGGTACCGCCGGTAGCATCGGCAATACGATCAGCGGTGGAAACAACCTCTACAGCATGATGACGGGAGGGCTAAGCGCGTCTGGCGTCTACGGATCGTTTGCCGCATCGGGCATCGGGCAGGCCATCGGACTGTCTTCCCAGGCGTCGTTTATGGGGCCGATTATGGCCGGAGGAACGGAGGTTGGTTTGACTGCCCTCGGCTCGACCATCGGTATGGCGATCCCCTATATCGGTCTGGCTATCGCGGTCATTGCCGCGCTCAGCAGCAAGAAAAAGAAAAAGGAACCGGAAATTCCGGCCAGCATCTACGACGCCACCTATTTCATGGGCGCCGACAGCGCGGTTTCCCTGTTGCAAAACGGCTCAAAGAATACCGACCTGGCCAGCGGCAATGCGGCAGCTGCCGGCTATCTCAATGAGGGCCGCGCCATCCTCAACGCCCTTGGCCTGAGCGGCAAGGGCTTCGCCCAGCAGTACGTCAATCACTCCGGAGACTCCGGCTCCTACGGCTTCGCCATGGCGGTGGATGGCGGCTGGAACTATGCAGAGTCGGGCGTGGCGAACAAGTCCGATCCGAAAGTGGCCGCCCAGGCCATCAGCGAGAGCTTTACCCGCGCCATTCAGGAGCTGGCCATGTCCGACATGGTGGCGCCGGATATTCGCAAGCTGGTCAATTCCCTGGCCGAGCTGGGTGTTTCGGTGCGTGATCTGCCGACCAAGCTGGAGCCGTTCAAACAACTGGTCGCCAGCCTCGGTCAGATCAACAAGGGGGCCGGTGATGCCGTGGTCGAGCTGGCCAAGGCCGCTGGCGGACTGGATGCGCTCACCGCCAGCGTCAACGCCTATGCTGCCAACTATTTCACGGCGGCTGAGCAGCAAAAAAAGTTTGACGAGCAGATGAAAGCCCTGTGGGATTCCATGGCCATCACGACCATTCCGACCACTCGGGCGGAATTCCGCAAGCTAGTCGAGTCGCTTGACCCGAAGGATAGTTCCTACGCCGAAACCTTTACGGCACTAATGGCCATTCAGGATGTATTCGGAAAAATTGCCGATGCCGCCAAGGCCGCTCGCGACGCCGCTATCAAGGCCGTTCAGGAGATGGCGACCAAGAGGGTTTCCGATGCCTATTCGGCGCTCCAGCGGGCGGTAGCTGCGGAAAAGACCCTCATTGACAACGCCTATGCCGAATCGAGCAAGAGGTTTGTTACTGCAATCGATGATGCCGGAAAGGTGAAAGAAGCGATCTCCAGCCTGGCCAACACCCTCAAGGCGGCGGTGGGTACCATCGTCGCCGAGTCCAATGCTTTGACCACGGTGCGCCGTACTGCTGCCATGGAGGCGTTGAACGAAGCGCTGGGCGCTGCCAATTCCGGGCAATCCCTGGCACCGTTCTCGGAGCGCATTACCGGTGCGATTTCGGACCTGCAAAAGCCTTCCGAGCAGCTGTATTCGTCCTTCGAGGACTATGCTCGCGCTCAGGGCCGCGCCAATGCTGTGGTAAGTGCCCTACAGCAGTCGGCGTTGGCCCAAAAGTCGGTTGCAGATCTGACTCTGGAGTCCATCAAGGATGCGGCAAAGGCTGCTGAGGAGCAGCATCGGCAGGATTTGGAGAAGCTTGACCGGACCCTTGCAAACGCGCAGGCACAGATCGATGTGCTGAATGGTATCGACAACAGTGTGAAGAGTGTCACTGTAGCCATTGGCGACCTCAGCCAGGCGCTCGCCTCGTCCCGCGTGGTGAATGCCGTAGCCAATGGCACAGCCCTGCCGGCGGTTCCGTCCGGCGTGACGAGCGCGATTGTTACCGGTGCCAACGCCGTCAGCGGGACCAGCAACACCAGTGTATTCGGCCAGGCAGCCGCTCTCTACGAGCAAGTGGCTGGCCGCACGGCTGACCCGGCAGGGCTGACCTACTGGGCCAACCAGATCCAGTCGGCGGGCAGTGTTTCCGCCGTGCTCAACAATTTCCGTTCCGAGCTGGTGGCGCACGGCGAAATCCCTCGCTTCGCCACTGGCGGCTTCCATTCCGGCGGCTGGCGCATGGTGGGCGAATACGGGCCGGAAATTGAATACACCCCGGCCTCGATGATCGTCAACGCGGGCGATACCCGTTCAATTCTCGCTGGCGGCAATCAGGATGCTCTGGTCGCCGAACTGCGCGCCCTGCGCGCCGAAGTCGAAGGCATGCGCCGGGATACCCGAAAAACCGCCGATACCCTCACCCGGGTGACCCGCGACGGCGACTCACTTGTCACGGTGGCCGCATGAGAGCCGTTCCCATCATCGGCATCACCGATGCCTTGTTGACCAGCAGCACGGTCATCGAAACCACGCCAGCCGCCTATGCCGCCGGCACCACCTACGCCGCCGCCGCCCTGGTCACTACCGGCACGGTCGGCGGCGCGCTCACCGTCTGGAAGTCCCTGGCTGCCGGAAACATCGGGCACACGCCGGCCAGCTCGCCGACCTGGTGGCAGAACCTGGGCGAGGTCTATGCCGAGTATGCCGCCGGCACCACCTACGCCCTGGGCGCCGTGGTGCAGGTGGCGGCGACCCATAAGGTCTATGAGTCGCTCATTGCCGGAAACATCGGCAACCCGGTGACCGATATCGCCAAATGGCTCGACAAGGGAGCAACCAACAAGTGGAAGATGTTCGATCTGCTGCGTAATTCGGCCACCACGGTACCGGGGTCGCTCACCGTGGTCATCGCGCCCGGTGAGCGGGTCAATTCCATTGGCCTGCGCGGTCTGGTGGCCAACGCGGCGGAAGTCACGGTGACCAGCGTTGTCGGTGGCGGCACGGTGTATCACCGCACCCTGGACCTCAACACTCGGGAGGTGCTCGACTGGTACATGTACGCCTTTGAGCCTTTCAGCACAAAACAGGCCTTCGCCCTGTTCGACCTGCCGCCTCAGAACACGGCGGAAATCGATGCCCTCAACTTCTCGGCCATCACCCGCAACAACTTTGGCGATGCCACGCTGACGCCGCGCCCGAATGTGCCGAAGCTGAACCCGGTCACCTGGGTGGAAAAGCCCCGCGTCATCCGGCTGCTCAACCTGAAAAACGCCCTCAACGCCGTCCCGGCCATGTGGGCCGTCATTGACGACGTCGACGATCCGCTCTTTGAGGCCTTCCTGCTGTTCGGCATCTACAAACGCTTTTCCATCAACACGGCGCCGCCCGCACACGCCGTGGTCACCCTTGAACTTGAAGAGGTTTAACCCATGAGCCAGACCCCTCCGACCCCGCCGGATGTATTGCCGACCCCGCCAAGCACGGCATCGCCAGGCACCTTTGCCACCCTGGCCGATGCGTTTTTCGGCGCCCTGGCGAACTTCCGGACGCAGTTGGTCGCCCTGGCCACCAACTGCTACAACAACGCGGTCGATGCCTACAACAATGCTCAGAGCGCATCGGCCAGCGCCGGGACCGCCACGACGGCTGCATCCACGGCGACGACCAAAGCCGCCGAGGCCGCCGCTGCGGCGGAGTGAGACGCTTTGGATGAAGCCGG
>CAZHVZ010000133.1:0-6532 GCA_964536245.1 uncultured Rhodocyclaceae bacterium
CGCGGAGGCGACGGCGTCGATGATCGTGGATATCGGCGGCGGAACGACCGAGGTCGCGATCATGTCGCTGGCTGACATCGCGGTGTGCGAGAGCGTGCGCGTCGCGGGCGACGACATGGACGAAGCGATCATGAACCACATGAAGCGCACGTACAACATGATGATCGGCGAGCAGACGGCGGAGCGGATCAAGATCGAGATCGGGTCGGCGGCACCCATGGACAAGGAACTGTCGATGGAGGTGCGCGGGCGCGACATGATCAGCGGGCTCCCACGCAAGGCCCCGATCACCAGCGAGGAGATCCGCGAGGCACTGCAGGAGCCGGTGACGGCGATCATCGAAGCGGTGACGCGGACGCTGGAGCGGATCGAGTCCCTGTTTCGCTCCATCGGTTTCGAAGTGGCCGATGGCCCCGAAATCGAGGAAGACTTCTTCAACTTCACTGCCATGAACACGCCTGAGGATCACCCGGCGCGTTCGATGCACGACACTTTTTACCTGCAGAACCCGGACGGCACGGTTGCCGACAAGGTTCTGTTGCGGACGCATACCAGCCCGATCCAGGCGCGCTACATGAAGGCGCACGTCGAACGCTACGGTCAACTGGAAAAAATGCCCGAAATCCGCATCATCGCGCCGGGCCGCGTCTATCGTGTCGATTCCGATGCCACCCATTCGCCCATGTTCCACCAGGTGGAAGGTCTGTGGGTGGGGGAGGGCGTTTCCTTCGCCGATCTCAAGGGCGTTGTGGCCGACTTCCTGCGCAGCTTTTTCGAGAGCGATGACCTCAAGGTCCGCTTCCGTCCGTCCTTTTTCCCCTTTACCGAACCTTCCGCCGAAATCGACGTCGCCTTCATGAGCGGCCCGCTGGAAGGGCGCTGGCTGGAGATTGCCGGTTGCGGCATGGTCCATCCCAATGTGCTGCGCATTGCCGGCATTGATCCGGAGAAGTACACCGGCTTTGCCTTCGGCTTTGGTCCGGACCGTCTGACCATGCTCCGCTACGGGGTCAATGACCTGCGTCTGTTCTTTGAAGGTGACCTGCGCTTCCTGCGTCAGTTTGCCTGACGCTTACAAGAGAAATTGGTATGAAATTTTCCGAATCCTGGCTGAGAACCCTCGTCGATCTCAAACTGCCGAGCGAAAACCTGTCCCATTGCCTGACCATGGCCGGTCTGGAAGTCGAGGAACTGGACCCGGTGGCGCCTCCTTTCAGTAATGTGGTCATCGCTCGCGTCATTGAGGTGAGCAAGCATCCGGACGCCGACCGCCTCAATGTCTGCAAGGTGGATATCGGCGAAGATGAGCTGAGCACCATCGTTTGCGGCGCTCCCAATGTCGCCGCTGGACTCCGTGTTCCCTGTGCCTTGCCGGGTGCCGTACTGCCCGGCGGGTTGGCCATCAAGGTGGCCAAGGTGCGCGGTATCGAGTCTTCAGGCATGCTCTGTTCCGCCAAGGAACTGGGCATCACCGAGGAAGCCTCGGGCTTGCTGATCCTTCCCGATGATGCTCCGATGGGACAGCAGATCCGGAACTATCTGGACCTCAACGATCAGGTATTCACCCTGAAGCTGACGCCTAACCGGGCAGATTGCCTTTCGCTGATCGGCGTGGCCCGGGAAGTGGGAGCCATTACCAGCACCGCAACGCGCTTTCCGGTCATTGCGGATGTTCCGGCCAGCATTCCGGATGTACGCAAGATTGTTCTCGATGCACCGGCAGCCTGCCCTCTCTACTATGGTCGGGTAGTCAAGGGCGTCAATGCCAAGGCACCGACACCGGAATGGATGAAGCGCCGTCTGGAGCGTAGTGGTATTCGCGCCATTTCAGCCCTGGTCGATATCACCAACTACGTCATGCTCGAACTGGGGCAACCTCTGCACGCGTTTGACAACACCCGGCTGGAAGGAACTATCCACGCCCGTATGGCGAAGCCGGACGAAAAGCTGTTGCTCCTCAATGAGCAGACCATTTCCATCGACGCCGATGTGCTGATGATTGCCGATGATGCCCGCCCGTTGGCCATGGCCGGCATCATGGGGGGGGAGGAAAGCGGCGTTACCCTGGACACCGGTGAGTTGTTCCTGGAGTCGGCATTTTTTGCGCCCAAGGCCATTGCCGGCCGTGCCCGTCGCTACGGATTTTCCTCCGATGCCTCTCACCGCTTCGAGCGCGGAGTTGATTTCGGCGGTGCCCGGCGCGCCATGGAACGCGCCACCCAGCTGATTATCGATATCTGCGGTGGTCAGGCGGGGCCGGTAACGGAAGCGATGGCGGAGCTACCGGCCCGGCCGGCGGTGCGCTTGCGCACCGATCGTGCCGTGCGTGTTCTGGGTCTGGCCTTGACGGCGGATGCAGTGGCTGAGCTATTCACCGGACTGGGTCTGCCGTTTACCCGTACTGGCGACGACTTCCTGGTCACCCCGCCGACCTGGCGCTTCGATATTGAGATCGAGGAAGACCTGATCGAAGAAATCGCCCGTCTGCATGGCTACGACAACATTCCTGCCCCGGCGCCCCGTGGTCCCTTGAAGATGCTGCCGCAAACCGAGAGCAAGCGATCCTTGCAGGCTTTCCGGCAAGTGCTGGTGGCCCGTGGATATCAGGAAGTAGTCAATTTTGCCTTCGTTGAAGAAGCTTGGGAAAAGGATTTTGCGGCCAATAACCACTTGATCCATCTGGCCAATCCGATTGCCAGTCAAATGGCCGTCATGCGCTCGACCCTGATTGGCGGCCTGGTCGCCAACCTGGTGACCAATCTGCGCCGCAAACAGAACCGTGTTCGCCTCTTTGAGACTGGCCGCTGTTTCCTGCGGGATGCTGGCGGCGGGCCGGTTGCTGGCTATCACCAACCATGGCGCCTTTCCGGCCTGGCCTATGGCGGCCTGCCGGAAGGCTGGGGGAGCGGGAATCGCAAGGTGGACTTCTACGACGTCAAGGGTGAGTTGGAAGCCTTGCTCGCTCCGCTGGAGCTGCGCTTTGAAAAGATTGGTCACCCGGCCCTGCATCCCGGCCGCGCTGCCCGCTTGCTGCTAGGCGAAAAGGAAATCGGTGTGCTCGGCGAGCTGCATCCGGAATGGGTGCAAAAATACGAATTGCTGCAACCACCCGTCGTTTTTGAGCTGGAACTGGATGCCGTCAAGGCTGCTCTGGTTCCGGCCTATGTCGAAGTCTCGAAATTCCCGTCTGTCATTCGCGACCTGGCGATTGTGGTAGACCATGGGGTTGTCTTGCAAGACCTTCGGGATGCTTTGCGCAGCCAGCTTCCGGGCCTCGTCAAGGACGTCCAGTTGTTCGATGTGTACACCGGAAAAGGCGTCCCGGAAAACAAGAAAAGTCTTGCCTTCCGGATAGTTATGCAAGATACTCAACGCACTTTGCAAGATTCTGAAGTCGATGCTGCCATGCAGCAATTGATGGACTGCGTGGAGCAGGCATTCGGTGCTCAACTGCGTGCCTGACGGAAAATAGCGATGACACTCACCAAAGCTGAACTTGCCGACCTGTTGTTTGAAAAAGTGGGCCTCAACAAGCGTGAGGCCAAGGACATGGTCGAAGCCTTTTTCGAAGAAATCCGTAATGCCCTGGAAACCGGCGACGGCGTCAAACTCTCCGGTTTTGGTAATTTCCAGTTGCGGGACAAACCGCAACGTCCGGGGCGCAATCCGAAAACCGGCCAGGAAATTCCCATCACGGCCCGCCGTGTGGTGACTTTTCATGCCAGTCAAAAACTGAAGTCGGACGTCGAACAACTCTACGATGGAACCCCGGCATAAAAATCCCAGCGGCGATGAACTGCCGCCCATTCCGGCCAAGCGTTATTTCACCATCGGTGAAGTGAGCGAGCTCTGTGGCGTCAAACCCCATGTCTTGCGCTACTGGGAGCAGGAATTCAACCAGTTGAAGCCGGTCAAGCGACGGGGTAACCGCCGCTATTACCAGCATCATGAGGTTCTGCTTGTTCGCCGCATACGTGAGCTTCTTTATAATCAGGGGTTTACAATTAGTGGTGCGAGAAATCGCCTGGATGACGGACCCGCCCAGGAAGTGCCGGTGCTGGTCGAGAGCACCGCACCGACTGCCACTGCTTTCGCCCTGCGTGCAGAACTACAGGCAGTAATCGAGCTTTTACGTCTTTGAGTTTGGCACCATTGCCGCTATAATGCGCGGCTTGTCGGGGCGTAGCGCAGCCTGGTAGCGCACTTGCATGGGGTGCAAGGGGTCGCGAGTTCGAATCCCGCCGCCCCGACCAAAGAATCAAGCAAAAGCCCAGTCCTCGGACTGGGCTTTTTGCTTTTCTGGTTGCTCATTGGATTTGTGCCCAACAAACTGCGTTGCTAGGCAGTTGATCTGGCGCAATATTCCCCTGGTCTGATGTGCTAATCTTTTCCCAACACTTGCTGACTTCGGGAGGTTCAGGTGGCTGGAAAAGAAATGCATTCAGAAGCGGTTGCCGGCATTGTTGACCGCGTGGTCGGTCGCTACCGGCGTGATCCGACCTGTATCGTTCAGATACTGCGGGAGGTGCAGGAAGCCTGTGACTGGATACCGCCGGAGGCGGTGGATCGCATGCAGGTTTTGCTTGGTGTGCCGCGTACCAAAATTGAGGGGGTGGCAGGGTTTTACTCCTTTTTCTACACCCAGCCCCGTGGCCGCTACCGCATCCTTTTTTCCGACAACATTACCGACCGCATGCAGGGCAACATGGCGCTCATGGAGCGCCTGTGCGCCAGCTTGTGGATCGAGCCGGGCAAGGTTTCGGAAGATGGCCTGGTCAGTGTCGATAAAACCTCGTGTACCGGCATGTGCGACCAGGGGCCGGCCTTGCTGGTCAATAATCTGGCCATGCCCCGGTTGGACGAGGCGCGTATCGACCACATTGCCGAACTGGTGCGTGAGGAAGTTCCTCTGGCCGATTGGCCGGCGGAGTATTTCCGGGTGGATGACAACCTGCGGCGGGCCGATATTCTCCTCGCTTCCACCCTGGCACCGGGGGATGCGTTGCGGGCCGCCCATGCCCGGGCGCCCAGCGACGGCATGAAATCCTCCAATATGCGTTCCTGGCGGGAGGGGCTGCCCAGCGGTTTGGGCGGGCCGGCGGCCATGCTCGACGAAATCAAGCGGGCGAACCTGCGCGGGCGGGGCGGGGCGGGTTTTACTACCGGCCTGAAATGGGAGGCTTGCCGCAATGCCCCTCTGAAGCCGGGTCAGCAGCGCTTTGTGGTGTGCAATGCCGATGAGGGCGAGCCGGGCACCTTCAAGGATCGTGTCCTGCTCACTTCCCGTGCCGACCTGGTTTTCGAGGGCATGACGGTGGCCGCCTACACCCTTGGCGCCCGGCGCGGCTTTCTCTATCTGCGCGGCGAGTATCGTTATCTGCTGGATTCCCTGAATGCCGTTCTAGAACGCCGCCGCAAGGAGAAACTGCTGGGCAACGATATTCTCGGCATACCGGGGGCGGATTTCGATATCGAGATCCATCTCGGGGCCGGGGCCTACGTCTGCGGCGAGGAGTCGGCCCTCATCGAATCTCTGGAAGGCAAGCGCGGCACGCCGCGCAACCGGCCTCCATTTCCGGTGACCAACGGTTATCTCGATCAGCCGACCATTGTCAATAATGTGGAAACCTTTGCTTCTGCCGCGCTGATCGCCCTCCATGGCGGCGAGTGGTACGCCGGCATCGGAACCCGGCAGTCCGCCGGCACCAAGATTTTGTCGGTGGCCGGTGATTGTGAGCGGCCCGGTATTTACGAATATCCCTTCGGTGTCAGCATTCGCCAGGTGCTGGAAGACTGCGGTGCCGAAGCTACCCAGGCGGTTCAGGTGAGCGGCCCATCCGGCGTATGCGTGGCGCCGGATGAGTTCGACCGGGTGATCGGGTTCGAGGATATTCCCACGGCCGGGGCCTTGACCATCTTCAACCACAGCCGCGACATGTTCGAGGTGGCGCGCAACTATGTGCATTTCTTCCAGCATGAAAGCTGCGGTTTCTGCACCCCCTGCCGGGTGGGAACCTCGCTCCTCAAGAACCTCATGGACAAACTGCACAATGGCCACGGCTCGCCCTACGATTTTGCGGAGATCGAGAAACTCAACCAGTTGCTGCAATCCATGAGCCACTGCGGGTTGGGACATACCGCCTGCAATCCGGTGCTCGATACCATCGCCAAGTTCCGTCCGGCTTACGATAAACGGATGGAGCATAACGAATTTACCCCGGCTTTCGATCTCGACCGGGCACTGGCGACAGCCCGGCAGATGACCGGGCGAGACGATCCGGGCGCGCATATCACGGCAGAATTCGGGGAGGATGCCTAAATGAGTCCAAGCTTTACCCTTGATGGCAAGAGCGTTCCCTTTGAGGAGGGAGAAACCATCATTCAGGCGGCGACCAGAGCCGGGGTGTTCATTCCCCATCTGTGCTATCACCCGGAGTTCAAACCGCACGGCTCCTGCAAACTGTGCACCGTCAAGGTCAATGGCCGGCAGACCGCTTCCTGCACCATGCGGGCGGCGGCCGGCATGGTGGTG
>CAZHVZ010000133.1:6542-7704 GCA_964536245.1 uncultured Rhodocyclaceae bacterium
GGCACAAGCTCACGCTGACGGACCTCGGGCCCGTCCACGTGGTCAATGCGGTGCTCCGGAAGGGGTCGGTGAGCGTCGTCGTGAACGTGCTCCCGCAGGGCACGCAGGCCACCCTCGTGCTCGACGGCAAGCCCGTTCCTTTCGAGGAAGGCGAAACCATCATTCAGGCGGCGACCAGGGCCGGGGTGTTCATCCCGCACCTGTGCTATCACCCGGACTTCAAGGCGCATGGTTCCTGCAAGCTGTGCACCGTCAAGGTCAATGGTCGCCAGACGGCCTCCTGCACGATGCGCGCGATGGCCGGCATGGTCGTCGAAAGCGATACGGAGGAAATCAACGCCGAGCGGCGGGCGCTGACCCAGATGCTGTTCGTCGAGGGCTACCACTTCTGCCCGTCCTGCGAAAAGAGCGGCAACTGCCAATTGCAGGCCACCGCCTACCACCTCGGGATGATGAGTCCCCATTTTGACCATTTTTTCCCCAATCGACCGGTGGATGCCTCGCATCCGGATACCTTGCTTGATTTCAACCGCTGCATTCTCTGTTCCCTGTGCGTGCGGGCCAGCCGGGATGTCGACGGCAAAAATGTCTTCGCTCTTTCCGGGCGGGGCATCAAGACCCATCTCATCGTCAATGCCAAGTCCGGCAAGTTGAGGGATACAAATTTTTCCCCCAGCGACAAGGCGGCCCAGGTTTGCCCGGTGGGCGTGATTCTGACCAAACGCAAGGGCTTTGCCGTGCCCATTGGCGAGCGCACCTATGACAGGGCGCCGATTGCCGAAATCACCGGGGAGGGGGGATGAAATGGATGAGACCGTCAAGAAAAAACTCAAGCTTTCAACAACTTTATTGAGGAAACTTACAAAAATACAACTAATTAGACTATGATAGGCTTTTTTAAGACAAACTTTGATGTAATGCTAGATCATTCCTTTAAGAAGCTCAAAAAAGAGTAGAATAAGCTTCTTGATAGGACATTTTTCAACCTTTAAAATGTAAGCGTTATGAATTTAAAAAGTTTAGCCAGTAAAATTTAACATAGGCCACATGTTCAAAGAGTACAAAAAGAATCTTTTGCTAAAACATCACAATACTATCAAGGAATTGGTTGCTTAAGAAAGAGAATCAGACGATGTACATACAGATATTTTTAGTAGATCTG
>CAZHVZ010000133.1:7714-7944 GCA_964536245.1 uncultured Rhodocyclaceae bacterium
GTTCTGCGGGAATTTCGCAAAAACTGCAAAATCGTCATTGCCATCGGCGCCTGTGCGATCAACGGCGGTTTGCCGGCCCAGCGCAATCACCTGCCCCTGACCACTATCCTGGAAGAGGTTTATCACACCAGTCCGGGGCTGGCCAACGGCCTGATTCCCAATGATCCGGAGCTGCCGTTGCCCCTCAACAAGGTGCACCCCATCCATGAAGTGGTGAAGGTGGATTACTT
>CAZHVZ010000134.1:0-2286 GCA_964536245.1 uncultured Rhodocyclaceae bacterium
ATCGAAGCGGTGCAGATGTCGCACATCCCCGGCTCCGGTTTTGCCTACTTCGCTGTGCTGGCCGGCGTCTTTGTCACCGCCTTCTACTCCTTCCGCATGTATTTCCTGGTCTTCCACGGCGAGGAGCGTTTTGGCAAGGCGGATGATGCGCATCATCACGAGCACCACGGTGACCATGATGACGAAGAAGTTGCCCACGATCATCACCATGGCCTGGCGCCCGGTCAAAAGCCCCATGAAACCCCCTGGGTGGTGACTCTGCCGCTCGTCCTGCTGGCGATTCCGTCGGTGGTGATCGGATTTATCGGCATCGGCCCGATGCTCTTCGGTGACTACTTCAAAATGGCGATTCCGGGAACCAACGGCATTCCGGTCATCTTCATCGACTATCATGCTCACCCGGCAATGGAGCACCTGGCCGAGGAATTCCACGGCGCCGTAGCCATGGGCATCCACTCCCTGACCTCCTTGCCCTTCTTCCTGGCTCTGGCCGGTGTGGTCCTGTCGTGGTTCTTCTACATGAAGCGTCCGGATATTCCAGCAGCCATCCAGCGTCGTTTCTCGGCCATCAACACGATTCTGGAAAACAAGTATTACTTCGACAAGTTCAACGAAGCCGTGTTTGCCGGCGGCGCCCGTCTGCTCGGTACCGCGTTCTGGAAGGGTGGCGACGTCGCCATCATCGACGGCCTGATCGTCAACGGCTCGGCCAAGCTGGTCGGGGCCATTGCCTCCATCACCCGGCTGTTCCAGACCGGATATGTCTATCACTACGCTTTCACGATGATTATCGGGGTCTTTGTCCTGATGACCTTGTGGATCAACCGCGCCTAATGTAGAAGAGCAAGGAATAACATGTCGTCCCAACCGCTTCTTTCTCTTGCCGTCTGGATTCCAATTATCGGCGGACTGGCTGTAATGCTAGTCGGCTGGCTTGGTGGTTCATCTAAAGCTCGCTTCGTGTCACTCCTGTCAGCTATTGTCGGCTGCTTGGTGACTATTCCCCTCTGGACTGGTTTCAACCTCGGCGAACCGTGAATGCAGTTTGTCGAAATGAGCCCCTGGATTCCCCGTTTCAACATCAACTACCACCTCGGTGTCGATGGCATTTCCATGCTCTTCGTCATTCTCAACAGCTTCATTACCATCATCGTCGTGGCAGCTGGCTGGGAGGTCATTCAGGAGAAAGTGGCCCAGTACAATGCTGCCTTCCTCATCATGTCCGGCCTGATGAACGGAATTTTCACCGCGCTGGATGGTGTGCTGTTCTACGTTTTCTTCGAAGCCTCGCTGATTCCCCTATACCTGATCATCGGTGTGTGGGGCGGTCCGAACCGGGTTTACGCAGCCTTCAAGTTCTTCCTTTATACCCTGGCGGGCTCCCTGCTGTTCCTGCTTGCCCTGATGTATCTCTTTATGCAGTCCGGCGGTAGTTTCTCCATTCTCGAGTGGCACAAGCTGCCGCTGGCATTGAATGCCCAGATCTGGATTTTCCTTGCTTTCCTCGTTGCCTTTGCCGTCAAGGTGCCGATGTGGCCGGTCCACACCTGGCTGCCGGACGCCCACGTCGAGGCGCCCACCGGCGGCTCGATGGTGCTGGCCGCGATCATGCTGAAGCTGGGCGCCTACGGCTTCCTGCGCTTCTCGCTGCCGATCGCGCCGGACGCCTCGCACCAGCTGTCGGGATTCGTGATAACCCTGTCGCTGATAGCCGTCGTCTACATCGGCTTCGTAGCCCTGGTCCAGGCCGACATGAAGAAACTGGTGGCTTATTCTTCCATCGCCCACATGGGTTTCGTGACGCTGGGCTTCTTCATGTTCAGCGCCATGGGCATCGAGGGGGCTCTGGTGCAGATGGTTTCCCACGGATTTGTCTCCGGCGCCATGTTCTTCTGTATCGGGGTCATGTACGACCGGGTTCATAGCCGTCAGATCGCCGATTACGGCGGCGTGGTCAATGCCATGCCCAAGTTCGCCGCCTTCTTCATGCTCTTCGCCATGGCCAACTCCGGCCTGCCGGCCACCTCCGGCTTTGTCGGTGAGTTCATGGTCATTCTCGGCGCCGTCAAGTTCAACTTCTGGATTGCCTTCGCTGCTGCCTCCGCCATGATCATGGGCGCTGCCTATAACCTGTGGATGTACAAGCGCGTTGTTTTCGGAGATGTGGGAAATCACCACGTTGCGGAAATGCTTGATATCAACAAGCGGGAGTTCATCATCCTGGCCCTGCTCGCTGCGGGTACCCTGTGGATGGGTCTTTACCCGCAACCTTTCACCGAAGTCATG
>CAZHVZ010000134.1:2415-7935 GCA_964536245.1 uncultured Rhodocyclaceae bacterium
TTTGTGGACGACCTGTTGTCCGACCTGCTGAAGCTGGTTCTCTACATGGCCGTCTTCGTTGTCATGTTCTATTCCCGGGGCTACATCATTGACCGGGAAGCCATGAACAAGGGCGAATACTACGTGCTGGCGCTGTTTGCCACGCTGGGCATGATGGTGATGATTTCCGCCAATCACTTCCTGACGATTTACCTCGGTCTCGAACTGCTTTCGCTGTCGGCCTACGCCATGGTCGCCATGAATCGTGATTCCGTCGTCTCCACTGAAGCCGCCATGAAGTATTTCGTACTCGGCGCCCTGGCTTCCGGTTTGCTGCTCTATGGCATGTCGATGATCTACGGCGCCACCGGCGTTGCCGAGCGGCTGTATGGCGGCGGCGTGAACAAGACGGTGATGGTCTTCGGCCTCGTCTTCCTGGTTGCCGGCCTGGCCTTCAAACTGGGCGTGGTGCCCTTCCACATGTGGATCCCCGACGTTTACCACGGCGCCCCGACAGCGGTCACCCTGTTCATCGGTTCAGCCCCGAAGATTGCGGCGTTTGCCATTGTCATGCGCTTGCTGGTCAATGGCCTGGTCACCATGGCGGCGGATTGGCAAGCCATGCTCATCATCCTGTCGGTGCTCTCCATGGCCATCGGTAACCTGGCGGCCATTGCCCAGACCAACCTCAAGCGGATGCTGGCTTACTCGGCGATTTCCCACATGGGTTTCATGCTGCTCGGTATCACCACCGGCGTGGTCAGCGGCGACGCACGCTTTGCCCTGAATGCCTACAGCTCGGCCATGTTCTACGTCATCGCCTACGTGATGATGACCGCCGGTTCCTTCGGCATGATTCTCCTCCTTGCCCGTGCCGGTTTTGAGGCCGAGAACATCGAGGACTTCAAGGGATTGAACAAACGCAGCCCGTGGTTTGCCGGCATGATGCTGATCATGATGTTCTCCATGGCCGGGGTTCCGTTCTTCATCGGCTTTTTCGCCAAGTTCTCCGTCTTGCAGGCGGTGGTGGCTTCCGGCCAGCTCTGGTTGGCCCTGGTTGCCGTGCTGTTCTCCCTGATCGGCGCCTTCTACTATCTGCGTGTGGTCAAGGTCATGTACTTTGAACAGCCCACCGATACGTCGCCCCTGACTGCCGGCCTGGACATGCGTATCCTGATGTCCGCCAACGGACTTGCGGTTGCTGTGCTGGGCGCCTTCCCGCAGGTTTTGATGTCTCTCTGTGCCTACGCCTTACTGCGTTCGCTCTGATCGACCCTGGTGCCAACCTGCAACGCCCCGCTTGTCGGGGCGTTGTGCTTTCCGGAGTTCGCCGTGACCGATGACCGCCACTTGAAAGAGTCCACCCTGGGCAGCGAAACTGTATTTCAGGGCAGGCTTCTGCACGTCAAACGGGACCAGGTACGCCTGCCGAACGATCATCAGGCAGTCCGTGAATACATCGTTCATCCCGGTGCCGTGGTCGTCATCGCCTTGCTGGACAATGGCAATCTTTTGTTCGAACGGCAGTTTCGCTATCCGCTGGGGCGCGTATTTCTTGAGCTGCCAGCCGGCAAAATCGATGCCGGAGAGGAAATTCTCGCCACTGCCCGCCGCGAGCTGCTGGAAGAAACCGGCCATGTAGCGGCACACTGGGAGCATCTGGGCGTCATGCATCCCTGCATTGGCTATTCCGACGAGCGGATCGAGATATTTCTCGCCCGGGGAGTGCAAAGTCAGGGGGCGCAGCAACTCGACCATGGTGAATTTCTGGAGGTGGTCGAACTGTCTCTGGCTGATGCCGGCGCTGCCGTGCTTGCGGGCGAGATCACCGATGCCAAGACGATTACCGCTCTCTATTGGGCCGAAAAACGCCTGGCCTGAAGCCATGCCCCGCTACAAGCCGACGTAGCGGCCCGGCCGGTGATTGACTCCGATGACCAGATTGAGCGCCAGAGCCCCGACAATCGACAGGGCGACCAGTTCCGGTTCGCGGATGAACAGGGCGGCACCGACGATGAAGGCATCGGCCATCATTTGAATACTGCCGGCACGCCAGCCCCGTTTTTTCTGGAGGTAGATGGCGAGAACCCCCAATCCCCCAAGGCTGGCATTGTGCCGGACAAGCATGAGGATCCCGACGCCGGCCATCAATCCGCCCATGACGGCAGCAAAAGCGGGGTGCATGCTGTGGATGCTGAACAGGGCAGGAAGCCCTTCGCTGAAAATCGAGAGCAGGCTGACGGCAGCGAAGGTTTTCAGGGTAAAGGCCCAACCCATCGCGTGCAGGGCAAAGAGATAAAAAGGCAGGTTGATGGCAAAAAAGACCGGGCCGAAGCCGTAGCCGCTGGCATAGTGACCGAGCAGAGCCATGCCGGCAGTCCCCCCGAAGAGCAGCCCGGCATGGCGAAAGAGGACAATGGAAAAGGCAACCAGCAAGGCGCCGGCGACCAGCGCCTGCAAGTCGTCAAAAAAGGAATGAGGCGCCGGGGGCTTCGTCATGGCGAGGGGCAAGCATCCAGAACGGATTGTTCAGGCAGCCGCCGCGTACTGTTCCACCCACGGGCCGATGCTGGCCAGGGGCATGGGGCGGGCCAGGAGGAAGCCCTGGGCGATATTGCAGCCGAGTTCGGTGAGGTGGAGAAGGGTGGCTTCGTCCTCAATCCCCTCTGCAATGGTGCTGAATCCGAGGGAGCCGGCCAGACTGATGGCGGCGCGGACGATTTCATAGCAGTTGAGGGAGGTCAGCATCTCCTGAACGAAGGCCTTGTCGATTTTCAGGCAGGAAATGGGCAGGTTGCGCAGGTATTCCAGTCCGGCATAACCGGTCCCGAAGTCATCAAGGGCAATCATCATTCCCATGCCGGCCAGCTTTTCAAGGACGGCTGCCACCACCACCCGGTCTTCAATGATGACCGTTTCGGTGAGTTCGATTTTCAGCTCGCCCGGCGGCATTCCGGATTCTTTCAGGCAGCGTTCGATCACTGAAACAACGTCCGGATTGCCCAGTTCTGCTGCCGACAAATTGATACTGACAAAGGGATGCAGTCCATCGTCCCGCCGGCAGTAACTGCGCAGCTCAGCCCAGTCCCGGGTAGCCCGTTCGATCACCCAGTTGCCGATGCGGTGGATGATGCCGGTGCGCTCGGCGAGGCTGATGAACTCGGACGGCATGACCAGTCCCAGAGTCGGATGCTGCCAGCGAATCAGGGCCTCGTAGCCGAGCAGGGTCCGGGAGGTGCAGTCAAAAAGCGGCTGGTAGAACAGTTCCAGCTGATTGACGTCAACGGCATGGGAAAGGTCGCGGGTCAGCGTCAGGGTACGCAGCGCTGCCTGCTCGAAATCCATGGGGCTGGCGTTTTCCGGATCGCCGGGAATGAACCCCTGCACGCTGCGGAAGCGCTTGAGGAGAAGATTGAGCAGATATTTAACCACCGGATCGCTGCGTCGCAGCAGTTCTTCGATATGCTTGCGGTCGATCCGCAGCAGGGTGGTCGGCAGCAGGGTTCGGACGGTGGCCGTGCGCGGTTTGCAATCGAGTAGCGCCACCTCGCCGAACAACGCCCCTTCCCCGAGCAGGGCGACACGACGCTGCCCGTTCCGGAAATCGACCAGAATCTCGACACAGCCGCTTTCGATGACGTAGGCGGAATCTCCCGGATCGCCGGCACTGAAGACGACCGTGCTTTCTTCAAAAAAATCCCTGGGCAAATCATTCATCGTCGGTTCCATTGCATGGCAGGGTCAGAAAATACAGCTTACTCCGCAGAACCGGCGAGGTACAGAGGAATGCCGTAGGAAAACGAGTGGCTACAGACCTGGAGGCACCCCTTTTGCCATGGACAAGGCTACCGCTTCCGCTACTTTGATGCCATCCACGCCTGCCGACAGAATTCCTCCGGCATATCCTGCGCCTTCTCCCGCCGGATAAAGCCCCTTCGTATTCAGGCTCTGGAAGTCTTCTCCGCGTTTGATGCGGATCGGGGACGAGGTGCGGGTTTCAACGCCGGTCATCACCGCATCGGCCATGGCGAAGCCGTGAATTTGTTTGGCGAAGGCGGGCAGGGCTTCACGCAGGGCGGACACAACAAAGGGCGGCAGGCAGAGCGAAAGGTCGGTCCAATGCACACCCGGGGTATAGGACGGTTCCACCGTGCCGGGGGCTACGGAAGGGCGGCCGGCGAGGAAATCACCAACCCGCTGCGCCGGGGCCGCATAGGTGCTGCCGCCCGCGACAAAAGCCTTTGACTCCCAGTGGCGCTGAAACTCGATTCCGGCCAGGGGATGCCCCGGATAATCGGCTTCCGGGGTGATACCGACCACGATGCCGCTGTTGGCATTGCGCTCGGCGCGGGAATACTGGCTCATGCCATTGGTCACTACCCGCCCGACTTCGGACGTGGCGGCAACCACCGTGCCGCCGGGGCACATGCAGAAGCTGTAGGCGGAGCGTTCGTTGCTGCAATGGTGCACCAGCTTGTAATCCGCAGCGCCAAGCAGGGGGTGGCCGGCGGTCGGGCCGAAGCGGGCGCGGTCAATGAGGGATTGCGGATGTTCGATCCGCACACCGATGGAAAACGGCTTGGCTTCAATATAGACGCCGTGGTCGAAAAGCATCTGGAAGGTGTCCCGGGCGCTATGGCCGACGGCCAGCACCACATGGTCGGCGGCGATGCGCTCCCCGCCGGCCAGCACGACGCCGCGTACCTGGCCGTTGCCGGCGGCGTCACGCTCGATGTCGATTTCCTCGACCTTGCAGCCGAAGCGGACTTCCCCCCCGAGGGCGAAGATGCTGGCACGCATTTTCTCGACCATGCTGACCAGTCGGAAGGTGCCGATGTGCGGCTTGTTGACGTAAAGGATTTCTTCCGGCGCTCCGGCCTTGACGAATTCTTCCAGCACCTTGCGGCCATGGTGCTGCGGGTCCTTGATCTGGCTGTACAGTTTGCCGTCGGAAAAGGTGCCGGCACCGCCTTCGCCAAACTGGGCATTGGATTCGGTTTCCAGCACGGCGCGGCGCCACAGGCCCCAGGTATCCTTGGTCCGCTCGCGCACGGCCTTGCCGCGTTCGAGGATGATCGGGCGAAATCCCATCTGGGCCAGGAGCAGTCCGGCAAACAAGCCGCAGGGGCCGGTGCCGATGACAACTGGCCGGCCCGGCAGGTCAGCCGGGGCGGTGGTGACAAAACGGTAAGCGGTATCGGGGGTCGGGCCGATGTGGCGGTCACTCTTCAGTCGCTGCAAAACGGCGTGTTCATCGGCGACGTCCACATCCAGCGCGTAAATCAGGGTGATGGCCGATTTTTTCCGGGCATCAACGCTGCGGCGAAAGATCGAATAATGGCGCAGCTCGCTCCCGCTAATTCCCAGGCGCAGGCAGATGGCCGCGCCAAGGGCATCCTTGGCATGATCGAGGGGGAGCTTGAGTTCATTCAGTCTGAGCATGGGAGAAATCCGGGTAACCCGGTAGAAGGACGCAGGAGGGCAGATAGTAGCCAGTCAAGCAGATTCTGCTATGTTCAGCGCGCCCCGCACCCCCGCTCG
>CAZHVZ010000135.1:0-5420 GCA_964536245.1 uncultured Rhodocyclaceae bacterium
CACCCGTTCCAATGACGAACAGGTGGCGTTTACCGTTCCCTCGGGCAATTTCGGCAACATCTGCGCCGGCCACATTGCCCGCCGCATGGGGTTGCCGATTGCGCAACTGGTTTTGGCGACCAATGAAAACGATGTGTTGGACGAGTTTTTCCGCACCGGCGTCTATCGTCCGCGTACGGCAGCGCAAACCAGCATTACGTCCAGCCCTTCCATGGATATTTCAAAGGCTTCCAACTTCGAGCGCTTCGTTTTCGATCTCGTCGGGCGCGATCCGGCAGTGGTGAGGGAGCTGTGGACCAGGGTAGACCAGGGCCAAGCCTTCGATCTTTCCGGAACTGCTCACTGGGCGAAGATGCCGGAATTCGGCTTTGTTTCCGGCAAGAGCAGCCACGCCGACCGCATCAAGACCATCCGTTTTGCCCAGGGACGCTACAAGGTGATGCTCGACACCCATACGGCGGATGGTCTCAAGGTGGCGCTTGAGCATCGCTCACCCGGGGTCACCATGATTGTTCTGGAGACTGCCCAGCCGGCCAAGTTCGAGGAAACCATCCGCGAAGCCCTGGGGCAGGAGCCGGTCCGTCCGGCGGATCTGGCCGGTATCGAGAATCTGCCGCAGCGGGTCGAGGTCATGGCGCCGGACGCCGAGGCCATCAAACGTTACATTGCCGATCGGGTGTAAAAATGAAAGGGGAGCGGCAAGCTCCCCTTTTTTGTGGTGTTTTGCCGCTTCGGCTAGAGGTAGATCACCGCCGGGAAAACCGCTACGGCGAGAACCAGAACCAGCCATTCGATATTGTGCCGGGCCAGGAAGCCGGTGAAGTGCATGATCAGGATGGCGATGGCAAGTACGTAGAAGAGGGCGAATAACATGGTCGTTTCCTTTGCTATGACGGCCATCTGGCTGACTTCATTATAGGGATTGCCGGATTTGCTGCAAGCAGCATGTTTTTCAGCCCTGGAAACGCATGGAAAAATCATGGGCCCGGACATCCTTGGTCAGGCTGCCTACCGATATCCGGTCTACGCCGGTTTCGGCTATGGCGCGTATGGTTTCCAGGGAGACATTGCCCGAGGCTTCGAGAATGGCACGCCCGGCGTTGATTTCCTTGGCTTGGCGCATCATTTCCAGGCTGAAGTTGTCGAGCAGGATCATCTTGGCTCCGGCATCGAGGGCGGTGGTCAGTTCGTCCAGATTTTCCACTTCGATCTGCACGAACTTGCAGGCGTCCCCGGCCCGGTGTGCGGCCAGGTCGGCTTCTTCCAGTGCTTCGGCAATACCGCCGGCAGCCAGGATGTGGTTTTCCTTGATCAGGATGGCATCCCACAAGGCGAGACGATGGTTGCCGCCGCCACCACAGTGCACCGCGTATTTTTGGGCAATGCGCAGGCCGGGAATGGTCTTGCGGGTGTCCACCACTTCCGTGCCGGTGCCGGCAATGGCATCGGCGTAGGCGCGGGCCTTGGTGGCGACGCCGGTGAGCAATTGCAGAAAATTGAGGGCGCTGCGTTCGGCGGTGAGCAAGGCCCGGGCATTGCCGTGGATTTCGCAGAGCGTCTGATTGGCCGCGATGCGGTCGCCGTCTTCCACAGACCAATATACTTCGGCGGTCGGGTCGAGCTTGAGGAAACACAGTTCGAACCAGGCGGAACCGCAGAGTACGCCGGCTTCCCGGGACACTACAGTGGCTACGACACGCTTTCCGTAGGGGACGAGATCGGCGGTGAGGTCGCCATCGCCGACATCTTCGGCCAGGGCGTCGTCGACATTGCAGGCAATTTCAGGGGCCAGCGGGTAAGAGAATTCGTTGGACATAGTGGACTCGGCGGGGTCAAATAGGCATTCTAGGTGGCGCATTGTAACGCTGGGGAGGTTGTCATGTCCGACATCACGAATGTTCTCCAAATCAGCCTTGGTTTGCTGTTGACCCTGGCGGTGGTTTTCTTTCTGGTGTACTGGTACATCCGGGACATTACCCAGAAACGCCATACCGTTTTGCGCAATTACCCGATCATTGGTCACCTGCGCTTCTTCTTCGAGCAGCTGGGCGAATACTTTCGGCAATATTTTTTTCTCGGTGACCGGGACGAAATGCCTTTTAACCGGGCGACACGGGCCTGGGTTTATCGCCTGGCCAAGGATGAGGGGGGGATTATCGGCTTTGGCTCAACCTACAATCTGCACGAGCCGGGGGCCATTCTCTTTGTCAATGCGCCTTTTGCCGTGCTTGACAAGGATCGTCTGCCGACGCCGCCTCTCGTGATCGGTGAGGATTATTGCGAAAAACCCTACACCGGACGCTCCCTGGTCAATGTGAGCGGCATGAGTTTTGGCGCGATTTCCATGCCTGCCGTGCGTGCCTTGTCTCGCGGGGCAAAGATGGCCGGCTGCTGGATGGATACCGGTGAGGGCGGCTTGAGTCCGCATCATCTGGAGGGCGGTTGCGACATCATCTTTCAGGTCGGGACAGCCAAATATGGAGTGCGGGATGCGGAAGGCCGGCTTGATCCCGGAAAGTTAAGGGAAGTGGCGGCCCATGGAGCGGTGGGGGCCTTCGAGATCAAGCTTTCTCAAGGGGCCAAACCGGGCAAGGGAGGCGTTTTGCTGGGAGCCAAGGTGACGCCTGAAATTGCCGCCATCCGGGGGATTCCCGTCGGACAGGATTCGCTGTCACCGAATCGTCACCCGGAAACCAGCAACATGGATGAGTTGCTCGATATGGTGGAGCGGGTCCGGGAGATTACCGGCAAGCCGGTGGGGATCAAGACCGCCATTGGCGGCTGGCAGTTCATGCACGAACTGGCCGAGGCGGTGAATCGGCGCGGTCTGGCCTGTGCCCCGGATTTTCTTACCGTGGATGGCGGAGAGGGCGGTTCGGGGGCTGCTCCCCAGGCGCTCGCCGATCACATGGCGCTGTCCATTGTCGAAGCCTTGCCCCGGGTGATCGATTGCCTGATTGAAACCGGCTTGCGGGAGCGCATCAAGATCATCGCTTCCGGGCAGCTGATCACGCCGGCCAAGGCGGCCTGGGCATTGGCTTGCGGAGCGGATTTCATCAATACGGCGCGGGGCTACATGTTTGCCCTGGGCTGTATCCAGGCCCTGCGCTGCCACCAGAATACCTGCCCCACCGGCATCACGACCCATAATCCGCGATTGCAGCGGGGGCTGGTGGTGGAGGACAAGGCCGAACGGGTGGCCGCCTATTGCCGCAACATGAACAAGGAAATCGACATGATCGCCCATTCCTGCGGCCTCCAGCATGCCCGGGAGTTCCGCCGGGAGCATGTGCGCATCATGCAGCCGAACGGACAGAGCGTGGCGCTCAACATGCTCTACCCCTACCCGGCGGAAATTATCCGCTGATGGTCAGAGGTGGGATTCCGCGATCCAGTCGTTGAAAACGGCCCGGGCGGCGTCAATAACCTCTCCGGCGGTCAGGCCAACCGGCCCGATGCCCTGAGCCACCAGGCGATCGGCGGCGGCGCCGTGCACATGGACTGCCGCCAGCATGGCTTCGCCCGGCGGCCAGCCTTGAGCCAGCAGGGCGGCCAGCAGGCCGGTCAAAACATCGCCCATGCCGGCGGTGGCCATGCCGGGGTTGCCGGTGGTGTTGATCCACCAGCGGCCATCCGGCATGGCAATGACCGTGCCGCATCCCTTGAGGGCCACGTGGGCGTGGTAGCGGCGGGCGATTTCACAGGTGGAGCGAATACGATCAACCTGGATTTCTTCCACCGAGCAGTCCAGCAGCCGACCTGCTTCTGCCGGGTGCGGGGTGAGCAGTGATGGCCCGGAGCGTTCGCTGAGCAAGGCCTGCAAGTGCTGATCGAGGCCGATCAGGCTCAGGGCATCGGCGTCGAGGACCAGGGGCAGGGGGCTGGCCAGGGCGCCTTCCAGAATTTCCACTGCCCGCAGGCTGTTGCCGAGACCGGGGCCGCAGGCCAGGGCGCTCAGTTTTGCATCGAAAATCGCTTCCGGTCGCCGGATCATCAGCTCCGGCTGGGCCGGGTCAAGGCTGGGCGCCTGTTGGTCAAGCAGGCCGAGATAGACCCGTCCGCTGCCCAGCTTGATGGCGGCTCGTCCGGCCAGAATGACGGCACCCAGCATGGATGTGGGGCCACCGAGAATGCCGGTGCTGCCAAAGCTTCCCTTGTGGCTGTTGCGGTGCCGGGGGCGCAGATGGGGGGCAAACAGGCTGCGCTCGATCAGTCGGCCATGGGGAGCCGGATAGCCGGCCCGAGGGAGTCCAAGGTCGGCCAGGCTTATTTCTCCGGCATGGTCGGGACCGTCGTTGGTATACAGTCCAGGTTTTGCCGCCAGAAATGTCATGGTATGGCTGGCGTCAATGACCGGATCAAACGCCACACCGGTATCGGCATTGAGTCCGGACGGGCAGTCCAGTGCAAGAACGGGGCAGTGATCCTTTTCCGCCAGGAGATTGGCCTGCCTGATCCATTCGGCGTGAATTCCCCTGGGCGCGCGGCTCAGGCCTATTCCAAACAGCCCGTCCACGATGAGCCCCCAGCGAACAACTGCCGGCAAGGTGTCGGAAAAGTCTCCACCCGCTGCGCGATAGCGTTCCAGTGCCGCAGCGGCATCCTTCGGCAGGGTTGGCAGGGGGGCATTGAAAACGACATGGACCGCGAAGAAACGCTGGCGGAGCAGGGTGGCCAGTTCAAATGCATCCCCTCCGTTATTGCCCGGTCCGGCGAGAACCAGTACGGGCAGGGATTGGTCGGCCATCAATGCCATGGCCCATTCGGCGGCTGCGGCACCCGCTCTTTGCATCAGGGGCAGGGTGGCGTGCCGTGCCTCAATCTGACGCAGGGCAGAGGAAAGATAGAGGGCGCAGGGCATGGCCGTGGCCTAGTTGAGCGCCGCAGAAAGCGCGCGGCGGTATTCGCGGACCAGATCGTCGTGGGGCTCGCTGCTGCTCAGGGCCTCAAAAATGTTGAGCATGGCCTGGCGCCCGGCACCCTGTTCAAAGAAGCGGTCCTTGCGAACGACCATGAGGGCGGCCTCCAGCGCGTCCCGATAGCGGCCGGCAGCAGCCAGTGCCTTGGAGAGTTCGAGGCGGACGGCGTGGTCATCGGGATTGATGGCAAGCCTGGCTTCCAGCGGAGCAATCTCGGCACCCCCGGCGGCCAGGGCCAGGCGGGCGCGCAGGCTTTGTGCCCGGTTGCTTTCGCGGGTGTATTCCAGCTCCAGCAATTGGGCGGCTTCCTCGTTGCGTTGCAGGGTGAGCAGAACGTCTGCGGCATCCAGGCGGGCGGCCTCATCCGTGGGGTCGAGCTGGGTGGCTTCGACCAGTTTGGCAAAGGCCGCTTCCAGTTGGCCGTCGGCAATCAGCTGGGCAGCAGCCTGGCGAGGAGTTTCTTCCGCCAGAACGCGGCGTTTTGTTTCGGCCAGGTGGCGT
>CAZHVZ010000135.1:5430-7585 GCA_964536245.1 uncultured Rhodocyclaceae bacterium
TCCGGCAGGGCGCCGGTGAATTCATCGATCAATTGCCCGCCGGCCAGGACCTTGACCGAGGGAATGCTGCGCACGCCGAAATGTTGCGAGAGTTCCGGGTTTTCATCGGAATTGACCTTGGCCAGCAGAAAACGGCCAGCGTATTCTTCGGCCAGTTTTTCCAGCATCGGCTTGAGTGTTTTGCAGGGTTCGCACCAGGGCGCCCAGAAATCCACCACAACCGGGACGGTAAATGACGGCTGGTAGGCCTTGGCATCGAAATCCTCGATGGAAACGTCAAAGGAATATGTGGACATGGCGAATAAGGCTCCAGAAAAATAAAGGGGTTTGCGCGACGGCGCAAACCCCTAGGCTGTTCTGTGGTGGGTGCTGAGGGGCTCGAACCCCCGACATCCAGCTTGTAAGGCTAGCGCTCTACCAACTGAGCTAAGCACCCGTTCCGTCAGGCAAAAACATGCTGCCCAAGGAAAGGCCGCTAGTTTAGCGCGTCTTTGAGACCTTTGCCAGCCCTGAATTTTGGAACTTTTGCCGCTATCATTATGAGGGTCGCTCCGTTTCGGGGGTTGCGTCCGCTTCGGGCGGCATGCCCAGTTCCGTTGAGCGTACCGAAGCCGAGCAGGGTGATGGCCTCAACTTTCTTCCGCGCCGGGTTGTCGGCAGCGGCGATTTGATTGACCGGCTCGATTTTGTACCGGGCGTTCCTTTTGCCAGGCGCGATACAAGGAAAGCGCAGGATTTCAGAGGGCGGGGAAAAAGATTGCCATGCCGGAGCCACGGCTCCGGCATGTGTTCGTTTTAAATCAATGAGTAATTACGGTTTGTGAAGGTGATTTCTCGCTTGCTGCGGCTACCTCGCTTGCCGGCGCATCGGTTTCCGGCAGGGCTTTCGGTGCCGTTTCAAGCGCACGGTCCAACACCTGATCGATCCACTTTACCGGAACAATCTCGATCTTGTTCTTGATGTTGTCGGGGATCTCGGTGAGGTCCTTGACGTTTTCTTCCGGTATCAGCGCCGTTTTCAGACCGCCGCGTACGGCCGCGAGAAGCTTTTCCTTGAGTCCGCCGATGGCCAGAACTTCACCGCGCAGGGTGATTTCCCCGGTCATGCACACGTCACAGCGCACGGGAATGCCGGTGTACGAGGATACCAGGGCCGTGGTCATGGCGATGCCGGCTGAGGGGCCGTCCTTGGGGGTGGCGCCTTCCGGAACGTGAATGTGGATGTCGGTCTTCTCGAAGGCTTCTTCCTTGATGCCGAGACGACGGGCACGGGCACGCACCACGGAACGGGCGGCTTCCACCGACTCCTTCATGACGTCACCCAGGGAGCCGGTGCGCAGAATGTTTCCCTTGCCCGGCATGATGGCGCATTCGATGGTGAGCAGCTCGCCGCCGACTTCCGTCCACGCCAGTCCGGTCACCTGGCCGACCTGGTTTTCCTTTTCGGCCATGCCGAAGGAATAGCGCTGAACGCCGAGGAATTTGTCCAGATTGCGGGCGTTGACGATAATTTTGCTGTCCCGCTTCTTGAGGACGACAGTTTTCACCACCTTGCGGCAAATTTTCGAGATTTCCCGTTCCAGAGCCCGCACACCGGCTTCCCGCGTGTAGTAGCGGACAATGTCGCGTACTGCGCTATCCGTAACCGTCAGTTCGGTTTTCTTGACGCCATTGTTCTTGAGCTGCTTGGGCAGCAGGTAACGCATGGCGATATTGACCTTCTCATCCTCGGTGTAGCCGGAAAGGCGAATCACTTCCATACGGTCGAGCAGAGCGGCCGGAATGTTCAGGGTGTTGGCAGTGGCCACGAACATGACGTCGGAAAGGTCGAAGTCCACTTCCACGTAGTGGTCCTGGAAGGTGTGGTTCTGTTCTGGATCCAGCACTTCGAGCAGGGCAGAAGAGGGGTCGCCCCGGAAATCCTGGCCGAGTTTGTCTACCTCATCAAGGAGAAAGAGCGGGTTGCGCACCGTGGACTTGGTCAGGCTTTGCAGAATCTTGCCCGGCATGGAGCCGATATAGGTGCGGCGATGGCCGCGAATTTCAGCTTCATCCCGCACGCCACCGAGGGCCATACGAATGAATTTGCGGTTGGTGGCCTTGGCAATGGACTGGCCGAGCGAGGTCTTGCCGACTCCCGGCGGCCCGACGAAGC
>CAZHVZ010000136.1:0-3090 GCA_964536245.1 uncultured Rhodocyclaceae bacterium
AGTTGCAGCGCTGTGACGGGGCCGCCATGATTCCCGCCAATCCCGAGTTTACGTCGTTGAATTTGGGTGCTGCTGTTCAGGTGCTGTGCTACGAGGCGCGCCTGGCGGCTTACGGCGGACGACCGGCAACGCCGAGCAAGGTCACGCCGGCGGTCGGGGTTCCGGCAACGCACGAAGAAATTGAGGGATTGCATGCCCATCTTGAATGGGTGATGACCGATACGGGATTTTTCAACCCGGCCCAGCCCGGAAGACTTTTGCCAAAACTACGCCGCCTGTTCGGAAAAGCGGCTCTCGAAAAGGATGAAATCAACATTCTTCGCGGAATTTTGGCAGCCACCCAACAAAAAACCGGGCACGGCAAGCGGAATGGCTAACGGCCCGCTGCGATATATTCGCATAATGGCTGACAAAATCAGTCGAGTATTCTAGAATTCACCCCGCTATTTATAGGGAGATTGTTTGCCCATGTTCCGGCATTTGCGCGAAGACATCCGTGCGGTTTTTGACCGCGATCCTGCGGCGCGCTCATTTTGGGAGGTGCTGACCTGCTATCCCGGCATTCATGCCCTGATCTTCCATCGTTTCGCCCACTGGTTGTGGGGGCATCGCCTGCGCTGGCTGGCTCGCTTCGTCGCCCATCTTTCGCGCTTTTTTACCGGGATAGAAATTCATCCCGGAGCGACCATCGGCCGCCGCTTTTTCATTGACCACGGCATGGGCGTCGTGATCGGCGAAACGGCCCTGATTGGTGATGATGTGACCCTCTACCACGGCGTTACCCTGGGAGGCACTTCGTGGAACAAGGGCAAGCGCCATCCCACCCTGGAATCCGGCGTAGTCATCGGTGCCGGAGCCAAGGTGCTGGGGCCGATCACCATTGGCGCCGGGGCCAAAGTCGGCTCCAACGCGGTGGTGACCAAGCCGGTTCCTCCGGGAGCGACCGCCGTGGGGAATCCGGGGCGGATCATCGACAATTCCGAAGAGAGCAAGCAACGGGAAGCGCAGGCGGAAAAGCTGGGATTTTCCGCCTATGCCGTTGCCCGGGATCAGGACGATCCCTTTGCCAAGGCGATCCACGGCCTGCTTGACCATGCCGCCGAAACCGATCGCCGCCTGGCCAGTCTGCTCAAGGAACTGGAGGCCGCCGGGGTGAAGTGCGATGATGAAGTGAAGGTCGCCGACCAGTTCGATGCGCAATACCTGAGTAAAATAGTTGACTAATAAGCAGCAGGGTCCGTATAGTTGACTTAAATTGTCGGATATTAACGGAGGCGAGTAATGCGACTCACAACCAAAGGCCGGTTTGCGGTCACTGCCATGGTCGATCTGGCGTTGCGCTGCCAGGAAGGTCCGGTGGCGCTGGCCACCATCAGCGAGCGGCAAAAGATTTCCCTGTCCTATCTCGAACAGCTGTTCGGCAAATTGCGCCGCCGCAAGCTGGTGGATAGCGTGCGTGGACCGGGTGGCGGGTATTGCATCCCTCGGCCTCTGGAGCAGATTTCGGTGGCCGAGATCATCCGCGCCGTGGATGAGACCCTTGACGCAACCCAGTGCGGCGGGCGGGAGAACTGCCAGGAGGAGCATCGCTGCATGACGCACGATCTGTGGACGACCTTGAACTCCAAGATGTACGAATATCTCAATTCGGTTTCTCTGGGGGATCTGGTGGAGAATCAGAATCCGGCCAGGCTGGAAGGTGTGGCGGTGATCGAAATGAAGCGCCGGACCGGCCCACGGCCCCGGGCGGTTGCGCGCGAAAAAGCGGTGGCGGCAAGCTGAGGACTCGCATGTTTGCGCCTGTCTACCTTGATTTCAACGCGACCACCCCCCTTGATCCGGCGGTTCTGGAAGCCATGTTGCCGTGGATGCACACCCATTTCGGCAATGCTTCCAGTCGTCACGAGTACGGGCGGGCGGCGCGGCGGGCCATAGACCATGCCCGCCAGCAAGTGGCGGCGGCGGTCGGGGCGCATCCAACCGAGGTGATCTTCACCAGCGGCGGCAGCGAAGCCAATAACCTGTTCATCAAGGGGGCCGCAGCCTGTCTCCGTCCCGGAGTGGTGGCGGTCAGCGCCATCGAGCATCCCTGTGTGCTCAAACCGGCAGAACAACTGGTGCGCCACGGATGGCAGTTGCGTCAGTTGGCTGTGAATGCTGCCGGGCGGGTCGATGATGCGGACTACGGGGCCGCATTGCTTGCCCGGCCAGGCGTGCTGTCGGTCATGCTGGCCAACAACGAAACCGGAGTCATTCAGCCAGTGGCTGATCTGGCCAATGCTGCCCGGAGCACCGGGGCCTTGTTCCATACCGACGCCGTGCAGGCACTGGGCAAATTGCCGGTGGATTTCCGCAGCCTGAATGCGGCGGGTGTGCACGCCATGACCGTTTCAGCGCACAAAATTCATGGCCCCAAGGGAGCTGCGGCGCTCGTTCTGGATAAGCGGGTGGATCTTCAACCCTTGATTGCCGGCGGTGGGCACGAACGCGGTTTGCGCTCGGGGACGGAAAATGTTCCGGCGATTGTTGGATTTGGCGCGGCGTGCGAACTTGTTGCAGCGCGGCGGGTCGAATCTGCGGATCGTCTGGCGGGCCTGCGGAATATTCTGGAAAATGCGCTGCTTGGCCTGGGGGCAACGGTTTTTGGCGCAGCAGCCGAGCGCTTGCCGAATACGACGTATTTTTCCCTGCCGGAAATCAATGGGGAAACACTGGTCGGCAAGCTGGACCGGGCGGGGTTTGCGGTGGCCAGCGGAGCGGCCTGTTCCAGCGCTGATCCGGAACCGTCTCATGTCTTGCGCGCCATGGGGGTGCCGGCGGAGCTGGCGGGGGCTGCGGTGCGGGTCAGTCTGGGCAGCACCAGCACGGAGCGGCAGGTTCACGAATTCATTCATGCCTTGCGGGGGACGGTCGGACGCCTGCAAGGATTGACGGCGCTTGCCGTTTGAAATGTCCGACGGAGCGAGAGAAAGCATGAAACTTCCCATCTACCTGGATTATTCGGCAACGACTCCGGTCGATCCGCGCGTGGCGGAAAAGATGATTCCCTATCTGGTCGAAAAATTCGGCAATCCGGCTTCCCGTTCCCAC
>CAZHVZ010000136.1:3100-3972 GCA_964536245.1 uncultured Rhodocyclaceae bacterium
CCAGCCGCAGCCATGCCTATGGTTGGGAAGCCGAAGCAGCGGTTGAAAATGCCCGCGCCGAAGTCGCCAAGCTGGTCAACTGCGACCCCAAAGAAATCGTCTGGACCTCGGGCGCGACCGAGTCCAATAATCTGGCGATTAAAGGCGCGGCGCATTTTTACCAGACCAAGGGCAAGCACCTGATTACGGTCAAAACCGAGCACAAGGCCATTCTCGATACGGTGCGAGAACTGGAGCGCCAGGGTTTCGAGGCCACCTACCTGGATGTACAGGAGAACGGCCTGGTCGATCTGGAGGCCTTCAAGGCGGCCATTCGCCCGGATACCGTGCTGGCCTCGGTGATGTTCGTCAATAACGAAGTCGGTGTCATTCAGCCGATTGCCGAGCTGGGCGAAATTTGCCGGGAAAAGGGAGTCATCTTCCACGTCGATGCCGCCCAGGCGACGGGCAAGGTGGATATCGACCTGGCCAGGCTGAAGGTTGATCTGATGAGCTTCTCGGCCCACAAGACCTATGGCCCCAAGGGTATCGGCGCGCTCTACGTGCGCCGCAAGCCGCGTATCCGTCTGGAGGCCCAGATGCACGGCGGCGGCCATGAGCGGGGTTTCCGCTCCGGCACCCTGGCCACCCACCAGATTGTCGGCATGGGCGAGTGTTTCCGTCTGGCCCGCCTGGAAATGGCCGAGGAAAACAAGCGTATCGGCAAGCTGCGCGACAAGCTGCTCAAGGGCTTGCAGGACATTGAAGCGACCTATGTCAATGGCGACCTGGAACAGCGGGTTCCCCACAATCTCAACATGAGCTTTGCCTATGTTGAGGGTGAATCCATGATCATGGCCATCAAGGATCTGGCGGTGTCGTCCGGCTCGGCC
>CAZHVZ010000136.1:3982-7528 GCA_964536245.1 uncultured Rhodocyclaceae bacterium
CCTACGTTTTGCGCGCCCTGGGACGGGATGACGAATTGGCCCACAGCTCCATCCGCTTTACCATTGGCCGCTTCACGACAGAAGACGAAATAGACTACGCAATCAATTTGCTGCACGCCAAAGTTGGAAAATTGCGCGAACTTTCTCCCCTGTGGGAAATGGTCCAGGAAGGCGTCGATCTAAGCACCGTCCAGTGGGCGGCACACTAAGGAATTTTAAGGAGAAACGACATGAGCTATAGCGTTAAAGTCATTGATCATTATGAGAATCCACGCAACGTCGGCTCCTTCGGCAAGGACGACGACGGAGTGGGGACCGGCATGGTGGGCGCACCGGCCCTACGGTTGCTGTTCGGCCATTGCCTCGTCTTACCTGGTCACCGAGTGGGGCAATGGCAAGACGGTGGATCAGGCGATGGCGATCAAAAATACCGAGATTGCTGAAGAACTGGCGCTACCGCCGGTTAAAATCCACTGTTCAATTCTGGCCGAGGATGCCATCAAGGCAGCCGTAGCCGATTACAAGAAAAAGCACGGAGAGTAAGCATGGCAGTCACCCTGAGCGAGAAAGCCGGCAAGCATGTCGCCAACTATCTTGCCAAGCGCGGCAAGGGCCTCGGTCTGCGCCTTGGCGTGCGCACCAGCGGTTGTTCCGGCATGGCCTACAAGCTGGAGTTCGTCGATGAAACGAACCCCGACGATGTGGTTTTCGAGACGCAGGGGGTCAAGGTGTTTGTTGATCCCAAGAGCCTGCCCTATCTGGAGGGGATGGAACTGGACTACGCCCGCGAAGGCCTGAGGGGTTCAAATTCAACAATCCCAACGTAAAAGACCAATGTGGCTGCGGCGAAAGCTTTAATGTATAAACGGCTCGACATGGCGGCGTTGCCTCCCGCTTGCCGTACTGCGCGTACTGCCTGCGCGGGTGGCGCCTTGCCCTGTCTTCGCTTTGGCGTGATCGCACGCTGAGGCGCTGCATTTGGGAGCTTGCTGGTGGATTTAACCGCCGATTTTTTCTCGCTGTTTCAACTCCCCCGGGCTTTTCGGCTCGACGCGGTTGATCTGGATTCCCGCTACCGGGAAATCCAGGGGCAGGTGCATCCGGATCGCTTCGCCCATACCGGGGACAGCGAACGGCGTTTGTCCATGCAGTGGGCGACCCGTGCCAACGAAGCCTACCAGACCCTCTGGCCGGGCACGATGTCCAGGCAGAGAACAATACCGCCATGCCGGTTGATTTTCTGATGGAACAGATGGAGTGGCGCGAGGCCGTGATGGAGGCCCGTCAGGGGGGCGATCACCACGAACTGGAGCATCTCCACCATCGCCTGCGGGGCGACATGCTCGGTCGTTATGAGGAGCTTGGCCGCATGCTTGACGAGACTGCCGATTACACCGGAGCCACCGACCGTGTGCGCCGTCTGATGTTCCTCGAAAAATTGTTGCACGAAATTGACGACGCGCTGGCGTCGCTGGAAGACTAAGCATGGCATTGTTTCAAATCGCCGAGCCGGGTGAGTCGGCTGCCCCCCACGAACACAAGCTGGCCATCGGCATTGATCTGGGCACCACCAATTCGCTGGTCGCCACCGTACGCAGCGGCATCTCCGTGGTGCTCAATGACGACCGGGGCCGCCCCTTGCTGCCGTCGGTGGTGCGTTACGGCGCGACCGGGGTGAGCGAGGTCGGCTACGATGCCCAGACCCGCCAGGCGAGTGATCCCCGAAACACCGTGGTTTCGGTGAAACGCTTCATGGGCCGTGGTTTGCACGATATCGCCCATGTTGAATCCATGCCCTACGACTTTATCGAGGCGCCGGGTATGGTGCGCATCAAGACGGTTGCCGGCGTCAAAAGTCCGGTCGAAATTTCTGCCGATATCCTCAAGGCCCTGAAGGCCCGCGCCGAAGCCGCTCTCGGCGGCGAACTGGTGGGCGCCGTAATTACGGTTCCGGCCTATTTTGACGATGCCCAGCGCCAGGCCACCAAGGACGCCGCCCGCCTGGCCGGGCTCAATGTCCTGCGCCTCTTGAACGAACCGACCGCCGCCGCCATCGCCTACGGGCTGGACAACGGCGCCGAGGGCACCTATGCGGTGTATGACCTGGGCGGCGGCACCTTCGATATTTCCATTCTCAAACTGACCAAGGGCGTTTTCGAGGTGCTGGCGACCGGCGGCGACTCCGCCCTGGGCGGTGACGATTTCGATCACCGCATTTTCTGCTGGGCCATCGAGCAGGCGCACCTGACCCCGCTGTCGCCCCATGATGCCCGCCTGCTCATGATGCGCGCCCGGGAGGCCAAGGAATTCCTCACCCTCAACCCGGAGGCGCCGCTTACCGCCCGCCTGTCCACCGGTGAAATGGTCGATCTCAAGCTGGATGTGGAAACCTTTGCCGAAATCACCCGCACCCTCATTTCCAAGACCATGCAACCGGTCAAGAAGGCCTTGCGCGATGCCGGCCTGCGGGCCGACGACATCAAGGGCGTGGTCATGGTCGGCGGCGCCACCCGTATGCCCCAGGTACAGAAGGCGGTGGGCGATTTCTTCCGCCAGGAACCCCTGACCAACCTCGATCCGGACAAGGTGGTCGCCCTCGGTGCGGCGACCCAGGCCAATCTGCTGGTCGGCAACAAGACCGGCAAGGACGACTGGCTGCTGCTCGACGTCATTCCGCTTTCCCTCGGGCTGGAAATGATGGGCGGCCTGACCGAGAAGATCATTCCCCGCAATTCGACCATTCCCTCGGCCCGCGCCCAGGAATTCACCACCTTCAAGGACGGCCAGACCGCCATGGCCATCCATGTCGTGCAAGGCGAACGGGAACTGGTGGCCGATTGCCGTTCCCTGGCCCGTTTCGAACTGCGCGGCATTCCGCCCATGGTGGCCGGGGCGGCCCGTATCCGGGTGACTTTTCAGGTGGATGCCGACGGGCTGCTCGCCGTGTCGGCCCGGGAACAGACCACCGGGGTCGAGGCCAGCGTCACGGTCAAACCTTCCTACGGCCTGTCGGATGACGAAATCGCCAACATGCTCAAGGATTCCATGGCGCACGCCAAGGATGACGCCCTGGCGCGTGCCCTGCAGGAAGCCATTGTCGAGGCCCAGCGCATGATCGAAGCCACTGAAGCGGCGCTGCACGAAGATGCGCAATTGCTCTCGGCGGATGAAAAAACGAAGATTGAGGCAACCATCGAGAAACTGCGGGCCACCATGCAGGGCGACAACCGCCGCCTGATCAACCTGGCCATGGATGACCTCGGCTTCGAAACCCAGGAATTCGCCCATCGCCGCATGGACAAGAGCATCAAGCGCGCCTTGGCGGGGCGCAAGGTCAATGACATCAAAATGGGAGAAGAGGCATGACCCAGGTCATCGTCCTGCCGCATCTGGAAGTTTGCCCCGAGGGCGCCGTGCTGGAAGCCGAACCGGGCCAGTCAATCTGCGAAACCTTGCTGACCAATGGCATTTTGCTCGAACATGCCTGCGAAATGTCCTGCGCCTGCACCACCTGCCACGTCATTCTGCGCGAGGGCTTCAATTCCC
>CAZHVZ010000137.1:0-558 GCA_964536245.1 uncultured Rhodocyclaceae bacterium
GTCCGAGGAAGAAATCCAGCGCATGGTGAAGGACGCCGAGCTGCACGCCGAAGAAGACAAGAAGGCGCACGAGCTGGCCGATGCCCGCAATCAGGCCGACGGCATGGTGCACATGGTCAAGAAGTCGCTCACCGAATACGGTGACAAGCTCGACGCCAGCGAAAAGACCAGCATCGAAGCTGCCATCAAGGAAGTGGAAGATGTTCTGCGCGATGGCGACAAGGAAGTCATCACCGCCAAGACCGAAGCCCTGGCTCAGGCCGCCCAGAAGCTGGGTGAAAAGATGTATGCCCAGCAACAGGCGGAAGGTGCTGCTGCCGGCGCCGCTGCCGGTAACGCACCGGGTGGGGAGCAACAGGCCAAGAAGGACGAAGGCGACGTGGTCGATGCCGAATTCACTGAAGTCAAAGACAAGAAAGCTTGATCGGTAAAGTTATTGCCCGATTGGGTGGCCGGGTTCAAGCGGAAGCCGCAGCTCCGCTGAACTCGGCCTTTGTGCAGTCAGCCATCGCCGGAACCATCCATGTCAAAACGCGACTTTTACGAAATCCTCGGCGT
>CAZHVZ010000137.1:568-7472 GCA_964536245.1 uncultured Rhodocyclaceae bacterium
TGTGTCTCTGTGGTGAATAGCATGGCCAAAAAAGACTTTTACGAAGTGCTCGGGGTTAATCGCGACGCGTCGGACGACGAGATCAAGAAGGCCTACCGCAAGCTGGCCATGAAGCACCATCCGGACCGCAATCCGGACAACCCGGCAGCGGAGGAAAAATTCAAGGAAGCCAAGGAAGCCTACGAGATTCTCTCCGATGGTCAAAAACGGGCGGCCTACGATCAGTTCGGCCATGCCGGGGTTGACCCCCAGGCCGGCGGCTTCGGCCACGGTGGTGGTGGCGGTGGCTTCGGCGGCGGGTTTGCCGATGCCTTCGGCGGCATTTTCGATGAAATATTCGGTGGCCGGGGCGGCGGGAGTGGTGGCGGTCATGGCCGCTCCAACATTTATCGTGGAGCCGACCTCCGCTACAACCTCGAGGTGACCCTGGAGCAGGCCGCCCATGGCACCGAGACGAAGATTCGCATTCCCACCATGGAAGTATGCGAGCCCTGTCACGGCAGCGGCGCCAAAGCCGGTACCCAACCCAAGACCTGCCCGACCTGTGCCGGCTCCGGACAGGTTCGCCTGCAACAGGGATTTTTCTCCATCCAGCAGACCTGCCCGAAGTGCCACGGCACCGGACGCTACATTCCGGACCCTTGCAGTTCCTGCGGCGGAGCCGGGCGCATCAAGCAACACAAGACTCTGGCTGTAAAGATTCCGGCTGGTGTCGATGAGGGAGACCGTATCCGGCTGGCTGGAGAAGGTGAGCATGGGGTTAACGGCGGCCCGCCGGGCGACCTCTATGTGCAAATCCACCTCAAGCAGCATGCAGTGTTCACCCGGGACCATAACGATCTCCATTGCGAGATGCCGATTTCCTTTACCACTGCCGCCCTCGGCGGGGAAATCGAAATCCCCACCCTGGACGGCGCCGCCAAGATCAAGATTCCACCGGAAACCCAATCCGGTCGGGTTTTCCGCTTGCGCGGCAAGGGTATCAAGGGGGTTCGCAGCCATACCCATGGCGACCTGCTGTGCCACGTCGTGGTGGAAACCCCGGTCAATCTGACAGAACGACAGAAGGAAGTGCTGCGCGAACTGGAGGATGTTTGCCGGGACAACAACGCCCATCACAACCCCAGAGCCAAATCGTGGATGGACAAGGTGCGGGATTTCTTCGGCGACTAGCCCAATCAGCCTGAATCGGTCACCCCAAAGGGCGAACCACGGTTCGCCCTATTCCCTTTGTAAGGACCACGTCAGTTTTCGGCACCATTCTTGGCCTGCTAAAATCTGGCCAAAGATACAAGGGGAGATAACGAATGAAATCCTGGAAAAGCCTTCTGCTTGCCTGCCTGCTGGCGAGTGCAAACTGGATGGCCTTAGCCGATCCCGGTGTGACCGACAACTCGGTCAAAATTGGCATGTCATCGCCATTCTCCGGCCCGAACGGTGCCTATGGCCTGGACATGAAGGATGCCATCCATGCCTACTTTGACCAGATCAACAAGACCGGTGGCGTCAATGGGCGAAAGCTGGAGCTCGTCGCCCTGGATGATGGCTACGAAACTGATCGTACAGTCGCCAACACCAAGGAGCTGATCAACGAAAAGCAGGTATTTGCCCTTCTCGCCTTTTACGGCTCCAGCCCGACGACCGAGGCCATGAATACGGTTTTTGGCCCGGCCAAGGTTCCTTTGGTGGGAACCATTTCCGGCGCCGGAACCCTTCGCCAGGCTCCGTCGAGCAACGGCAACAACCGCTACATGTTCAACGTCCGTCACCCAACTGGTATCGCTTGGGCTGAAAAGCATCGCCGTTTTTTACCAGAATGACGGTTTCGGGAAATCCGGCCTGGAAGGTGTCACCAGCGCCCTGAAGAAGCACAACCTTGCCCCATCAGCAGCCGCCACCGTCGAGCGCAACTCCCTGGACGTCAGCAAGGCCGTGGAAACCATCAGCAAGGCCAACCCGCAGGCCGTCATCATGGTGACCCTCTACAAGCCAACGGCGGCCTTCGTCAAGGCCATGAAGGCGGCTGGCCAGAACCCCATGTTCATGACCCTGTCGCCGGTTGGCTCCGACCAGCTGGTACAGGAGCTTGGCCCGTCGGCACGCGGCATCGGCATTTCCCAGGTCATGCCCTACCCCTGGAACGATACCGTTCCCATTGTGCGCGACTATCAGCGCCTGCTGGGCAAGAACGGCAAGTTCTCCTACTACGGCATTGAGGGTTACATGATGGCCCGAGTCATGGTCGATGGCCTGAGAAAATCCGGCAAGGAGCTGACCCGGGAAAAACTGGTGAGCAGCCTGGAAAGCCTCAACAACCAGGATTTCGGCGGCTATCGCGTCGGTTACGGCGGCGACAATCGTCTCGGTTCCCGTTTCGTGGAACTGACCGTCATCGGCCCCGGCGGCAAGATACTCAAATAAAAACCCGAACAAGACAAAGCCCGCCGCAGCGGGCTTTGTCTTGATGGCTGAACAAGCCGATCAGGCGCGCCGCCAGCTTGTTCCCTGCGGATTGTCTTCGAGGATGACACCCGCCTCCTTGAGCGCTTCGCGAATACGGTCGGCTTCAGCAAAATTCCTGGCTTTTTTGGCAGCGATCCGGTCAGCAATCATCTGCTCGATGGCTTGTTCATTCAGACCACCGGTTGACGCTCCGCTGCGCAAATAATCAACGGCTTCCCGCTCCAGCAAACCGAGGACGCCGGCCAAGGCCTTGAGCAGTCCGGCCAGGGCCGAACTACGACTGCGGTTTACTTCCCCGGCCAGGTCGAACAAAACGGCAATTGCTCCATGGGAGTCGAAATCTTCATCGAGCGCTGATCGGAAACGAGCGGCATAAGCATTGGCCCAATCAATCTCCACCGCATCCGGCGGAACATCACGCAAGGTAAAGTAGAGACCATCAAGACTGCGCTTGGCATCATCGAGATGGGTATCAGAATAGTTGAGGGCACTGCGGTAATGGGCTCGCAGGATGAAGAAGCGCACCACTTCTGCATCGTAGGCCTTCAACACCTCGCGGATGGTGAAAAAATTGCCTAGGGACTTGGACATTTTCTCGTTATCCACCCGCACGAAACCGTTATGCATCCAGTAATTGACGAAAGAGCACTGATGAGCCCCCTCGGACTGGGCAATTTCATTTTCGTGATGCGGAAACTGCAAATCCTGACCACCGCCGTGGATATCGAAATGCTTACCTAGGATTTTGGAGCTCATGGCCGAGCACTCGATATGCCACCCCGGCCGCCCGGAACCCCAGGGCGACTCCCATGCCGGTTCGCCCGGCTTGGCGTGTTTCCAGAGAACAAAATCGAGGGGATCCTGCTTGGCTGAATCCACTTCGACCCGCTCACCGGCACGCAGGTCGTCGAGGGATTTTCCGGAAAGCTTGCCGTAGCCCGGAAATTTGCGCACAGCGTAATTGACGTCACCGTCAGAAGCCTGATAAGCGAGGCCGTTCGCTTCCAGCTTGGTGATCAGGTCCAGCATCTGGGGCACATATTCGGTAGCACGCGGCTCATGATCCGGCCGCTGCACCCCGAGTGCATCGGCATCCTCGTGCATGTAACCGACAAAACGATTGGTCAGCTCCTGAATGCTTTCGCCATTTTCGGCGGCCCGCTTGATGATTTTGTCGTCGATATCGGTAATGTTGCGCACATAGGTGACTTCAAATCCGCTAGCCTTGAGCCAGCGATAAGCCATGTCGAAAACCACCATTACCCTTGCATGGCCGAGGTGGCAATAGTCGTAGACGGTCATTCCGCAAACGTACATGCGAACCTTTCCCGGTTCGATGGGGACAAAGGGCTGCTTTTCCCGGGTCAGGGAGTTGTGTATCTTGAGCATGGCGTATGTGAACTATGTAGCGGGAGAAAGCCTTGCGATTCTTTGGAATAGCTGCGCTTCTTGTTAGAATGGAAGATTGTCAAACTTGGCTAAGTATATCATGGCGATCCGTGCTCCCCTGGCTGCCCAGACCCCCTTTCAGCCCCGCGCTGCCTTGCGTGCGCTCGTTCTTGGCCTGCTCATCGGAGCCGCAGCTCCGGCACTGGCCGACAACCTGCCGGAGGTCCAGCGCCTGATCAAACAGGCCCAGTACCCTCAGGCTCTGGACAAGGTCGATGCCCACCTGGCCACCAAGCCCAAGGATGCCCAGGGCCGTTTTCTGCGCGGACTGATCCTGACTGAAATGAACAAGCCGGCAGAAGCCATTGCCGTCTTCACCAAGCTGACTGAGGACTACCCCGAGCTGCCCGAGCCCTATAACAACCTTGCCGTGCTCTATGCCCAGCAAAAACAGTACGAAAAGGCCCGCACGGCGCTCGAAATGGCCATCAGGACTCACCCCTCCTACGCCATCGCCTACGAAAACCTGGGTGACGTCTATGCCAAGTTGGCCAGCCAGGCCTACGACAAGGCTCTGCAACTGGATTCGGCCAACTCCGTGGCGCAAAACAAGATGGCCCTGATTCGCGACCTGATCAGCACCTCGGCCAAGCCAAACGTCAAGCCGCCGGCTGTGGTGGCACATGCTGCGCCCCCCGCTGCGACACCGGCAGCCATCCCCTCCGCCAACACGCCGGGGGCGGCCGCTCCGGCCAAGGCTGCTCCGGTGGCCAAGGCTGCCGACCCGGCCAGCGACGAAGTGACCAAAGCTCTGGCCGCCTGGGCCGAAGCCTGGTCGAGCAAGGACGTGAAAGCCTATCTTTCTCATTACGGCAGCGATTTCCATCCGCCCAAGGGTGCCTCCCGCAGTGATTGGGAAGCCGAACGGAAAGATCGCATCGCCGGCAAACCGGGCAAGATTTCGGTCACCTATGACCAGCCGAACATCCTGATCAATGGCGACAAGGCAACGGTCAAGTTCCGCCAGCACTACAAGGCATCCAGTCTGAACACCTCTACGTCAAAAACCATCATCTTTGTTCGCTCAGGCAGCAAGTGGCTGATTCAGGAAGAAATTTCCCGCTGATGCCGGTTCGCAAGTTGGTCGTACTCGCCCTCGCCGCCTGCCTGAGCGGCGGCGTCTGGGCAAAAAGCCAGAAACACGACAAGCCGCAAAAAGCGGCCAGAGCAAGTAGCAAGGGGCAGGACAGGTCGCCCCCATCGGTCAAGCCGAAAACGGCTGCGGCAACCCTGCTGCCGCTGGCAGCAGTCGCTGGCGCCGCCACCGTTGCCGCCGGTTCGCCAAAGCCGGAGGCAGTAACCGTCTCGGATTCCGGGCCGGAACCCCAACTGGCAAAAATCTTCCGGGAAATCGAAGCCAACCGACTTGATTCAGCTTTGCAGCAAACCGAATCCCTGCTGCGCCAATACCCTAATTTCCGCCTTGGTCATCTCATCAAAGGAGATTTGCTGCTCGCCCGTTCCCAGGCCATTCAGCACTTTGGCGCCATGAGCGGAGCCCCCAGCGAACGGGTAGCCGATCTGCGCTCCGAGGCCATCGCTCGCATCAAGGGCTACCGGGAAAAGCCCCCTGCCAATTTCGTACCGCGCTATCTGCTCCAGATGCCGCCGGACCAGAAATACGCCATCGTGGTGGACACTCAGAAATCCCGGCTTTACGTCTATGAAAATGACACGGCCAGCGGCGGGCGCCCGCGTTTTGTTGCCGATTACTACGTTAGCCAGGGAAAACTTGGCGCCGACAAATTGGCCGAAGGCGACAAGAAAACCCCCATCGGCGTTTACCACGTCACCAGCAGCCTGCCCAGGCAGAAACTGGCCGACCTCTACGGCAGCGGAGCCTTTCCCATCAGCTATCCGAACGAGTGGGACCGCCGGCAGGGACGGAACGGCAGCGGCATCTGGCTGCACGGCACGCCTTCCGACACCTTCTCGCGCCCGCCCAAGGCTTCCGACGGTTGCGTCGTACTGGCCAATCAGGATCTGGATGCCGTCGCCAAGAACCTCCAGGTTGGCCTGACCCCGGTCATCATCAGCAGTTCCGTGGAATGGCTATCCTTTGACGACTGGGCCAAGGAACGCAGCGAACTCAACAAGACCATCGAATCCTGGCGCACGGACTGGGAAAGCCGCGACACCGAGCGCTATCTGAAGCACTATTCAAAGCGTTTTTCCAGCCACAATGAAAATTACGAACAGTTTGCCGCCCACAAGCGCCAGGTCAATGCCGGAAAAGAGTGGATCAAGCTGAAAACCGACAACCTTTCCGTTTTCCGCAACCCGGGCAAGGATGACGTGGTGGTGGTCACTTTCGATCAGGACTACCGCAGCAACAACCTGAGCAATGTCATGAAAAAGCGCCAGTACTGGCTGCGTGAAGACGGTAAATGGAAAATCATCTACGAAGGAGCCGCCTGATGTTGAAACCCCTCTCCACCCTCGCTGCCGGCCTGCTTCTGGCCGCTTCTGCCTGGGCACTGCCAAGCATTGAGATCCAGACCTCCCAAGGCAAGATCACTCTTGAGCTGAACCCGGAAAAAGCGCCGAAAACGGTGGAAATGTTCCTCTACAACGCCAAACACGGTTTTTATGAAGCGACCATTTTCCACCGTGTCATTGACGGCTTCATGATCCAGGGCGGCGGCTTCACTGCCGACATGGTGCAAAAGCCCATCAACCTGAAGGACAACAGCTTCCTCAACCACCGCGCCCCCAACGAGCAAGGATACGGCTACACCGTGTTCGGCAAGGTTATCCAGGGCATGGAGGTCGTAGACAAGATCGCCAAGGTGCCCACCGGCAACCATGGCATGTATGAAAACGTACCCCAGACGCCGGTCAGCATTCAGGCCGTCAAAATTCTCTCGGAAAAATAAGGATCCGCAATGTCTCTCGTCAAACTGGAAACCAGCCTCGGCACCATGACTCTCAAACTCGATGCTGAAAAGGCACCGAAAACGGTCGAAAATTTCCTCACCTACGCCAAGGCCGG
>CAZHVZ010000138.1:0-2148 GCA_964536245.1 uncultured Rhodocyclaceae bacterium
CTCCTACAAGCGTCTGGTTCCGCACTACGAAGCTCCGGTCAAGCTGGCCTACTCCGCCAAGAACCGTTCTGCTTCCATCCGCATCCCGTACGTTGCCTCGACCAAGGCACGCCGGATCGAAACCCGCTTCCCGGATCCCATCGCCAATCCGTACCTGTGCTTCTCCGCACTGATGATGGCCGGCCTGGACGGCATCCAGAACAAGATCCACCCGGGCGACCCGGCTGACAAGAACCTCTACGATCTGCCGCCGGAAGAAGACGCGCTGATCCCGACCGTTTGCGCCAGCCTGGAAGAAGCCCTGGCTGCCCTGGACAAGGATCGCGAGTTCCTGACCCGTGGCGGTGTCTTCTCCAACGACTGGATCGATGCCTACATCGCCCTGAAGATGGACGAAGTCAACAAGGTGCGCATGACCACCCACCCGGTGGAATTCGACCTCTACTACAGCTGCTGATCGGCTCAGCCGGTTACCCAAAAGGACGGGTTCGCCCGTCCTTTTTTTGTGCACCAAAGCATGCTCTTCACGTTAAACTGAACTGTCTTATTGCTTGTTGATGATTGCCCCCATGATGCGTTACCCGGTTGCCCTTCTGGTGCTTGCGGCATCACTTCCCGTTGCCGCCAGCACCATCTACAAATGTACCGATGCCGGTGGCGGAACGCTCATTTCCAATTCGCGGGTCAACAATTCCTGCAAGGCCGTGGTCAGCGGGCCGGAGACTTCCCTGCCGGCGCCCAAGGGAAAACCCGGGGCGACGGCCAACCCGTCGCCGGCGGGCTTCCCGAAAGTGGCCGAGGATACCCAGAAAGCGCGGGATACCGATCGTCGGCGCATTCTGGAGCAGGAACTGGCCGGCGAACAAAAGAACCTGGAGCAGGCCCAGAAGGAACTGGCCGAGCAGGAGGCCACACGCGGCGGCGACGAGCGTAACTATCAGCGCGTCCTGGATCGCGTGCAGCCCTACAAGGATCGCGTTGCCCAGCACGAGCGCAACATCGAGGCGATCAAGAAGGAACTGGCCAACCTGCGCTGATCAGGCTGTTTTCGCCGCAACCTTGTACCAGGCAGCGTATAGGGCAGGCAGGAAGAGCAGGGTGAGGGCCGTGGCGACAATCAGGCCGCCCATGATGGCGACCGCCATCGGCCCGAAAAAATCATTGCGCGACAGGGGAATCATGGCCAGCACGGCAGCGGCAGCGGTCAGCACAATGGGCCGGAAGCGCCGCACGGTGGATTCGACAATGGCTTCCCGGCGCGGTTTGCCGGCGGCCAGATCCTGTTCGATCTGATCGACCAGAATGATCGAATTACGCATGATCATGCCAAACAGGGCGATGGTTCCGAGCAGCGCCATGAAGCCGAAGGGCTGATTGAAGACGAGCAGGAAGAGGGCAATACCGATGATGCCGAGCGGCGCCGTGAGCAACACCATGATCACCCGGGACACGCTCTGCAACTGGATCATCAGGATGGTCACCACGGCCAGCAGAAAGATGGGCATGCCGGCGGCCACGGAATTTGACCCCTTGGCGGACTCTTCCACCGAACCCCCGACGTCAATCTTGAAGCCGCTCGGCAACTTGGTGCGGATCGCGGCTATTTCCGGTTCCAGTTGCGCGACCACCGTCGCCGCCTCGATCTTGCCGTAGAGGTTGCCGCGTACGGTGATGGTCGGCAGGCGGTCACGCCGCCAGATGAGGGAGGGCTCAAAGCTGTGCTTGAGGCGGCCGATCTGGGACAGGGGAACGCTCTTGCCGTTCCGGGTCGGGACCGCCAGGTCGGGCAGGGACGATAACTGGGCGCGTTCCTGGCGATCACCGCGCAGCACGACGTCGATGGACTTTTCACCTTCCCGGTAGGTGGTGACGGTAAAACCGTTGAGAGACATGTTCAGGAACGAGGACAGATCCTGGCTGGAAACTCCGAGCAGACGGGCCTTGTCCTGGTCGATTTCGATTTCCACGACTTTTGACAGTTCGTTCCAGTCGAAATTGATATTGGAGAGCTGGGGATTCCTGCGCAGCACGTCTGCGACTTCGGCGGCGGTTTTGCGCAGGCTGTCGGCATCTTCACCGGAAACCCGGTACTGCACCGGATAGCCGACGGGAGGGCCATTTTCGATACGGGAAATATTGGCCCGCACG
>CAZHVZ010000138.1:2158-3537 GCA_964536245.1 uncultured Rhodocyclaceae bacterium
GCCGGGGAAGTCTTTTTCGAAGAGATCGATGAGGCGCTGACGCAGGCCTTCGCGGCTGTTCACATCGCGGGTCAGGATGACGAACTGGCCGACATTGGAGGCCGGCAGCTGCTGGTCCAGGCCGAGGTAATAGCGGGGCGAACCCCAGCCGACGTAGGTGATGAAGTGCTCATGCTGATGGTGTTCGGTCTTGTCCTGCATCAGCCAGGTTTCGAGCTTTCTGGCCTCGGCTTCCACGGCAGCCACCGAAGCCCCTTCCGGCAGGCGCAGCTCAACCATCAGTTCAAGCCGGGTCGAGTTGGGGAAAAACTGTTTTTGCACCTTGCCCATGCCGACAATTGCCAGCACAAAAAGTGTTACGGTCATGCCGATGACCAGCCAGCGATGGTGCACGCACCAGCCGACCAGTTGCCGGAAGCGGACATAGAAAGCGGTCCCGTACACATCGTGGTCTTCACCGTGGGGCAATCCGCCGAGGCCGATTTTGACCAGAAAGCGATGCAGGCCGGGCAGACGGCGTTCGACGACGCCCGGTACATGCGGCGCCCGGGGATCGGGAAGCAGTTTGTAGCCGAGCCAGGGAATGGCGACCACGGCAGCGACCCAGGAAATGAGCAGGGCGATGGCGTTGATCTGGAAAAAGGCAAAAGCGTATTCGCCGGTGGAAGACTTGGCGATGGCAATGGGGATGAAACCGGCCACCGTCACCAGGGTTCCGGACAGCATCGGGCCGGCTGTGCTGGTATAGGCAAAGGAAGCGGCGCGGGTGCGCTCCCAGCCCTGTTCCATTTTTACCCACATCATTTCCACGGCGATGATGGCATCGTCCACCAGCAGGCCGAGGGCCAGCACCAGAGCGCCCAGCGACACCTTGTGCAGGCCGACGTTGAACAGGTGCATGGCGAGGAAGGTGGTAGCCAGAACCAGGGGAATGGAGAGTGCCACGACCATGCCGGTACGCAGGCCGAGGCTGATGAAGGTCACCAGCAGGACGACGACGACCGCTTCGGCCAGGGACTGGACAAAGGCCTCGATGGAGCGCTTGACCGCATCCGGCTGGCTGGCGGCCTCGCCAATGTCGACGCCGAGAGGCAATTTTTCCTTGAGGGTAGCAACCCTGGCTCGCAAATCCTTGCCGAGCTGGATAATGTCGCCGCCCTTGGCCATGGAAACGCCAATCGCCAGTCCCGGTTTGGCCTCATAACGCACCAGGGTGGCGGCGGGGTCCGTCACCAGGCCGATGACGGCGTGCGCCATGTCGGTGACAGGCGGTTGCGGCTCGACGCGGTCGAATACCGGCATTGGGTACTCGGTGTTGATCTCACCGCCGCTCAGCTTGCGTACCAGCATGGATACGGCACGGGCCGCGCCGCGTTCCT
>CAZHVZ010000138.1:3547-7463 GCA_964536245.1 uncultured Rhodocyclaceae bacterium
CGCACCAGGGTGGCGGCGGGGTCCGTCGTGCCGCGTGTAATGGTAGCGATGTCGCCGAGGCGGAAGCTGCGGTTGCCGGCCCGCACCAGGGTATCGGCTACCGCTTGCACGCTGTCGTAGCTGCCGCCGGGGCGCACCTGGATGCGCTCGTTGGCCAGCTCGAAATAGCCGCTGCCGGTTACCGCATTCTGTTGCGCCAGGGCCTGGATGATGGTGGCCTGGTCCACGCCGAGGGTGGCCAGCTTGGCATTGGCCAGCTCGACGAATAGTTTTTCGTCCTGAATACCGAAAATCTCGACCTTGCTTACGTTGGGAACCCGCAAAAGCTCGTCGCGTATGCGTTCGGCGGTATCCTTCAGCTGCGGGTAATCGAGTCCGTCGCCGGTCAGGGCGTAGACATTGCCGAATACGTCGCCGAATTCGTCATTGAAAAAAGGCCCCTGGATATTGGCCGGCAGCGTGTGGCGAATGTCGCCAACTTTCTTCCGGACCTGGTAATAAATATCGGGAATGGCCGCTGGCGGGGCGGAGTCCTTGGCAAAGAACAGAACGGTGGATTCACCGGGGCGGGAAAAACTGGCGATGCGATCAATGTACGGGGTTTCCTGAAGCTTCTTCTCGATCTTGTCGGTCAGTTGCTGCTCCACCTGGCGGGCGGTAGCGCCCGGCCAGAAGCTGCGGATCACCATCAGCTTGAAAGTGAAGGGCGGGTCTTCCGCCTGGCCCAGCTTGCCATAGGCGACAATGCCCATGATTGCCAGAGCAACGAGGAAATAGCCGACCAGGGAACGGTGGCGCAGGGTCCAGTCGGACAGGTTGAAACGGTGGCTCACGCTGGAATGTCCTTGTTCAACGCTGTTTGGCGGGCGGCGTAAGCGGTTTCGGGGTGATCGGCAAATCGACCACCAGCTTGTTGGTGCCGGCGACGATGACCAGCTCTCCTGTCTTCAGTCCGGAAGCGATGACCGCGCCGTCCTCGCGGAACTGCCTGACCTCTACCGGGCGGCGCTGCGCCTTGTTGTCCACAGCCACCCAGACAGCCGGGCCTTGCCCCTGATCAACCACGGCAGTCAGGGGAACCACGATGGGGGCGTCGCTCGGAACGCCGCCGAGCAGGACGCGGGCGGTCATGCCCAGCTGGACGCTGGCCGGCGGATCAAGCAGACGGATGCGGGCAGCGTAGGTACGGGTGGCGGCATCGGCGGCCGGAGCCAGTTCGCGCAATTCACCCTTGATCAGTTTGTCGGCGTCGGCCCAGAGATTGACGGCAATCTGGCTGGCGGCCCGGATTTCAGCAATCCGTCCCTCCGGGATGGAGATGGCGATTTCCTTCTCTTCCGGCCGGGCCAGGCGCATGACCGGTTGACCGGGGCTGACCACTTGCCCCGCTTCCACCAGTACGGCAGTGATGACGCCGCCCTGCTCCGAAGCGAGGGTGCCATAGGCGGCCTGGTTGCCGCTGGTAGCGGCCTGGGCGCGGGCCTGTTCGAGCTTGCCCTGGGCGCTGCGGAAAGCGTTTTCCTTGGCATCGCAGGCGGCCTGGCTGACAAATTTCTTGCCGGCGAGGTCGGCGTAGCGGGCTGCTTCCGCCTTGCTGGTGAGGTATTCACTCTCGGCGGACGAAAGCTGGGCCCGGGCAGCCTGCAAGGCAAGCTGCAAATCGGCCGGGTCGAGCTTGGCCAGCGCCTGGCCCGGCTTGACCAGAGCGCCGGTGTCGACGTGGCGGGAAATGATTTTTCCGCCTACCCGGAAGGCAAGATCGATTTCGTGGCGGGCGCGGACCTCGCCGGTATACACCGTAGCGGCTGCGCCGCCGGGGGCGGCCGCCTGAACCAGCACGCTGCGGGGGGGCGGGGAGATGTTTTCCTGTTGGCCGCAGGCAGTCAGCAGAAGGCTGGCCGAGAGCACCAGAGCGACCGGCCCGGCATGGAAAATCAAGTTGTTGCGGAGAGTGGGCATGAGGAGAGCGCCGGAAAACAGTGTTGCAATGATAATGAACGACGGGTCATTAACGCAAGTACCATGATCGTTCGCGCCATCCGTGCGCGACGCAGGACGCATCGAAATTCCCCCATCCATCGCTACAATGGGCGGATGTCGACTCAAGAACAAATTCCCGGACCCTTTGCTGGCCTGGACCTCCTCGCTTCGGCGGTCCTGTTGCTGGATCACCGGCTGGCTGTGCGTTACCTCAACCCGGCGGCGGAAAATCTTCTCGCCGGCAGCAGTCGTTATCTCACCGGCAAGCCACTGAGCCAGACCTTTGCCTGCCCGCTGACCCTGCAGACCGCTCTCGATAACGCAATCAATAACAACTGGAGCTATACCGGGCAGAATCTGGCCATTGTTCGGGCCGACGGCGACGAGCTGCACCTCAATTGCACGGTCACCCCCCTGTCGGGAGATGTTCCGGAAGATGCCCGTTTGCTCCTCGAATTGCAGCCCATCGAACAGCAGCTGGCGGCCAGCCGCGAAGAACGCCTGATCGAGCAGCAGCAGGCTAATCGGGAACTGATCCGGAATCTGGCGCACGAGATCAAGAATCCTCTGGGGGGAATTCGGGGGGCCGCCCAGCTGCTGGAACACGAACTGAACAACCCTTCTCTCAATGAATACACCCAGGACATCATCAAGGAGGCAGATCGTTTGCAGGACTTGATGCAGCGTCTGCTCACCCCGCACCGTCCGATGCAGCCGGCAACGGTCAATATCCACGAAATCCTGGAACGGGTGCGCAGCCTGCTGACCGCCGAATACCCCGGCACCCTCAGCATGCGCCGCGACTACGATACCAGTCTGCCGGAACTGGTGGGGGATCGCGAGCAACTGATCCAGGCCATTCTCAATATTGCCCGCAACGCTGCCCAGGCGATGCAGGGCAGTGGCGAAATCATCCTCCACTCGCGCGCCATCCGGCAGGTGACCCTGGCCAAGAAGCTTTATCGTCTGGCCATGGTGGTCAAGGTGATCGACAACGGTCCGGGGATTCCCGAGGCCATTCGCGAACGCATGTTCTACCCGCTGGTTTCCGGGCGGGAAGGGGGCAGCGGCCTCGGCCTGACCATCGCCCAGAACTTTGTCCAGCACCATCACGGCACGGTGGAATGCACGAGCCGGCCAGGCAGAACCGTATTTTCCATACGCTTGCCCCTGGAGCAGGCCTGATCCTTGCTCATTGCCTAGCCAATTCAATCAGAACGAGCTGAAAATGACCAAACCCGTCTGGATCGTCGACGACGACCGCTCCATCCGCTGGGTGCTGGAGAAGACCCTTTCCCGGGAAGGCATCCCCTACAAGAGCTTTGCGTCGGCAACCGATGCCATTGCCCAGCTCGACCACGGGGCAGAACCGCCGCAGGTGTTGATTTCCGATATCCGTATGCCGGGTCAGTCCGGGCTTGAGCTGTTGCAGGAAGTGAAGACTCGCTTTCCGACGGTTCCGGTGATCATCATGACCGCCTATTCCGACCTGGAAAGCGCCGTGGCGGCTTTTCAGGGAGGGGCTTTCGAGTACCTGCCCAAGCCCTTCGATGTGGATCAGGCCGTGGAGTTGATCCGGCGAGCCGTGGATGAGTCAATGCACCAAAGCGGTGCATTGGAGGAGGTTTCCCTGGCGCCGGAGATTCTTGGACAGGCTCCAGCCATGCAGGAAGTCTTTCGCGCCATTGGCCGTCTGGCCCATTCCCATGCGACGGTGCTGATCAACGGCGAATCGGGCAGCGGCAAGGAGCTGGTGGCGCGGGCTTTGCACCGGCATAGTCCGCGTGCCGAAAAACCTTTTGTTGCCATCAACACGGCGGCCATTCCCCGGGATTTGCTGGAGTCGGAACTTTTCGCCCCCGAGCGGGCCGCCTTAACCGGAGCCCAGGCCCACCGCCGGGGGCGTTTTCACCAGGCCGATGCCGCCACCCTGTAC
>CAZHVZ010000139.1:0-258 GCA_964536245.1 uncultured Rhodocyclaceae bacterium
ATGAACAGAATGGCTATCAGGTAGTAACGCACATCGAACTTCATGCGCGCATCCTCAAAAGCCTCGAAGCCACACTCGTAGGGTGAAAGCTTCTCCGGATCGGGCCGCTGGGGCGCCAATAAAAATCCCATCGCGATGGGCAGGACGCCAATGGCAACCCCCACCAGGACAAACATCAGGATCGGAAAGTAGTTTTCCATAATCCGCCGCCAATCTCAGTTTCTTGTTAAGACCCCGGCTAAAACCGAAGCCCGTTTA
>CAZHVZ010000139.1:434-7346 GCA_964536245.1 uncultured Rhodocyclaceae bacterium
TCAAGATAGCGTGTCTACCAATTTCACCACGTCGGCACTACTTTTCAACAACACAGCACCGGCCACACTGACTGCGACCACGTGCCTCACCACTCAACTACTTGGGTATATCTTTGGCCTTGGAGCCAGCATCAGCCGGGGCCGCAGCCTTTTCGGCATCCGCCGGAGCAGGCACCGAAACAGGCGCGGATTGTACCGTTTCCTGCATCAGGCTGCCAGTGCTTTTTGGCTTATTTGAAGCAACATATGCCAAAGTCAAGCTGGTCACAAAAAAGACTGCCGCCAGCACACCCGTCGTACGGCTCAGAAAATTTGCCGAGCCGGATGAACCGAACAAACTACCCGACGCGCCGCTACCAAAAGCCGCCCCCATATCCGCACCTTTGCCGTGCTGCATGAGAACCAGACCGATCACCCCCAGCGCTGCCAGAATGTGAATCGTCAACACAATAGAAAACAACCAGTTCATCAAATCCGCCTATCAGTCTGCCGCCCGGCAAATTGCCAGAAAATCATCCACCACCAGCGATGCCCCACCCACGAGGCCGCCATCAATATCCGCCTGTCCAAACAGTTCGGCCGCACTGGCCGGTTTGACACTTCCCCCGTAGAGGATTTGCAAACGCGCCCCGACCACCGCATCCAATTCAGCCACCTGCCGCCTCAGCGCAGCATGCACCTCCTGCGCCTGCCCAGGCGTCGCCGTTCTACCGGTCCCGATTGCCCAAACCGGCTCATATGCCACCACCGCCGAGGAAAATGCTGCCACCCCCGCCACGGCCAGCACCGCAGCCAACTGCCGAGACACCACTTCACCGGTCAACCCGGATTCGCGCTCAAGCAGCGTTTCACCAACACACAACACAGGCACTAAACCCGCCCCCTGCGCAGCCAAAAACTTTGCTGCCACCCGGGCATCACTCTCGCCATACAAAGCACGCCGCTCGGAATGCCCCACCAGCACATAGCGACAGCCAAAATCCGCCAACATGCCTGGCGCCACCTCTCCGGTATAGGCGCCCTGCACATATTCGCTAACGTTCTGCGCCCCCCATTTCACCGCAGACCCGGACAACTCGGACGCCGCCTGAGCCAGGTACGGATAAGGAACGCAAACCGCCACCTCACAGGCCAACCCGGCAGAACCTGCCTTCAAGGCAGTCAGAAGAAGACGATTCCCAGCAAGGGTTCCATGCATCTTCCAGTTACCGGCGACAAGCTTTTTGCGCATTCCAGAAACATATCCTGGGTTGAAAAACTTTTAGATTATAACGAGCAGACCGTTATGCGGTCAATGAAAGAGGCGCAGCGGAAGAACTAGACACTCCGGCCAACGCCCCGCCACTTGCCGATGCATCGGCAAAACCGTTCGCTTGACTCAGCTCTTCAAGCAAAACGGTGGTCGAAATACTTATGGATTTCTTCCTCCAGCGCTACCTTGAAGGGAATGTACAAAAATCCGAGGCGGGCCCGTACGACAATTTCTTTGGTCGCCACGGCCAAACTCCCCTTGATACCCGTGGTGTGGAAATGCAGCACATCACCGCTCCAGCTCCAGGTTAGCCGGAACTCCTGGTCCAGATCCCGCGCCAAGGCTTCGGCAGCCAATCGTGCCTGGTCCAGGGTCAGGTCATGCTGACGGGTAATCAATATTTCGCTCATGGCCGCATTTAACCATGAGGCGAAAAGCGCGGATCAATCTTTGTGCTGAACTTGCATCATTTCATTGCAAGTTGCCCGCCCGAAGGACTCGGCCTTTTTCGGACTGGAAATCTGAGGCTCTTCGTAGATGCGCTTGATGATGTGATTGGTGATTCGTGCGCCACTACTTCCGTCTTCCAGAAAAACCTTCATCGGCCTGCCATTTTCGCGGTCAAAAAATGCTTGCAGGGCAAAATCCCGGACGCGCTCACAAAAACGGATTTTTTGCGCATCAGGCATGCTGTCATCAATTTTTCCGGCGTGCGCATGGGACCAGCAGGCCGGTGCCACCAGCAAAAAAACGAGAAAAGTCAGCGGCAGCCTCATTCGGTCGGCTCCTGTATGGAAGTGAGGTAAGCAAGAACGTCCTGGATATCCTTTTCCTTGAGGGTATTCAGGATGCCGCCCGGCTCATCGTCATCATGCGCCCGCTCACCTTTGACATAAGCATCAATCTGGCGCTTCAGGTAATTGGTGTATTGCCCAACCAGCATGGGAAATTTGCCACGCCCCTTGCCGGTTTTGGCATGGCAGGTTACGCAATTTTTCTGAAAAACGGCGCCGCCATTTTCCAGATCCCCTTCCGCCCGGGGAATAATCATCACCTTATCAACCATCAACAGCCGGGTCAGCGCATCCTCCTTGCCGGTAAAGGTCGGCATCTTGTTGGACAATTCAATTCCGGACAGGTAGGCGGATATTTCCTTGATATCCTCGTCGGACAACTCCCGTTCCTGGGTGTAAGGGAACATGGGAATATTCACCCGAGTACGGGAACGAAAACTCTTCAACTGATCGGCAATATAGCCTGCCCGCTGCCCCGCAATACGCGGATACTCGCCTTTTTTCCCGCCCTGCCCGAACTCACCGTGGCATGCAGCACAGGTGCCGTTTATTTCACGCCCCTTTTCCGGGTCATTGGCCATCGCTGGCGCAAGAAGAAAAATGGGCAACAACAGGGGAAGCAAACGAACGATCATGGCGGCAATACGAAGTGACGGTGCGGCGAATTGTCGCACAAAGCAGGGCACAGAAAATTGACGCAAATCACGCATAATTGCGCCCCATGCATCTGACTCCCTGCACCTCCGACGGCGCCGACCATCTGGCCAACCTGCGCCGGGTTATTTCCGCACGCTGGGTGGTTCTGGCGATCACTTTTCTGCTTGTCACCGGAACCCCTCCCTTACTGGACATTCCGTTGCCGCAAACGCCGCTCCTGGCCATTGTCGCCCTCGGCGCAGTCTTCAACGGGTTGATGACAAGACGGCTGCACCAGGCAAGCGCCATTACCCCGCAGGAATTGCTGAGCCAGCTTCTTTTTGATATAGCCGCCCTCTCGGCGCTGGTGTTTTTCAGCGGTGGAGCCGCCAACCCTCTGGTTTCCCTGCTTCTCCCACCGGTCGCCATTGCCGCCCTGACCCTACCGCTTGGCGGCGTAATCACCACCGGATTGTTCGCCATGACTGCCTACTCCCTGCTCATGGTGGTCTATATCCCGCTGCCCATGATCGACGCCGGTCGGGCAACTCGCTTGCATCTCACCGGTATGTGGCTGACCTTTGCCATTTCTGCCGTGATCATTGGCTGGTTCGTGGTGCGCATGACCGCCCTCATCCGCGAACGGGATACCCAGTTGGCCGAAGCCAGGGAGCAGGCGCTACGCCATGAAAGGATCATCGCTCTAGGCACCCTGGCAGCTGGCGCAGCTCACGAGTTGGGCACACCGCTCGCCACCATGGCAGTCATTGCTGGCGAACTGGCTCACGACCAGTCCCTGTCGCCCCTCGCCCGGCAAGACATTTCGACTTTGCGCCAGCAAATACTGACGTGCAAGGAAATCATTACCGGCCTTTCCCGGCGCGCAGGCGCAGAGCGGCTTGAGGCCATCGCAACGATACCCGCCGACCAGTGGCTGAAAAAGGTGCGACAGCGCTGGCATAGTCTGCGCCCTCGGGCGCAAAGCACCTTTGTCATCCTGGGCAATACCGAATGCCCCGACTTGATCGCGGATCCGACTCTGGAACAAGCAGTGATCAATCTGCTCAACAACGCTGCCAATGCTGCCCAGAATTCCGACAGTTCCATCGACCTAAGCCTCGACTGGAATGCCTCCGATATGTTCATTGAAATCCGCGATACCGGGCCGGGCTTTCCGGCAGCCATCCTGGAGCTTGCCGGAAAGGCCGCACTCCCCCCCCACGCCGGGGGAAGCGGCATCGGCCTGATGCTCACCCGTGCAGCGGTAGAACGCCTTAACGGAAAACTGGAATTGACCAACCCTCCAAAGGGCGGCGCCGTGGCCCGCCTTATCCTGCCGATTGCACCCAAACTCCCATGACCGATTTCGCTCCTGAAGATACCATTCTGGTCATTGATGATGACGACACCTTCAATCAAACGCTGGTCAATGCCTTTTGCCGCCGGGGTCTGAGCGCTGCAGGCGCCACCACGCCAGCGGAAGCGCTTGAACAGGCCGATCGCCTGCAACCGTCGCACATCGTTCTCGACCTCAATCTGGCCGGCAGTTCCGGTCTGACACTTATTCCACAACTGCTGGCCCGGTGCCCGGATTGCGCCATTGTCATCCTGACCGGCTACGCCAGCATCACCACTGCGGTCGATGCGGTAAAACTGGGGGCCGTGCAATACCTTGCCAAACCCGTGGAAGTGGACGCCATCCTGGCTGCCTTTGGCGAAGAGGATTTCCCTCAAACGGAATTCTCCGCACCGGACGCACCCTTGTCCGTCGATCGGCTGGAGTGGGAACATATCCAGCGCATCCTGAATGAAAACGAGGGCAACATCTCGGCTACTGCCCGTGCCCTGAAAATGCACCGCCGTACCTTGCAGCGCAAATTGTTGAAGCGGCCGGTAAAGAGCTAACCCCCCCCACCGGCCACCTTCATCGCTAGCGCCTATGATCAGTGCTTGTGTTCCATGGCAGCCGGGGTCACCGTCGGCTTCATCACCTTGGCATCGACGGTTTTGCTGCTGCCATCGTCAAAACCGAGGGCAATAGGCACCACATCCCCTTCCTTCATGGGTGCCTTGAGGTCGATCAGCATGACGTGCAGCCCCCCCGGCTTCAAGGCGACCTCACCCTTGGCCTTGATTTCAATGACCGGCACCGGGCGCATTTTCATCACTCCGCCGTCATTGACATGGGTATGCAGCTCAGTCAGCTTGGAAAGTTTGTTGTCGGCCTTGACAACCCGAACGTCCTTGTCCCCGTTGTTCTTGATCACCATGAATGCCCCCGTAGCAGGTGCATTCGGCGGCGCCAGCCGGACATAGGCATCCTGCACGGCAATATTGTCCGCTGCACCCGCCCATACTCCATTGCTCAACAGCAAGGCCACTGCCAGCGTGGATAGTTTATGCATGCTGCTTCCTCTCTTTACGTCAAAAATCATTTCAGGTGGCGGCGGATTTCGGCTACCACCGCCTCAGGCGGCGTCGCATGGGCAATGCGCCCGAGCAGTTTCCCGTCACGCCCAACCAGATAGGTATCCGAGGTATGGTCAACCACATACCCACCCGCCGTATCGGTTTTCTGCCGGGCGTAGAAAACTCCATAGCGCTTGGCTATTTCTGCCAGCAATTCCGGCGTTCCGGTTACGCCGACCAGTTTTGGGTGAAAAAATGCCGCATATTCCTTGAGGTGCGCCGGTTTGTCCCGCTCCGGGTCGACCGAAACAAAAACCATCGCCACTTTCTCCAGCTCTTCCGGTGTCAGGCGGGTCAGTCCTTCACTGGTAGCCGCCAAGGCGGTCGGACAGATATCAGGGCAATAGGTATAGCCAAAGTAGAGCAGCACCAGCTTGCCACGGTAATCCGCCAGGGAAACCGGACCATCCGCTGATTGCAGGGTGAAATCTCCCCCCGTCACCGTGCCGGCCTTGGGAAGCTCCCGGGCGGGAGGGTCCGGGTGCCAGAAAAATGCCAACCCGGCGACCAGCGCCGCCAGAAAGACTGCAACCCCGCCCAGAACGCGTTCCGACATCAATGCTGCTCCGTAACAAAGGAATACGGAATGGCAATGCGCTGCGCCCCCGTTTCCAGCAACACGGTTGCCTGCCATTCCATTTTGCCGCTGACGCATACCGGCAAAGAGGCCTCACCCCGAAATGCCCCGCTCCCTAGAGCAAGCAATTGAGGCCGATTGAGCCCCATGTTCATGTCGACACCGGCAAAATCAACTTCGACCCTTTCCACCGTTTCCCCCATTTCCGCCACACTGACCTCGACCTGAAGCGGTGCCACCATGGGAACCGGCCGGGGCGACAAAGCCAGGCCGATCCGCCCACCCTGTGGCAAAACGGCAAAACAACGCTGCTTGTTGAGATCACACCCGACCTCAGGAGCCACCGTCAGGTCAGCCTTGGGCATGAGCAGGGGCGACAGCTTGTAGCCGATCACAACCACCAGGGCGATCAGCAACATGCCGATCATATCAATCAGTATTTTCTTACTCACCACGGCAGATGGGGGTCCCGGAAAACGGCAAGGTGAGCATTCTCTCCTAGCCAGCGACAAAGAATTTAACCTACATCAATTCTTTCACAACACCGGAGGCATACAGTGTGCGGCAAATTGTCGCAGCGTCGCTATGCCGCACTGTCGCACGCGAGAATCGAGAGTAGGGAAAATTCAAGTCCTCGTTTGAAAGGGAGAATCAAGATGAGAAGATTTGCAGTGAAATCCACCGTGCTGCTTGTTGCAGCCGGCTTGGGATTCAGCGCCGCCTCCGCGTGGTCGGCTGAATCGCTGCAGGACGTCATGAAGCGTCGTAACCTCAGCCAGCAGGATCTGCTCGCTGCGTCCAAGACCTACGTGCCGACCGGCAAGCGCGACGAATTCGTTGTCTTCAGCTCTGGCGGTCAATCCGGCCAGGTCATCGTGTACGGCATTCCGTCCATGCGCATCCTGAAGTACATCGGCGTGTTCACCCAGGAACCCTGGCAGGGCTATGGTTTTGACGAAAATTCCAGAGCCGTCCTCAATCAGGGCAAGATTGACGGCAAGGAAATCACCTGGGGTGATACACACCACCCGGCCATTTCCGAAACCCAGGGCAAGTACGACGGCCAGTTCCTGTTCATCAACGACAAGGCCAACCCGCGCCTCGCCGTGATCGACCTGCGTGACTTCGAAACCAAGCAGATCGTCGTCAACCCGATCTACAAGTCGGAACACGGCGGTGCCTTC
>CAZHVZ010000140.1:0-7219 GCA_964536245.1 uncultured Rhodocyclaceae bacterium
CCAAGACCGTGACCGACCCGGGCGTTTCCTTTGGGATGCCGTCTCTGGAAGAAGACATTTCGGTGTGCGATTCCGTCATGCGCATGGCACCGGAAACCAATGGCGAAGTGGCCCACAAGTCCTGGTCTGCCCTCTCCAAGAAGACCGGTATCGACCATCATCACCTGTATGCCGGTCGCCACGAGGACAAGATCACTTTCCGCGACATCGTCGCCCAGCCGCGCAAGATCATCACTGCGCCGACCTGGTCCGGCATCGAGTCGGAAACCGTGTCCTATACCGCCGGTTACACCAATATCCACGAGCACATCCCCTTCCGTACCCTGACCGGCCGTGCCCACTTCTATCAGGATCACGAATGGTTCCTCGACTTCGGTGAAGGTTTCTGCTCCTTCAAGCCGCCTGTGGATCTCAAGGCGCACAATACCGTCCCGGCCTCGGTCAAGGCCAAGCCGCACCTGACCCTGTCGTGGATTACGCCGCACTCCAAGTGGGGTATCCACTCCAGCTACCAGGACAACCTGCGCATGCTGACCCTGTTCCGTGGCGGTCCGTACATCTGGGTGTCGGAAGACGATGCCAAGACTGTCGGTATCGCGGATAACGACTGGGTTGAAGCGATCAACGCCAACGGTGCCACCATGGCCCGTGCTGTGGTTTCCCAGCGCGTTCCCCGGGGGATGGCCCTGATGTATCACGCTCAGGAAAAGAACGTGAATGTTCCAGGTTCCAACAGCACCGGCAAGCGTGGCGGCATTCTGAACTCGGTGACCCGTGTCGTCGTCAAGCCGACCAACATGGTCGGTGGTTACGCGCAACTGGCCTACGGCTTCAACTACTACGGTACTGTGGGTTGTAACCGTGACGAAGTGGTCATTCTGCACAAGGTTGCAGATCAGGACATCGACTGGCTGGAGCGTCCGCTGACCCCGGAACGCGAAGCGCAACGTAACCCTGTGGGCATTGGCAAGCGCTAAGCGTACCGATCACGGATATTAGGAGAAAGAGATGAAAATTCGCGCTCAATTCGCGATGGTTTTTAACCTCGACAAGTGCATCGGCTGCCATACCTGCTCGGTCACTTGCAAAAATGTGTGGACCAACCGCAAGGGGGTGGAATACGCCTGGTTCAACAATGTGGAATCCAAGCCGGGGATCGGCTATCCCAAGGACTGGGAAAACCAGGAAAAATGGAAGGGTGGCTGGACCAAGGTCAATGGCGCTCTGGAACTGAAGGCGGGCGGCAAGTTGAAGAAGATCATCCAGATTTTCGCCAACCCCAACATGCCGGAAATCGACGATTACTACGAGCCCTTCACCTACGATCACGCCCGTTTGCAAAACGCTCCGCTTTCCGAAGCGGCGCCGACGGCGCGACCGATTTCCCTGCTCACCGGTGAGCGGATGGAGAAGATCACCTGGGGCCCGAACTGGGAAGACGATCTGGCCGGCGAGTTCCACAAACGCTCCAAGGATCAGAACTTCTCCAACATGGAGAAGGAAATCTACAAGCAGTTCGAGAATACCTTCCACCTCTACCTGCCGCGTATTTGCAACCACTGCCTGAATCCGGCCTGTGTTGCGTCCTGTCCTTCCGGCGCCCTCTACAAGCGCGAGGAAGACGGCATCGTTCTGGCTGACCAGGATCGTTGTCGCGGCTGGCGTATGTGTATTTCCGGCTGCCCTTACAAGAAGGTGTTCTTCAACTGGGAATCCTCCAAGGCCGAAAAGTGTATCGGCTGCTATCCCCGCGTCGAATCCGGTATGCCGACGGTGTGCTCCGAGTCCTGCGTCGGTCGCATCCGTTACAACGGCATCATCCTGTACGATGCCGACAAGGTTCTTGATGCCGCCAGCACCGATAACGATCAGGATCTGTACAAGGCTCACCTTGACATGTTCGTTGATCCTTTCGATCCGAAAATCATCGCCCAGGCCAAGGCCGACGGTATTCCGCAGTCGTGGATTGAAGCTGCCCAGAAGTCGCCCATCTACAAGATGGCCGTCGAATGGTGGATTGGAAACTCGCGCTGCCGCTGCATCCGGAATTCCGCACCCTGCCCATGATCTGGTACGTGCCGCCGCTTTCCCCGGTGCAGTCGCAGATCGACCAGAAGAATCTGCCGACCGAATCGGATGGCTGCATTCCCAAGGCCGAAGCCATGCGTCTGCCGGTCAAGTACCTGGCCAACCTGCTCACCGCAGGCAAGGAAGAGTACATTGTCTCCGCCCTCAACCGGATGATCGCCATGCGTTCCTATCAGCGCTCCATCCACGTTGAAGGCAAGGCCGATACGCGTGCTCTGGACGCTGCTGGATTGACCGAGTTGCAAGCCAAGGAAATGTACCGTTACCTGGCCATTGCCAACTATGAAGACCGTTTTGTTATTCCGACCTCGCATCAGGAAATGCAGATTGAGGATTACCACGGCTTCCAGGGTCAGAACGGCTTCACCTTCGGTAACGATTCGTCTCCCGGTATGTCCATGAACTCCCTGTTCCCGGAACGCCGCAAGGAAACCATCGAGCCGCGTGAACCAGCCCCCTTTGCTGGTCGCGAATAAGGAGAGCGACGATGCATGTTTTCAAACTGTTGTCGGCTCTGCTCGACTACCCCGGTGACGAGCTCATGGCGGAATTCCGCCTGGCCGTTGCCGAGGCGGGACCGGGTGGAGCACGCGACCTGGTACTGGGCCTCGACCGGGGGCAGTATTTCACCCCGGAAGAGCGCCTGACCATTGCCGAATTCCTGGAAAAGCTGCTGGCCATGGATCCGACCGATTGTCAGGCACTCTATGTCCAGACTTTCGACATGGTCCCGGAACACAGCCTGCACTTGACCCACCATATTTTCGGTGAGGAAAAGACCCGTGGCCCGGCCCTGATCGACTTGTCCGAGTATCTGAAGAGCTTCGGTTTCACGCACGAGGAAACCGAACTGCCCGACTATCTGCCGCTCATTCTGGAGTTCGCTTCTGAGCTTCAGGAAGACGAGGCACGGGTATTCCTGGGCGACGCCGCCAAGGTGCTTCGGGTCATCGCGACCAATCTGGAAAAGGCCGAGAGTCCCTACGCCCCGCTCATCCGCATCATTGAAAACCACGGCTCGCTGGTCAAGCTGGCAGCCTGAGGAGAGAACGATCATGACTTTTTTTCAAAAACTCATCTTCGCGGTCTATCCGTACATTGCCCTGACGGTTTTCGTCGTCGGCAGTTGGATCCGCTACGACGCTGAGCAGTACACCTGGAAGACGGACTCCACGCAGTTGCTGTCCAATTCCAACATGGTATTGGCCAGCAATTTCTTCCACATTGGCGTTCTGGCAATTTTCGGCGGTCACTTTGCCGGTCTGGTTCTGCCGCACGGCCTCTGGCTGGCGCTGGGTGTTTCCGACATGCAACACCAATGGCTGGCCATTTCGGCTGGCACGGTGTTCGGTCTGATGTGTCTGATCGGCGGCGCCATCCTCTGGCTGCGTCGCATGTTCAATGCCCGCGTACGCGCTGGTAGCCGTTATTCGGACATTCTCATCCTGTCCTGGCTGATGGTCACCCTGCTGCTCGGCCTGTCGACCATTCCGGTTTCCGTGGGTCATGCCCATCATAACAATCCGGAAGTCATGCTGGCCCTGTCCCAGTGGGTGCAGAGCATTCTGACCCTGAACCCGCAGCCTGAACTGCTGGACAAGGTTGATGCCGTGTTCAAGACCCACATGTTCTTCGGTATGACCGTTTTCCTGCTCTTCCCCTTTACCCGTCTGGTCCATGTTTTGACCGCACCGATCAACTATCTGGGGCGTGCTTACCAGATCGTTCGGCAGAAACGCCGCGCTTGATCGCGTTGTGCCCGGTGTGAACAACGCCGTAGCACACAGGATGCCCCTCGCCAACTGGCGAGGGGTTTTTTCTCTGCCACTTGACAAGCGGACTTGCAAGCTTGGCCATCATGGAGCAGTGTTCAAGGTTGAATACAACTAGACCATGGCAGAGATGCAATATTTTTCCCACAAGCTTTCCAACAAGATACTGGGTATCCTGATCGGTTTCTTTGTTGTGGCAATCCTTGCCATCAGCATGACCCTTTTGATTTCCTGGCAACTTGAAGGCGGAGCTGCGGCCATTAACGATGCAGGTAGTCAGCGCATGCGCTCTTACCGCATCGGCCATTTGCTGGCCCGTGGCGTCAGCGACGACAAGCGGCTGGCAGAACTGATGCCGCAAATCCAGTCTGATGTTGAGCAATTTGAAAAAGTACTGCTTGATCTGGAAAAAGGCGATCCGCTGCGCCCCCTTTCGCCTCCCCGCGACGCCTATGTCTTTAATGGCGTCATGTCGGTCAAAAAAGAATGGAGCGAGGCCGTAAAACCGATTGTGCTTGCCTATCTCTATTCCGAAACACCGACGTCTCGCGCCGCCGCTGCCACCCGCTATGACGAGGAGGTGGTCCGGTTCGTTTCCGAAATCAACGACCTGGTGTTGCACATGGAGCGTAACTACGCCTATAACACCACGCTTCTGCGTACCTGCCAGATTGGTCTGGCGGTGTTGGCGGTGATCGGCACCTTGCTGCTGATCCGGTTCTTTTTTGTTCTGGTCATTCGCCCGGTGGACTACCTGCACGAAGGTATCCAGCGTATGTCAGAAAATGATCTATCGGTTCGCTTACCAGTTGAATCCAAAGACGAATTTGGCCATCTTGCGCAAGGATTCAATCAGATGGCCGGCCATTTGGCTCAGGTATACGCCACCCTCGAACAACGGGTTGCCGACAAGACTCGTACCCTGGCCGAGAAAAATCAAGAGCTAGCCATGCTCTACGAAATTACGTCATTTTTGAATGAGCCTGGATCGATCGAGGCCCTCTGTCAGGGCTTCATCGCACGGATCAAGCAGGCTCTCAAAGGTCGCGCAGGTGCCGTACGCCTGTATTCAGAAGGGAGCGCCGAGCTGTTCATGATGACCCATGAGGGCTTGTCGGAAGCCTTTGTGGAAAGTGAAATGACCTTGCGCTGTGGTGAATGTCTGTGCGGGGAAGTTGTTCAGAATGGCATGTCGGTAGCCTTCGACGTGCAAAAACCTCCCGCTGGCTACAAGCTGCAAAGCTGTGCCCGGGAAGGTTTTCGGACCGCAACCGCATTCACCATCAGCCACAACAAGGAAACAATCGGTGTCTTCAACATCTACTTTGATCAGCATCGGGAGTTTTCCGAGCCGGAGGTCCGTTTGCTGGAAACCCTGGGTACCCACCTCGGTGTGGCGATTGAGAATCAACGCCTGAAATCCAGCGAGAAGGAGTTGGCAGTTTTTGAGGAGCGGAACCTCTTGGCGCAGGAGTTGCACGACTCCATTGCCCAGGGATTGGCATTCCTCAATATTCAAGCCCAGTTGCTTCAGGATTCCCTGAAAAAAGAACAGATTGCCGAAGCCATGGAGACGACCGGCAAGATTCGCGAAGGAATTCAGGAAAGTTATGAGGATGTGCGTGAGCTGCTGGTTCACTTTCGCACACGCTTGCATCAAACTGACCTGGATACCGCAATTCTCAAGGCATTGGAGCGTTTGGAGGAGCAAACCGGGATCAGCACCCAGTTTGATCGGGTGGGGAGCGGTGCTCCCTTACGATCGGAAGACGATATTCAAATCATTCATATCGTTCAGGAATCACTTTCCAATATACGCAAACATGCCCGGGCCAGCGCGGTTCGGGTGACGGTCGAGCGTAGCGTAAACGGGATGACGATAGCGGTATTCGACGATGGCTCCGGGTTTGACGCGGCGACCAATCCGGCATTGGTTTCCGACCGTCATGTCGGAATGAAGATCATGAAGGAGCGTGCTGCGCGTGCCGGTGGGCAGTGCGTCGTGACATCAGTGGTGGGCAAGGGAACCTCGGTGGTTCTGACCTTGCCTCGCGTACAGAAGGAGGCTGCATAAAATGACAACAGAAAAAATTCGGGTATTGATCGTTGACGATCACACCCTGTTCAGGAGTGGAATCAAATCCCTGCTGCAAAGGCATCCGCAATTTGAGATTGTGGATGAAGCCGGTGACGGTCTGGAGGGAATCAAGCGGGCCAAATCCCTCAAGCCCGATGTTGTTCTCCTCGACTTGCATATGCCCGGCGTTTCTGGAAGGGAGGCCGTGCGGATGATTGTCGAAGAAGTGCCGGAAACCAATGTCCTCATGCTGACTGTTTCGGAAGATGCGGAAGACCTGATGGAGACTCTTCGAGCCGGTGCCACGGGCTATTTGCTTAAGAATATTGAAACCGACGCACTGGTTGATGCCATTTGCCGAGCCGCCGGAGGAGAGTCGGTTATTTCTCCGCAAATGACTGCCAAACTGGTGCAAGGAGTGCGCAACCAGACCAAGGCACCAACGCCTGTTCTGGAAAAGGAACGTTTGTCACCCCGCGAACGGGAAATTCTGGGTTGCCTGGCACGCGGGGACAGTAACAAGGAAATCGCCCGCAACCTGGATCTGGCAGAAAGCACCGTCAAAATCCACGTCCAGAATATCTTCAAGAAACTCAACCTCACCAGTCGGGTTCAAGCAGCGGTATATGCCGTTGAACACGGCTTCGGACAGGTAGATAAACCCGCCTGAAAAGCTCCCACCCCACAGGGTTCAGTTGCCCTCAAATGCCAGCCGCCGACCGTCACGTTCTGGCGTCTGGCAGGACTTCAGGCGTGTAGCGCGGGCAGAGGGTGAGTGCGCTGCAAGTGCTCGTAAGTACAAGCCAATTCCTTGACGTGCTGGTATTGGCCGTTTTGAAGGGCGTGCTCCATGTTTTCGACAATCATCGAGTGGAGTTTATAGACGCCTTCCGGCGAACACAGAAGGCACTCACTCATCTCGGCGGCGATCGCCAGAGGAATGTGTTCGTGCTCGGCGATGGCCTCGATTTCGCCCTTGTCGAGATCGCAGTAGTCAAGTAAGTCCTGCATGGACAACATCGCATTCTCCTTAATCAGAAACGTCGATCAAAGGTAGCCACGTCGTGGGTGGCGCGAATTGTCCGCCTTGTCATTGTTGTGGGTGGTGGATGTTTATTTATAGCGCCTGCTGTGGGTAAGGCAAGATTTTTCTACATGCACGAAGAGCAGGTGGAGTTGGCCCCGTTTGTTTAAACAGGGTTTCCCAAATGATAAGCGGAGCCCTGCGTACGTAACGTTATCCCCGGTAATGGCTGCCGAAGGAACGCTCATATCGTATACA
>CAZHVZ010000141.1:0-4988 GCA_964536245.1 uncultured Rhodocyclaceae bacterium
AGAGGTCCGCATTATATAGATCAATCCAACAACGTCAAGCAAATTCAAAACCTTTGCAGGGAACAAGTAATCTGTCCGGTTTCATTCTGTACCCGAGGAGGTGTGGGATGAGGCGGACGGAACTGCTACAGGAGATAAGGAAGATGCGATTCGAAGAGGCCTATGGTGGGTGGAAGTCTGGTCGGCTGACGCAGGCGGAGGCGGCAAGTCTGCTGGGGGTGTGCGAGCGGACGTTCAGGCGCTACCTGGCGCGATACGAGGCATCGGGGTTGGAGGGTCTGATCGACCGGCGGCTGGAAGAGATGTCGCACCGACGGGCGCCGGTGGACGAGGTGCTGCGAGTGACCGAGACCTATCGACAGCGGCATGAAGGATGGAGCGCGAAGCACTTCTACGCTTGGTATCGTCGTGATGGAGGAAGCCGTAGCTACACCTGGGTCAAGAGCCGGTTGCAGGAAGCTGCGCTGGTGCCCAAGGCCAAGGCGCGGGGAGCGCATCGCAAGCGCCGGGATCGCTCGCCGTGGCCGGGGCTGATGATCCACCAGGACGGCAGCACCCACGAATGGGTACCGGGACAGAAGTGGGACCTGATCGTGACCATGGACGACGCCACCAACGAGCACTACTCGATGTTTTTCGTGACAGAGGAAGGCACCATGAGCAGTCTTCAGGGGGTGAAGGAAGTGATCGAAATCCGGGGACTCTTCTCCAGCTTCTACTCGGACCGGGGGAGCCACTACTGGCATAGGCCGGAAGCGGGTGGCAAGGTCGACAAAAAGAATCTCACCCAATTCGGCCAGGCCATGCAGCGCCTGGGGATCGAGATGATTCCGGCCTATTCGCCGGAGGCACGGGGACGGTCCGAGCGGATGTTCCGTACCCACCAGGATCGACTGTCGCGGGAACTGGCGCTGGCCGGCCCGGGTCGCCTGAAATGAAGGCGGTTGCGTAGGTCCGCCACAGCCGCCCGTAGCGGGGAAATCGGTTCCGGGCTACGCCCTCCGCCGATTTCCCCGCTACTGACAAAGCGGACAATTCATTTGCTACAGAACCGGACAGTTCTATTTGTTGCCAACAGCAAATTCAAAACCTTTCTCGAAAACAGGCTATCCACCCTGCCTTCTACCCAAGAATACGTCAGAACTCCGGCCCTGCCACCCCCAGCGTACCAACTGTTCAACTCCAAATGTTTGCTACACTGCGAATATATATAAGAACGGTCTACGCAACTCAGAGGCCGCGCACTGGAGGAGATATCCAATTGATCACTCGCTCTAACGCCGGGGATTCTGGCGTCGAAGGCGTTCGCACTCGCCGCTTGCTGGAGTTACTCGCGTCCTGCGCCCACTTGGCACACCAAACCGGCAGCGAGGCGGGTCTGCGTCATGAAATTTGCCAAACAGTATGGGCCGCCGGAGGATACTCTCTGGTAGCGGTGGGCGAACCTACTTCGGAAAACAATCCCAGTACGCTACGCTTGGCTACCGCCCAGCCTGCTTCTGCTGAATTGGACTGGGCATCCGTTGAGGGCGCTCCAGGAGAATGGGTAAGCATCCCTTTGTCCGGCGCTTGTCGAAATTGTGGCGTATTGCGTATCCACGCATCACCGGGGCGTTTACTAGGCACCGACGAAATTCTAATCCTTGAGCAGATCGGTAGCGTTTTTGCCCATGGCTTGGCCATACGGCAAGCGACTGTCGTGCATCAAAAGCTGGAATCCAATTTGCGACAACTTACTCGTGCTCTTGAATCCAGTTCCAACGGGGTCATGATTACCTCCTCAACGCAGCTTGATCACCCAATAGTTTATGTCAATCCGGCTTTCGAGCGCATTACCGGGTATCCACCTGATGAAGTGATCGGGCAGAGCGGAAGATTTCTGGTTAGGGACGACTTGAACCAGAAGGGCTTGAACGATATACGGACTGCCCTGCGCAAACACGGAGAAGCGCACGCCATCCTGCGCAATTACCGCAAAGATGGCGGCATGTTCTGGAACGAATTGCACATCGCGCCGGTAAGAGACGAAAACGGTCAGATGACTACCCATTTCGTCAGTATCATTAACGATGTTACCGAACGCATCAACTACGAACAGGAACTTTCCTACCACGCCACTCACGATGCTCTCACTGGCCTGGCCAACCGGACCTTGCTAAACGACCGGATAAATCAAGCCATTGCCCACGCTCGTCGCGAACGACGGATGATCGGTGTGCTCCTCCTTGATCTTGACCGCTTCAAATTGATCAACGACGGATTCGGCCACGGTCCGGCGGACAATCTGCTCAAGACAGTCGCCGAACGGCTACTTGGGGCAGTACGGGAAACCGATACGGTCGCCCGCCTGGGTGGCGATGAGTTTGTGATTATTGTTACGGATATAGAGTCAGACCAGGAAATTTCCACTGTCGCCGGAAAAATCATGCGCGCCCTGAGCCAGCCGATGACGGTGGAAGGAAAAGATATTTTTGTCACGACATCCATTGGCGCCGCAGTTTTTCCAAGGGACGGGGAGCACGGGGAAGCGCTGATACGCAATGCCGATGTCGCCATGTACCGGGTAAAGGAATACGGGAGGAATAACTACCGCTTCTACACATCGGAAATGAAACACATGGCGCTCGACCAGCTGGACATGGAAGGCAGTATGCGACGCGCCCTTGAGCGGGACGAATTTGTCGTCTATTACCAGCCAACCATTTCCGTTGCCAATGGCAACGTGGTCGGAGGAGAAGCCTTGGTACGCTGGAATCACCCAAACCTGGGTCTGATTCAGCCCAATGATTTTATCCCCCTGGCAGAAGAGACCGGTCTAATAGTCCCCTTGGGGGATTACGTTTTGCGCCAAGTATGCAAAAACCTGCGCCGCTGGATTGACCAAGGAGAATCGATCCAGCGCATATCGATCAACATATCCGCCCGGCAATTCCGTCAGGATGATTTGGCTGAGCATATTGCCGGAATTCTTGCCGAAACAGGAATTGATGGCGCTCAGCTGGAGTTCGAACTGACTGAAAGCATGGTTATGCACGATGTGGACAATACCCTGACCACTCTGCGTCGGCTAAAACAACTAGGCGCCACGCTGGCTCTCGATGACTTTGGAACAGGGTACTCCAGCCTGTCCTATCTCAAGCGCTTCCCCATTGACGTTCTGAAGATTGACCGCTCGTTTATCCGCGATGTGGAGAGCAACAGCGATGATGCGGCCATTGCCAACGCCGTGATCGCCATGGCCCACAGCCTTGGCTTGCGAGTTGTGGCAGAGGGCGTGGAAAACGCGGCGCAACTTGAACTGTTACGCCAACATGGTTGCGATGAGATTCAAGGATTTTTCTTCAGTCGTCCACTCCCGGAGGCCGACTTCCAGAACATATTGCGCTCCGGCATCACCAAAACGAATGAAATCTAAACTTCACTGGACCACGGTCACTCGCCAAAAACTTGCCGACCACCTCGAAGCCGGCAGGATTGTTACGGCTCAAGCCATTGGCGATACCAATCTTTATCACTGCCTGCACGAGGGAACGGAAACCATCGCCATCTCTTTGCCGGGTCAAAACAGCATCATCATCGGAAATGTGCCAAGCGTATCAGCAGGACAGGAAAGACGTCGGCGCCGCCAGGCAAGCACTACCACGGACGGAACGGCAAATATTCCGCCAACCGACAATAGAAGCTAACATTGCACCATGAACTCGCGAATCCTTCTTGTCGAAGACGACGAACGCCTGGCCGAATTGACGGCTGAATATCTCACTAAAAACGACTTGGCCGTTTCCATTGAGGGCCGGGGCGACACCGCCGAAACTCGTATTCTGGCCGAACAACCGGACTTGGTCATTCTTGACGTCATGCTACCGGGCAAGGACGGTTTCGAAGTCTGCCGTTCGGTGCGCAACGGTTACCGGGGTGTAATCCTCATGCTCACGGCTCGGGACGAAGATTTCGACCAGATTCTGGGCCTCGAAATGGGCGCTGACGATTACATTGCCAAGCCGGTACAACCGCGCGTGCTTCTTGCCCGCATCAAGGCCCTGCTACGGCGCCTTCCATCCAGCGGGGAGATTCCGCTGACGGGAAATGAAAAAATGATCTTCGGGCAATTCCAGATCAGTCAGGCCACCCGTACTGCTTCGCTGGCCGGTGAAGTCATTGATCTGACCACCGCCGAATTTGATCTGCTCTGGCTGCTTGCCTGCCATGCCGGAAATGTCCTGTCGCGGGACGATCTGCTTCAGGAACTGCGCGGCATTGGCTTTGACGGGCTGGATCGCTCCATTGATGCCCGTATTTCCCGCTTGCGCAAAAAACTGAACGATGATCCAGAGAACCCTACCCGCATCAAGACAGTACGGGGCAAGGGTTACCTTTTCAGCAAGCATGACTGGAACTGATTCCGGCAACAAGGGGCCAGGCCTCGTTCGCTCCCTTTTCCGGGTCACGCTGCCACGCTGGAGAGGCGGTCGTTACAGCCTCTCCAAGCTGTTTTTCAATTTCTATCTGCTGGCCATGGGCTCCTTCGTGGCCATTGCCTTCACCGCCGACTTCGTCATCTCTACAGCGCAGCGGGGCATTACCGACGATTACGCCCGCCGTTTCATGCGCGGCACAATCACGTTGATCGAAGAGGAACTTTTCCGTCATCCTCGCAGTGTCTGGAAGCGAGAAATCAGCGAATTGGATGAAAAGTTCTCTTACAAGCTCGGCATCGTTGAACGCATCACCCTTGATCGGCAGCTGACTGCTGCCCAGGTCCTTAAACTCGACGCCGGAGACATCGCCATCGACCACGATGGCGAAGTGATGTACCACCGTTTGCGCAACACTAACCAAGTTCTGGTCGTTGGCCCCTTGGCGAGCAGCCGTAATCCGGAAAATGCCGACCGGGGGCTACCGCTGGATCTACGGCTACGCCTCCTGACCTGGAGCCTGATCGGGGTGATTTTCGGCATTGCCCTATGGTTCTGGGTGCGTCCGGTCTG
>CAZHVZ010000141.1:5068-7118 GCA_964536245.1 uncultured Rhodocyclaceae bacterium
CACCAGCCGCCCGTAGCCAACTATTCGCCCCCTTGGCCGACACCCTGAATGGCATGGCCGACCGCGTCCAGCAACTGATCGCCACCCAGAGGGAACTATCCTGCGGCATTTCCCATGAGCTCCGTACACCGATCGCCCGGCTACGCTTTGCGCTGGAAATGCTGTCGGAAACAGATGAACGAGCCGAGCGGGAACGGTTATGGGCCATGATGGTGGTGGATATTGATGAACTGGACAATCTCATCGACTCCAGTCTGACCTATGCCCGTTTTGAGCGGGAAGCACCGGAACCACATTTTTCAGGCGTTCATTTCTCGGAATGGCTGGAAGGCGAAATTGACGCAGTTCGGCTTCTGGGAAGGGAGTTGCAAATCGATGTAGATACTTCGGCCGTGCCGGAAAAAATTTCGGTGGATGTCGATCGCAAAGCCATGCCCTACGCGATCCGCAATCTCCTGCGCAACGCTTTCAAATATGCGATCAAGCGTGTGCTTGTCAGTGCCGAGCTGGCTGAAGGGAAAATCCTCATCCACGTTGATGACGACGGAATTGGCATTCCCGCAGAAGAGAGAGAGCATATTTTTACCGCCTTTACCCGGCTCGACCGCTCCCGCGACCGTTCCACCGGCGGCTATGGGCTGGGCCTGGCTATCGCCCGACGGGTCATGGAGTTGCACGGTGGAACAGCAACCGCAAATGCGGCCCCTCTCGGTGGCGCACGACTGACCCTGAGTTGGCCGGCCACCCAGCAGTGAGTTGTTACACACCGTAACACGGAATCATCAAGCGTTACGCCGGCGGCACCCAAAGCCAACAGACGGCTTGTTCCGCTCTCCTTAGAATGCCATCCATGGACAAAAGAATGTATGAACAAGGAGAAGAAAAATGACCGAGCAACAAACCCTCAAGCAATTTCTCGAAAACGCCCGTCGCTACCTGTTTGGCGACACCACCCGGATTTGCGGAAGCTGCTAAATGGCTTTTGGCGATGGCCTGCCCATTACGGAAAGTGTCGGCGTCTTCGTCGGCATTGCCGGAATTGACTGGCTGGCCGACGGCTATGCCGAGCCGTTAAAGGCTGCCGTTATTGCCATTTCCGCTGGATTTATCATCCTGATCGTCCGCAAGCTTTCACGGTCACGCAAAGACTAGTTACCCCTCCTCTCGAAATCCCCCTTTCGAGACCTCCCTTGACCCCGCCCCTCCGGCGGGGTCTTTTTTAGCACCAGAAAAAAAACCGGAGCCGCAGCCCCGGTTTTCTTGGCAGATGACTCCGATCAGGCGTCGAGCAGAATGCGCAGCATGCGGCGCAGCGGCTCGGCGGCACCCCACAGCAACTGGTCGCCACAGGTAAAGGCGGCCAGATATTCCGGACCCATGGCCATCTTGTGCAGACGACCAACCGGCACGGTCAGGGTGCCGGTGACTGCGGCCGGAGTCAGTTCCCGCTCGGAAATCTCGCGTTCGTTGGGAACCACCTTGGCCCACGGGTTGGCCTTGGCCAGCATGTCGCTGATTTCGTCCAGCGGCACATCCTTCTTCAGCTTGATGGTCAGCGCCTGGCTGTGGCAGCGCATGGCGCCGATGCGCACACACAAGCCGTCGATGGGAATCGAGCCCGGCGAACGGAAAGCCGGCTTGCCAAGAATTTTGTTGCATTCGGCGCCGCCCTTCCATTCCTCCTTGGATTGGCCACCGTCCACCGGTACATCGATCCAGGGGATCAGCGAGCCGGCGAGCGGGGTGTTGCGGAAGTTCTTCTTCGGGAAGCTGTCGGAACGGATGGTTTCCGCCACCTTGCGGTCGATGTCGAGGATGGCGGAGGCCGGATCGGCCAGCAGGTCGGCGACGGAGGCATGAATGGTACCCATCTGGGCGATCAGTTCGCGCATATTCTGCGCACCGGCACCGGAAGCGGCCTGGTAGGTCATGGAGGTGGCCCACTCGATGAGGTCGTTCTGGAACAGGCCGCCGAGCCCCATGAGCATCAGGGAAACGGTGCAGTTGCCGCCGATCCAGTTCTTGCCGCCCTTGGCCAGCGAATCCTTGA
>CAZHVZ010000142.1:0-5710 GCA_964536245.1 uncultured Rhodocyclaceae bacterium
CCAGTCTGGCCCTGCTCGATCCTTTTGCCGAACAGCTGGTGGAAGTCATCCAAGCCTGCCGGCAGCTCCTCGCCGCACAAGCTCCGGCAATCATCAGCCAGCCCCCCGCCAACAGTCCGATGCCCCCTGCAGAAGTCCTGCTCCCCTTGCTCAACGAGTTTTCCGCCCTGCTTGAGCGCAACCACATGGCCGTCCTCACGCTCGTTCAGCCATTGGACGCCCTGTTGCGGGGAACGGAACACGACAAGACCGTTGCCGAACTGCGAAACTGTCTTGAAAAACTGGATTTCAAGGGCGCCAGAAACCACTTCAACCGTTTGAGCGGGTCACTATTTGCATCCTGAAGCCGCACACCCGGCGCATCAGCCAGAGAAGTCCGACGTCCTCCAGCCACCGTGCACAGCGCAGCGATTGCTGAAACGATGAGGCCGATCAACCTTGGCCAGCAAAACCTCGGCGGCCCTTTCGCTGCCGGCACGGATGCTGATTTCAACCCGCAAGGCCGCCAGCTGCAAGGCTCCCAACTGGCGCGGCGGATCGCTGGACAAGGCGAAGTACAGATCAACACCATCCAGCGAAAGCAGCAGCCCTCCGGGGTCTTCCCGTAACGCCGGGCCGAATGCCTGACCCAGGCTGCGACTGAATTCCTGCCGTGTGCAGGTCATTGAACGCAGGCGGCTGCCGCTCCAGGGCAGACGGCCTTCAGCCACCGGCAATCGGCGGCCACACCGCCAGGGTATCGGCTTCCCGCAGGCAAACCGTGGCACGCTCCTCTGGTGGGACAAAAACGCCGTTGAGCAGCACCAGATGCGTCAGTTTCACGGGCAGGGAGAAGGGGGCAAGGACGCCCGACACCGTCTCGCCGTCGATAACCTCCACCTCCACCCGGTTATTCCTGCTGCCGGCAGGAAGATAGTCTGCCAGGGTGGCGAAAAATTTGACGGTTACGCGCATTGCTTCAACTGTTCGGGCGCTGGCAGGCAATATAGGCTTCGGCAAAGCGGGCAGGGGATGCCAGCAAGGTCTGTTTCCAGGAACCCAGCTTGACCCGTCCCTGAATCAGGCCGCGCAGAGCGCCAATATGCTCGGTCAGCCCGATCGCCGTGGCCCCCACCAGCACCTCCCCCGCGAATTGCAGGCTGATGTAGCGCTGCCGCTCGGCGTCCACCATTTCGACCCCCTCGCCACCGGCCACGCCTTGCCATTCGCCGAAGGAAGAGGAAATCAAGCCCATGGAATCGAGCACGTTGATGGCCAGCACCCCCTTCATGCGGGCCGGCTGGCCGGCCATGTTGAGGGCGGCGACGCGGGCCTGATCCGCTGCATTGGGCTGGATGGCCGCCACCAGATGCCGCCCGCTGAAGAGATCCGGCGCCTCGGCCACATCCCCGGCAGCGTAGATTCCCGCTACCGAGGTCTGCATGGTGTCATCGACCAGGACACCCTTGGCGACATGCACCGGAGTCCCCTCGAGAAAGGCGATATTGGGAGCCACTCCGGCAGCGACAATGAGCAGATCGCAGTCAAGGCTCTCGCCGTTGGTCAAGGTCACCGCCAGAGGTCTGGCATCGCCCTCGGCGATGCGCTCGACACCGGCTCCGGTCACCACCCGAACGCCTTGTTGTTCGACCCAGCGCTTGATCATGCCGCCGGCCACCGGCGTCATCATGCGCGGCACCAGACGGTCGCCCAGGTCCACCACGGTCAGCTGGACGCCCCGCTTGACCAGCGCTTCCATGATGATGCAGCCGATAAATCCGGCCCCCAACTGCACCACCCGGGCGCCGGATTGGGCCGCCGCCGCTATCGCCCGGGCATCGTCCAGGGTCCAGCAGGTATGGACCTGCGGACGGTCGATACCGGCAATGGGCGGACGCAGGGGATGGGAACCGGTGGCGATCAGCAGTCGATCATAGGCCTCGAATTGCCCGTTATCGAGCAACACGGTGCGTTTGGCCGTATCCAGCGCCACGGCCCGCCCCTGCTTCAGAACAATGCCCAGGGCTTCGAAATGACCGGCTTCTTTACGTAAATAGGTGCCGCTTTCATCGATATTGCCCTCCAGCAGATAGGGAATGGCCATCCGCGAATAGGGCGGCTCGGCTTCGTTGCCCAGCAGCAGGATCTCGTCTTCCGGCGCGGCGCGGCGCAGAGTTTCGGCAGCAACGACCCCGGCCGGGCCGTTGCCGAGAATGAGGTGTTTCATGGCGCTTTCTCCGAACAGAAAATAAAAGCGGGGTGGCGACCGACGCAACCCCGCTTTCTTGCTTCCCTTGTCAGGACTACAGTCCCAGGCGGTCGAGAGTGGCTTTCTCGGGAACGCCCTGGGCGTCCCAACCCCGTACCCTGTAGTATTCCGGTCGCATTTTGTCGATCCCGTTCACCAGTCCTTTGGCCGGCCCGGTTTTAGCGGCCTCGGTCTTCAGGCGAGGCGGCAGATCGTCATCCCTGGCGGTGAACCCGGCGGCCAGATTGAACTGGCGCTCCATGTTCCAGATCCTTTCCCCGACTTCCGCCAGCTTGTCCATCGACCAGTCGCCTTCGCAGGCGGCCTGGAGCTGCGGCTGCACATCGGCCAGGGTCCAGGCAAAACTGGTGAACACGCAAATACCCGCCGAATCAAATACCCCGGTGGCATCCTGAAAAGCCTTGACCAGTTCCGGCTTGCCATCGGTGGTCAGGGGATCGGTCTTGACCGGAATGCCGAGCACCTCGGAAGCAACGGTGTAGGAACGGAGATGGCAAGCGCCGCGATTGGAGGTGGCATAGGTCAGACCCATGCCCTGGATACCACGGGAATCGTAGGCCGGAAACTCCTGGCTCTTGACACTCATGGAGAGGTCCGGGCGGCCATGTTTGGCACACAGACGGGCACTGCCCATGGCCAGTTCCTTGCCGAATCCCTCGCCGTGGGCTGTCAGTTCAACCAGCTTGCACAGGGCCTCGGCGGAACCAAACGGCGCATCGAGACCGATCTCCTCCTTTGTCAGGATTCCCAGTTCGTACAGTTCCATGGCCGCTCCGACGGTAGCGCCGAACGAAATGGGATCCATGCCGTGTTCGTTGCACAGGAGGTTGGCATATTGCAGGGCTTCCAGATCACCCACCCCGTTCGCCGCGCCCAGCGCCCAGGCCGCTTCGTACTCGAGACCGCCGGAGGCGCCCCAGTACTTCGGACTGTTCTTGACGCTGAAATGGCTTTCGTCAATCCGCGAGATGCGGCCACAGGCGATGGTGCACCCGAAACAGGCGGCATTGGTCACCAGGTGGGGTTTGCCGTCGGTTGCCCGCTTTTCGTGCATGGCTTCGGCTGAGATCCGGCCCGCCTCCTCAAACTGGACATCCCGGTGATTGCGCGTCGGCAGGGCACCCATTTCGTTGATCACGTTCATCAAGACCTGGGTGCCGTATTTGGGCAAGCCCTGTCCGGTGACCGCATTGTCGGCCAGCACCTTCTTGCCGGCATTGACCGCCGTGAGGAAGGCCGGAAAATCCTTGATCCCGGAAACTCCCCGGGTACCCCGAATGGCCACCGCTTTGAGATTTTTCGACCCCATCACGGCACCAACTCCGGAACGCCCCGCCGCCCGATGCAGGTCATTGATGATCGCCGCATACAACACCTGGTGTTCGCCGGCCCCGCCGATCGAGGAAACGCGAATCAAGGGATCCTGATGACTGGCCTTGATGACTTCTTCGGTCTCCCAGCAGGACTTGCCCCACAAATGCGCGGCATCCCGCAGTTCGGCCTTGTCGTTTTCGAGAAACAGATAAACCGGTTTCGCGGAGCGGCCTTCAAAAATAATCATGTCCCAGCCGGCAAACTTCATCTCGGCGCCAAAAAAACCGCCGGAGTTGGAGCAGGCGATGGCATTGGTCAGCGCCCCCTTGGTCACCACCGTGTAGCGTCCGCCGGTTGATGCCATGGTCCCGGTGAGCGGCCCGGTGGCCATGATCATCTTGTTGTCCGGGGAAAGCGGATCGACCTTGGCATCGATTTCCTCCACCAGATATTTTGATGCCAGGCCGCGAGAACCCAGGTAGTCGTTGGCCCAGGCCATGTTCAGCGGTTCCGGGGTGCAGGTGCCGGCGGTGAGGTTCACGCGCAAGACTTTACGGTTCCATCCCATGATCTCTCCTCCTCAGGCAGACACAGCAGTGGTATTGGCCTTGGCAGCCCAGGCCCGCATGCGTTCCAGACCGGTCCAGTCGGCATCAACATAGGTGATGGCAGCGGTGGGACAGGCGCTGACGCATTTCGGATCACCGCCGCAGAGATCGCACTTCTGGACCTTGCCGACATCTGCCAGGTAATTGACGGTACCGAAAGGACAGGCAATGGTACACACCTTGCAGCCGACACAGGTCGCTTCCTTGACCACTTTGGCGCCGGTCGCGGCATCCACCACAATGGCGTCCACCGGGCAGGCATTCATGCACCAGGCATCGGCACATTGGGTGCAGGTATAAGGCACCTTGCGTCCTTCGTGCTCGAAATTGAAGACCTTGATCCGGGATTTGGACGGGTTGATCAGGCCCGTATGCTCGTAGGAACAGGCCATTTCGCACTGCAAGCAACCGGTGCATTTGGCCGGATCAATGTGAAGCGACTTCTGCATGGTGTCTCCTCCATGAATAGTGTGGTGTCGCCAAAGGGATAGGTGGTCGGCGCACTGCCGTCCATCGCACTGGATCATGAGACAAAACATCACAAGTGTCATGCTGCAACGCAACATCCGCCTTCTCGACGGAATCGGCTACGCCTGGCGGATGATTGCCAATTCTCCGTTTAGCGCCATAATGTGTTTTCCTTCATTCCGAGAAGATGGAAACAGACATGGCGTCCTGGGGCTGCCCGCACGAAATCGACGGCAAATGCACGCACATCAACAACCTGCCCTGCGATCCGGGAATGAAGGGCTGCGTGTTGGCGGGACGATACGTATTCACCGGCAATGACGAAAAAAATGCCCGCTTCCGGGAGAAGCGGGCACGGGAAGCGGCCGAGGCTGCCAAACAGCAACCCGGCAAGCCGGAGTGATCAGTCCCGGAAGTTGCCGTATTTGATCGGAAAATCGGTTATCGATTTGGTAATCAGGGCAATGCAGGCTTGCAGGTCATCCCGCTTGGCCCCTTGAACACGTACTGCGTCCCCCTGAATCGAGGCCTGCACCTTGAGCTTGCCATCCTTGATCAGCTTGACGATTTTCTTGGCCAGTTCGCTGTCGATGCCGTCCTTGACCTTCATTTCCTGCTTCACCTTGTTGCCGGAAACGCTCTGCACCTTCTGGTGGTCAAGACGCTTGACGCTTTCCTTCTCCTTTTTCTCCATGGCGGGAAAAAGGAGGTCCTTGATCTGGTCCAGCTGAAAGTCGGAATCGCCCCACAGGATAATGAGCTTGTCCTTTTCGTTCAGTTCGACCTTGGCGCTGGTGCCCTTGAAATCGTAGCGATTGTCGATCTGGCGGCTGGTCACATCAATGGCGTTTTTCAACGCCACCATGTCGGCTTCGGAGGTGAAATCAAACGAAGGCATGGCAAACTCCTGGATAAAAAGCCCGGCGTGCAGGCCAGGCGAGGCGCTGGCGCGAAGGTGACCGTAGGGAATCCCGGTGGGACAGTACGAAAAGGTAGGGCAAGCGCCAGCAATGCGTCCCGGCCAAGCGCCGGGCCTTTTTCTTGGGCGATCAGGCGCCGTCGGGGATGTTCG
>CAZHVZ010000142.1:5720-6194 GCA_964536245.1 uncultured Rhodocyclaceae bacterium
GAGCTTGACACGGCAGGAGCCACCGACGCCTTCCATCACTTCCGGCGCGCCGGTGTTGAAGGTCAGGCTGGAGGGCAGGATGACCCCCACGGTTTTCTTGGTGCCATCGGCCAGAACGACGGTGTGACTGACGCACTTGCCGTCAAAGTAGACATTGGCCTTCTTGACCACGGAAACAGTGTCAAATTGCGACATTTACATACCCCAGATTTTCTGAATGACTGATTTGGCGACAAAGCCGACCATGCCGAAGGCGAGAACGAAGAAGAGCACGAAGGTGCCGGTCTTGCCTGCTTTCGACTTCCAGGCGATTTCACCGATGATGAACAGCATGAAAACAATGAAGGCGCCAACGCCCCAGGTCGAGAAAAACTCCGCGATCTGTTCTTCGTTGAAGCCGAAAACGGTGCCGCCTTCCATCGTTTAAGCCTTCTTTTTTCCTGCTTTGGCGGCCGGCTTGGACGCGGATTTCTT
>CAZHVZ010000142.1:6338-6912 GCA_964536245.1 uncultured Rhodocyclaceae bacterium
GATTCAATGGCCCGGTGGGCGCGCCGCAGGATGGTGCCGCCCGGCGTTTCGTAGCAGCCCCGGGACTTCATGCCGACGTAGCGATTTTCCACCAGGTCGAGACGGCCGATGCCGTGGGCGCCGCCCAGCTTGTTCAGGGTGGCCAGGACTTCGTGGGCCTTCATCTTCTTGCCGTTGATGGCGACGACGTCGCCCTGGGCGAATTCCAGGTCGAGGTACTCGGCCTTGTTGGGGGCTTTCTCCGGGGAGACGGTCCACCGCCACATGGATTCTTCCGCTTCGGCGGCTGGGTCTTCCAGATGGCGGCCTTCGAAGGAAATATGCAATAAGTTGGCATCCATCGAGTAAGGTGAACCGCCCTGCTTGTGTTTCATGTCGATTGGAATGCCGGCTTTTTCTTCATAGGCGAGTAATTTCTCACGCGACAGCAAATCCCACTCGCGCCATGGTGCAATCACTTTGACACCCGGCATCAAAGCGTAGTAACCCAATTCAAAGCGAACTTGGTCGTTACCTTTGCCGGTTGCACCATGCGAGACCGCATCGGCACCTGTGGCGCGTGCAATTTCAATTT
>CAZHVZ010000143.1:0-5966 GCA_964536245.1 uncultured Rhodocyclaceae bacterium
GCCCGGAATTGGCGGACAAGCTGAAGGTTTGGTTGCCGGTTGCGGCGACTGAAAAATCGGGGATTTTCTGATCGGGCATGCTTGGCTCCTTTTGTTGTTGTGCAGGGCCATTGTGGGCAATAGAAGAGCAGTGGGTCAAGGGTGTTGCGATGAAAAAATGCGATGCCAAAAATGCTGTTTTGAGAAATTTGTTGACGAGTTAATTCAAGTCGCGTAGAACGTCGAATGTTTGTATTCCAGACGTATCAAGGTTGCCCTTAAAAGCCCTTGGTCGCTGAAGCAAACGGGTAGTCGGGGCAACCCGCTTTATTTAGATTTTTTGTACGAAAGTAGCAGACATGGCAATCGGTACCGTTAAGTGGTTCAATGACTCCAAGGGTTTTGGTTTTATCACTCCTGATGATGGCAGCGAAGATCTTTTCGCACATTTTTCCGCTATCACCATGGCGGGCTTCAAGACCCTGAAGGAAGGCGAAAAAGTTTCCTTTGACGTCGTGCAGGGCCCGAAGGGCAAGCAGGCGGCAAATATTCAGCGTGCCTGATCGCTTCCGCGATCTCAGTCAAACTGAGTAGTTAGAACCCGTCCTTGGACGGGTTTTTTTATGGGCGCATTTTTGGGTCAGGAAGTGACGGTTATTTCGTCGCTGCGCCGTTCGCCCTTGTTGTCCACCCAACTTACGGCCAGCTTGTCACCCGGCCTGATATTCCTGGCCTTGAATCCGAACAAGGGGTTTTTCGAGATGGAGGTGTTGAGCTGTCCCTCAATCAGCGGCGTGCCGTTATGCAGGACGCTGAAGGTCTGGATGAAATGGGCGGGCAATAATTGGCCTCTTTCGTCCTTGCGCAGTCCGGTGTCCATGGCATGGGGCATGAGGATGCGGATTTCGGCGATCTCTCCTTGCACATGGATGCGAATCTTGATTGGGTCAGTCACCATTAGCCTCCGCAACCGCCCAGCGTGACCTTGATTTCCCGGCTGGCAACATGGGTCTTGCCGTCCGCTGTTTTGACGACGGCACGAACCCTGGTTGATTCCGCCAGTTTGAGTTGCAGGCGGACAAAGGGGAGGGCGCTTCCGGAAAATTGAAACACGCCACAGAGGGGCATCGGGTTTTTGTCGGCGAAGACGGCAACGCTCAAGGTGTTGGCAAGCTGGCTGGTGATTTCCACGTCCACTTTGGCACCATTCTCGGCGATTTCCGGCGCCTGGATGGCAATGTCCGGGGTGTTCGTGGCGGTGTTGCTGCCCTGAGCCTTGAGCGCCTCACCAATGGTTTTCGCCGTGAAGGCGCTGCGGTTCCACTCTCCGGCCAGAACCAGTCCGGGAATCAGCAGGCCGGTGCCGAGCAGCGACGGGAGCAGGGCTGTGGCGCTGCCCTTGAGCAGGAGTCTACGCAACGGGTTCATGGTCGGTCGGAAAAATGGATCAGGCTGCGTGCCAGTGGCCGGATTTGCCACCGGATTTTTCCAGCAGGCGGATGTTTTCGATATGCATGCCTCGATCAACCGCTTTCAACATGTCGTAGATGGTGAGCAGGCCGACCGAGGTGGCGGTCAGCGCTTCCATTTCAACTCCCGTCCGTCCGTGGCACTCGGCAGTGACTTGGCAATGGACCGCAGAGCGAGCTTCGTCAAGCTCGAATTCGGCAGCAACCCGGGTCAGGGCAATCGGGTGGCACAGAGGAATCAGTTCCGAGGTGCGTTTGCTGGCCTGGATGGCGGCGATGCGGGCAATGCCCAGGACATCGCCTTTCCTGGCATGGCCGGCGCAGATCAGGGCAAAGGTTTCGGGCAGCATGAAAATACTGCCGGTGGCCCGGGCGACCCGGGTGGTTTCAGCCTTGGCGCCGACGTCCACCATGTGGGCTTGGCCGGCGGCATCAAAGTGGGTAAGGGAATTGGCGGTCACGGTGTTACGTTTTCTTACGACTTGGTCAATAGACCGGATTTAACGGTGCGCTATCATAGCACCATGAGAATTGTTCATCGTTTGGTGGTGCGCCTGACGGCACTTTCCCTGGCCTTTGTCGTGGCGGTCGAGCCGGTGCTGGCCGAGAATCTTCCCGAGCTGGGTGACGTCGCCAGTAACGAACTGTCCCTGGCGACGGAAAAGAAGATCGGCCAGCAGATCATGCACGAAATTCGCCGGATGGATCCGTCCTATCTCGATGATCCGGATGTGGAAGCCTATCTGAACCAGATCGGCAGCCGCTTGGCTTCAGCCAGTTCCGACCCCGGCATCGGTTTCTATTTCTTCCCGGTCAGCGAAAACAGCATTAATGCCTTCGCCATGCCCGGCGGATTTATCGGGGTGAATACGGGCTTGCTCCTGGCTGCCCAATCCGAGTCGGAACTTGCTGGCGTACTGGCCCACGAAGTTTCCCATGTAACGCAGCGTCACATTGCCCGGCAGGTCTTCAAGGAAAAAAAGCTGTCGATTGCAACCATGGTCGCGACGGGCCTGGCTTTACTGGCAGCGCGTTCCAGTTCCCAGGTGGCCAGTGCTGCCGTGGTGTCGGCAGAAGCCGCAGCGGTATCGGCCCAGTTGGCCTTTACCCGTGATTTTGAACGGGAGGCCGATCGGGCTGGGTTCGATACCCTGACCAAGGCCGGTTACGACGTGCGCGGCATGTCCAATTTTTTCGAACGCCTGCAGCGTGCCGGACGGGTGTACGAAAACAATGCGCCGGTCTATCTGCGTACTCACCCGCTGACCGGTGAGCGCATATCCGACATGCAAAATCGCGAACATGCCGTTTCCTACAAGCAGGTGCAGGACAGTACGGATTTTCAACTGGTGCGGGCTCGTTTGAGAGCCATGCAGGGAACTCCGGGTGAAGCGGTCAAACTGGCCAGGGAAGCCTTGCAGGACAAAAAATTCGTCACCGAAGCTTCGGCCCATTACGGCTATGCCGTAGCGCTGTCGCGAAACCGGGACTGGGCCGGGGCCGAGCGGGAAGTGGCCGCTGCCAGAAAATTCAGGGCCGTGTCGCCCATGCTTGATCGATTGCAGGCCGAGGCGCGGCTGGGGCAAGGGGATGTGACAGGAGGGTTGGCGCTCTATCGTGACGCCATGATCCGTTACCCGCTCAATCAGGCATTGCGCTACGGCTATGGAGATGCACTGCTGGCCAACCGGCGCTTTGATGAAAGCCTGCGCTTCGCCGAGGCCCTGTTGCTGAATTATTCGCAGGATGTTCGTCTGCACAAGATGCGGGCCGAGAGTTATGCCGCTCAGGGGCGGCAGGCGCTGAAACATCGGGCTTATGCCGAGGTCTATGCCATACAGGGGCAGACACCGGCCGCCGTGGAACAACTGGAGCTTGCGCAAAAATCAGGGGATGCCAACTTTTACGAGCTGTCCACCATCGATTCCCGTTTGCGTGAAATGAAAAAGCAATTGGCCGATGAAATGAAGGAAAAGGGAATTTGGCGCTAAAATGATCCGCTATCGTTTTAGGCATTGACACCATGGAAGTCACACACGAACTTGACGTCAAGGGACTCAATTGCCCCTTGCCCATCCTGCGCACCAAAAAAGCCCTGTCCGAGATGGATTCCGGTCAGGTGCTGCGTGTCCTGGCCACGGATCCGGGGTCGGTCAAGGATTTTGCCGCATTTGCCCGGCAGACCGGCAATGAACTGCTCGAACAAAAAGAAGACGGTAACGTGTTCGAGTATCTGATCAAACGGAAATAGACGCGCTTCCCTTCGCTTTTTTTGAAGTCCGGCAGGCGCCAGCAGGCGAACCGTCGGCGTGGCTGTTTGGCGATTGCACTGACCGGCTCAAGGCCTGGGATAGGCCCTCCCTCGAGCACTTGCTGGCCGAAGCCGGGTCGGGGAGCGCCTGGTCTGTTCTGGCGCTCGACTACGAGCTGGGTTATCTGCTGGAGCCGGCATCTGCTCCGCCGGGCTGGAAAGCCAGTTCCGAACACTCCCTGGCCCGCTGCTGGCGTTTTTCATCCTGTCAAATGCTGGATGCAGCAGGTGCTGAAAAATTCCTGCGGGACCAACTTGCCGCGCTTCCGGAAACGGACCGGATTGCCGGCTTTGGCGGAATCAACTGGGGGACTGATTTCCAGGACTACGCCGCCAAAATTGAGCGAATCAAGCGGTATATCGCCGATGGCGATTGTTACCAGGTGAATTACACCTTTCCCCTGCATTTCTCCTGGTTCGGGCATCCCCTGGCGCTGTACGCCGGTTTACGGGCCCGGCAGCCCGTGCGCTACGGCGGAATGCTGACAACCCATGAGGGCGCCGTGCTGTCCTTGTCTCCCGAATTGTTTTTTCAACGCCAGGGAGATCGCCTGCTTACCCGTCCCATGAAAGGGACCGCTTCCCGGAGCCTGCCGCAGGAGGTTCTTCGGAATTCGACCAAGGATAGGGCAGAGAATCTGATGATCGTTGATCTCCTGCGCAACGATCTGGGCCGTATTGCGCGACCGGGAAGCGTTCAGGTCGAGTCCCTGTTTGAAATAGAAGACTTTCCGACGCTCTGGCAAATGACTTCCCAGATTGCTGCCGAGATTCCCGGAAAAGGGCTGCGGGAAATCCTGCCGGCACTGTTTCCCTGTGGCTCGATCACCGGAGCGCCAAAAATTCGCGCCATGCAGATTGCCGGGCAGTTGGAAACGGGCGAACGCGGCTTGTATACCGGCAGTCTCGGGTGGATGGCGCCGAATGGGGATGGCCGGCTGAACGTGGCCATTCGTACTTTGGAATTGGCGCCTGACGGGTCCGGACGCATGGGCCTGGGCAGCGGTATCGTGGCCGATTCCGATGCTCTGGCCGAATGGCGGGAGTGTCAGACCAAGGCAAAATTTCTCACCGGCATGGGCAAGGCCGGCCCGGCCCTGAAACTCATTGAAACCCTGCTTCGGGAAAACGGGTGCTACCCGCGCCTGGAGAGGCATCTTGATCGTCTGCGCACTTCTGCTGCCTGGCTGGCCTTTCCCTTTGATGAAAGCGGGGTTCGGCAGCTTCTGGAAGCGTTGCCGGTGGCCGGGACGGAGCGGGTCCGCTTGACCCTTGATGGCCAGGGCCGGCTGGAAGTGAGCGCGGTACCTCTGGGGCAAGAGCCGGCGGGCCCGCGTTTTGCCAGAATGGCGGCGGCAGCGATTGATAGCCGACAGGTTTTGCAGGGACACAAAACAACGGTTCGTCAGGTTTATGACCGGGCCTTGAGCGAGATTGCCGCACTGCCGGCTGTTTTCGATACGGTCTTTGTCAATGAACGGGGCGAAGTCGCCGAAGGTGCTCGCAGCACGGTATTTGTCGAGCGGGAGGGGGTTCTGCTGACGCCGCCCGTCACCTCAGGTGCCTTGCCGGGCGTGCTGCGGGCAGAACTGATCGCTTCTGGCCGGGCGAAAGAGACGGTACTGTTCCCCGATGACCTGGTCTCGGGGTTTTGGCTGGGAAATGCCCTGCGCGGGTTGATCCCGGTGATTCTGGAAAAAAATGCGGGAGAGAGCCGTGGATAAATTACCCACCTGGGTCAAGGTTGTTGGCGGCGTATTGCTGACCGCTGCCTTGTTTGGCGCCGCCCGCCTGCTGTTATGGCTGGATCAACTGGGCGCGGCCAAGGTTGGCGTGGATTGAGGCCGGGCCGGAGTTTCATCCGGCCCGCCGGTTTTTAGCCCCGGAGCTTTCTCAGGTACAGGCCGAGCAGCGAGAACAGGCCGGCAGCAATGCCGTAGTACAGAGCCTTGCCGGTAACGTCCTGATACTCGACGAGAACCGGGGTTTCGTCTTCCAGGCGGTAACGGATCTTGGTCTGGAAATGCCAGGAAGAGGCCTTGGCTTCGATTTGCCAGGGCTGGCCTTTCTCTTTCTTCCAGGCCAGCCAGTTGTCGTCTTCCTGGACTTCGCCGATATCTTCGGGCAGTACCAGGGACGTATAGGTGCCGGCAGCTTTTGCTTCGGCCAGCTTGCCGTAGGCGATGCCGCAGATTTCACCCTTGGCG
>CAZHVZ010000143.1:5976-6834 GCA_964536245.1 uncultured Rhodocyclaceae bacterium
ATCAGCTTTCAAGAGGTTTGATTTCTCCCACGGCCAGTACATGATGAAGGCGACCGTCCAAGCCCAGACGAGACCGGTAAAGATCATCAGGGCGATGAAGATCTGGGCGAGGAGGCTGCGTTTGTCTTGGGACACGGTATTTCCTTTGGTTGGCCGGGGTCAGTTGTCCAGCTTGGCGAGTTGTGGCCGGAGCTTTTCCAGGGTGGCGGAAAAATCGGCCATGCGTTGTTTTTCCTGCTCGACCACGGCAGCCGGGGCGCGGGCGACAAAGCTCTCGTTGCCGAGCTTGTTCTGGGCGATGGCGATCTGTTTTTCCAGCTTGTCGATTTCCTTGGCCAGGCGCTCCCGCTCGGCGGCGATGTCGATTTCCACTTTGCGCATGAGGCGGGTTTCGCCGACCACGGCGACCGGGGCCATGGCATCCGCCGGCATGTCGGCGACGATCTGCACTTCCGAAAGTTTGGCCAGAGCGGCCAGGATGGGGGCGAATTCAGCCATGTCGGCCCCCCCCCCGGATACCAGCAGCGGCATGCGCAGGGCCGGTGAGAGGTTCATTTCGCCGCGTAAGTTACGGCAGGCGTAGGCCAGGGCCTTGAGGCGCTCGATCTTGGCTTCCGAAACTTCATCAATGCGGGAGAGATCGGCCTGCGGGTAGGCAGTGAGCATGATGGAATCGTGCGTTTTCCGACCGGCGATGGGCGCCACGGTCTGCCACAGTTCTTCTGTAATGAAGGGAAGCAGCGGGGGGGCCAGGCGCAATACGGTCTCCAGAACGCGCACCAGGGTGCGGCGGGCGCCGCGCTGCTGGGCATCGTCGCCGGTCTGAATTTCGACCTTGGCGATTTCCAGGTACCAGTC
>CAZHVZ010000144.1:0-2366 GCA_964536245.1 uncultured Rhodocyclaceae bacterium
TCGGTAATGGTGCCGGAGATCATCACCGGCCAGCGCCGTCCCGCTTGCTCGAAAAACTGTTCGATGGCGAAAAGAGCGGCCTTGGCGTTGAGCGTGTCAAACACCGTTTCCACGAGCAGGATGTCGGCACCGCCTTCGACCAGCCCGGCGATGGCTTCCAGATAATCCCGCACGAGGTCGTCAAATCCGACATTGCGGTAGCCGGGGTCGTTCACGTCCGGTGAAATGGAGGCGGTACGGCTGGTGGGGCCGAGGACACCGGCGACAAAGCGCGGTTTGGCCGGATTGGCAGCGGTGAATTCGTCACACAGCTGGCGGGCGAGCCGGGCACCCTGGAAATTCAATTCATGGACCAGGGCTTCCAGCTTGTAGTCGGCCTGGGAAACGGCGGTGGAATTGAAGGTGCAGGTCTCCAGGATATCGGCGCCGGCTTCGAGATATTGCCGGTGAATGCCGCCGATGATGTCGGGGCGGGTTAACACCAGCAGATCGTTATTGCCCTTGAGGTCGTGGCCGTGACTGGCCAGGCGCTGGCCGCGATAATCCGCCTCCTGCAGGCCGTGGCGCTGGATCATGGTGCCCATCGCACCATCCAGGACGAGAAGGCGCTGCTGCAAGAGTTGGGAGAGTTCTAGGGAGCGGTCGGGCTGCATGATGAGGTCCTCGGCAAAACAGGAAACACCGGTTGCGCCAAAAGCAGACGGCGCCACAAACCGGAAACAGGGTCTGTGAGCGCCGTTGTCGTCGCCGAGCCTGGCCTGTGTCAATGGTGAATGAAACAGGTCGCAGCGCCCCTCGGCAATGGCCGTAGTTTACTGCCCGACGGGCCGGCTGCCAAGCTTTCCGAACAGGCTTCGTCCGGCAAGTTTCTAACCGCGCTGCACCTGGCGGCGGGAGGTTTTGCTCAGAAGGCCGTTGCGGAGATCGAAATGGGCGTGGAAATGGACTTCATCACCGGGGAGGAGGCCGGCAATGCGCCAGTCCCAGACTTCTTCGTTCATCCGTTCAAAGGGGGTCACTGACGCCGGCTTGCCCAGCAGACGGCGGACCTCCTCCCGCGACATGCCTTCCCGCAGGCGAGCGAGGTTGCTTTCCGCCAGGGCATTTTCGACCCGGAGAACCCGTTGGTCGGAGCCAAAGGTGATCATGTGGCACGTGCTGCCATGGGGCTGACGATTGTATTCCCAGGTAAAGGAGCCGTCGGCATTGCGGTATTCATTGCCCGGTTCCCCCAGGCGCGCCCTGACCTCCCCGGCGGTGGTCAGGCCGGGCTTGATGTCTTGCAGGGCCGCCCCGTCACAGGCAGGAAGTACGGCAGCGATCAGGGCAGAGGCCGCAGCAGTCAGGAGGCCGAAGGTTTTCATCGCAGCTCCGAAAGGATTGTCCCCTCATTTTAGGCCTTGCGGCAGGCGTGCAGGAAGGCCGCAGCGGCGCCGAGGAGGAGGAGAACGGCCATGCCGAGTGCCAGATTGAGGGTGGATGCCCAAAGAGCCGGGGCAATCAACCCGGCGGCCAGACCATTGAAACTGGATTGCAGGAAGGTCTGGCAGGAAGCCGCCAGACCGCGCTGCGCCGGAAAGGGATCAAGGGCGTAGAGCGTGAGACAGGGCATGACCAGAGACATGCCGAGGGTGTACAGGAACAACGGAAGGATGCTCCACGGCAAACCGGGGGGCAGGGTCAGGTTGGTGACGACATTGAGGGTGGCGGCGCTTGCCATGAGCGCATAGCCCCAGCCGATGGTGACCGGCAGGCTGAACTTGCCGGCCAGCTTTCCGGATAACCAGGAGCCGCTCATCAAACCCAGCATGGCCGGGCCGAAGAGCCAGAGGAAAGCGGTTTCCGGGAGGTTGAGGTGACGCATGAGGAAGACCGGGGCCGACAGGACGTAAATAAAGAAACCGGCAAAATTCAGGGCCAGCGCCGCGCAGGCCAGCAGGAAGGGCGGCGAGCTGAGCACCATCCGGTAGCTGCGGCCAAGATAGCCGGGGTTCATGGTCTGTCGTCGTTCTCGCGGCAGGGTTTCCGGCAATAGCCGCCAGCAGGCCAGCCAGAGGAGAGCCGTCATCAGGGCCAGAAAAATGAACACCGAGCGCCAGCCGAACAGGGTTTGCAGCCAGCCGCCCATCACTGGTGCGATGGCCGGCGCCAGGGCGAACATCATGGTGATGTGGGCCATCAGCCTTTGCGCCGGAGGACCGTCAAACAGATCGCGGACAATGGCCCGGCTGATGACGATGCCGGCACCAGCGGTCATCCCCTGTAACCCGCGCAGGATCCACAGGTGTTCGATGCGGCTGGCAAAGGCGCAGCCGACGGAAGCCAGGCCAAAGAGAACAAGGGTAACGAGAATCACCCGGCGTCTG
>CAZHVZ010000144.1:2376-6368 GCA_964536245.1 uncultured Rhodocyclaceae bacterium
CGTCTGCCAAAAGCATCGGAAATGGCGCCGTGCCACAGGGTCATGATGGCAAAAGGCAGCAGGTAGGCAGTCAGTGTCTGCTGGACCTCGAGCGGGCTGGCCTGGAGTGTTTCTGCAATATCGTGGAAAGACGGCAGATAGGTATCGATGGAGAAGGGACCCAGAGCGGAAAGCGCAGCCAGCAGCAGGGCAATGGCCCGTGGTGGGCGCTCACTCACCGGACATGCGCCGGTATTGGATGGCTTCTGCGACATGGCTTGCGCCAACTCGGGGGCTGCCACTGAGATCGGCCAGACTGCGGGCGACCTTGAGAATCCGATGCCAGGCACGGGCGGACAATTTGAGGCGCTCAGTGGCCTGTTTGAGCAATTCATTTCCCTGTTGGTCCGGCAGGCAAAACTGGTCAATTTCGCTGCTGCTCAGACGGCTGTTGGGTTTTCCCTGACGTTCCAGTTGCCGGGAAGTGGCGGCTTCCACCCGCTGCCGAACCGTCGCCGAGCTTTCTCCGCCGGGCCGCTCGGCCAGGGTTTCGGCAGGGAGTGCCGGAACTTCTATTTGCAGGTCGATACGGTCAAGCAGCGGGCCGGAGATCCGGCTGCGGTAGCGGGAAACCTGGTCCGGAGTGCAGCGGCAGGATTGTGTCGGGTGCCCCTGATAGCCGCAGGGGCAGGGATTCATCGCTGCCACGAGTTGGAACTCGGCGGGAAACTCGGCATGACGGGCGGCCCGGGCAATATGGATCTGCCCCGACTCCATGGGCTCGCGCAGGGTTTCGAGAACCTTGCGGTCAAACTCAGGCAATTCGTCGAGAAATAGAACTCCTTGGTGGGCCAGGGAAATCTCTCCGGGACGGGGCGGGTTGCCGCCTCCGACCAGGGCCACGGCGGAGGCGGTATGGTGGGGTGAGCGATAGGGGCGCTGACCGTAGCGGGCAGGATGGAACTGCCCGGCCAGGGAGAGTATGGCCGCCGAGTCGCGGGCGGCGGTGCCGCCGAGGTCTGGAAGCAGTCCGGGAAGACGGGCGGCCAGCATGGATTTGCCCGCCCCGGGAGGGCCAACCATGATCAGCGAGTGGCCGCCGGCAGCGGCAATCTCCAGCGCCCGCTTGGCCTGGGTTTGCCCTTTGACTTCGGCCAGATCGGGATATTGGCGGGTTTCAAGGGAGATGGGGCGCTCTGCCGTCGGCAAAACCGCCTGGCCGCAAAGGTGAGCGCACACTTCCAGTAGGCTGTTTGCAGATAGAACCGTGTTTTCTTCAATCAAGCCAGCTTCACCGGCACTGCCGGGGGGCAGGATAAAGGTACGACCGGAATCGCTGCTGTGCAGGGCCATGGCCAGGGCGCCCCGGACATCACGCAATCCTCCGGTCAGGGATAGCTCGCCGGCAAATTCATGATCGGGCAGGGCTTGGGCAGGAATCTGCCCACTGGCAGCGAGAATGCCGAGGGCGATGGGCAGGTCGAAACGCCCGGATTCCTTGGGCAGGTCGGCAGGGGCCAGATTGATGGTGACTCGCCTGGCGGGAAAGTCAAATCCGGAATTGATGATGGCGGCGCGAACCCGGTCCCGTGCTTCACGAACTTCGGTGTCCGGCAGGCCAACCAGTGTGACGCAGGGCAAACCGCCGGAGATATGGACTTCAACCGTTACCGGAGGGGCATTCAAGCCCTCCAGTCCCCGGCTATGAACGACAGCCAGCGCCACGCCGGCCTCTCTTACTGACCTTGGCGGGAGCGTTCGAGAGCGTCTACGCGGGCCTCAAGTTCTTTCAGCTTTTCCCGGGTGCGTGCCAGGACGAGGGCCTGGACGTCAAATTCCTCACGGGTGACCAGATCGAATTTGGCAAAAACGCCACTCAACACGGCTTTGGCATTTTTTTCCAAATCCTTGGCAGGGCTGTTGGCGAGAAGACTATTCAGTTTGCTGCCGAATTCTTCGAGGACTTTGGGATCGAGCATGAGGGTTCTCCGTTTGACCGGAGTTTACCACAGGCCTTTCCGGGGCATCGTCTTGCTCGTGCTTGGTGCATGACGGCAAGGCGATGCACCAAGCAAGTGCGCAGGAGTGGCCAATACCGGCCAGATGTCGGGAAAAGTTATTGATTTACGTCAAAAATCAATCCTGGCACGAGGTGTGCTTTTACTCAGTTGTAAAAATTATTCTATTGACCAATTTCTGGAGAGAAATGATGAAGAAATCACTGCTTGCCCTCACTCTGGCGTCGCTTTTCGCCATGCCGGCAATGGCCCAGACGGCTGCTCCGGCTGCCGAACCCGCTGCTGCGGAACCGGCCTCGCCGTTGTCCTTCAATGTTGGCCTTGTTTCGGACTACCTGTTCCGTGGTGTCAGTCAGACTCATGGCAAGCCCGCACTGCAAGCCGGGATCGATTACGCCGATCCGAGTGGTTTCTATATTGGCGCCTGGGCCTCCAATATCTCCTGGGTGAAAAATTTCACCGGTTCCGGTTCTCTGGAAGTGGATGTGTACGGCGGCTACAAAAATACCTTTGGCGGTGGCGACTGGAACTACGATTTCGGATTCATCACCTACAACTACCCGAACAACCGGGGTAGCAATCTGACCGTGCTGGCCAATCCGAATACGCAGGAAGTTTATGCTTCCATCGGCTACAAGTGGCTGACGGCCAAGTACTCCCAGGCAACTTCCAAGAATTTCATCGGCTGGTACGGCGGTTCCGATTACAACCGCAATACCCGTGGCTCCGGCTACTTTGAAGTGAATGCCAACTACGACCTCGGCGATGGCTGGAATCTGCTGGGCCACGTTGGCCATCAGACGGTCAAGAATTCTGTCAATACCGATGCCATTCGTACGCCCAACTACACCGACTGGAAGCTGGGCGTGACCAAGGATGTGGGCTTCGGCGTTCTCGGTCTGGCTTATTCCGATACCAATGCACGGGGAACCTGTAGCTCTGGTGGCGGTACTTCCTCCTACTGCTGGGGGCGTGATGGCAATTCTTCCAACAACACTGCGCCCAACCGCAGTTTCCGGGATGTTGCCAAGGGAACTGTCGTCGCTTCGTTCCTGAAGACTTTCTAAGCTGATTTTCCCCCCGGTGACCCGGCCGGCACCGGGGGGAAGCACAACACCTATTTCTAACCTTGTGAGGAATTACTCATGAAATTCGTTACCGCCATCATCAAGCCCTTCAAGCTTGACGAAGTCCGTGAGGCGCTCTCAGCCATTGGCGTGCAGGGCATCACCGTGACGGAAGTGAAAGGTTTCGGCCGGCAAAAGGGACATACCGAGCTTTATCGGGGTGCCGAATATGTCGTCGACTTTCTGCCTAAAGTAAAAATCGAAGCCGCCGTGGCCAGCGAGCAGCTGGACCAGGTGATCGAAGCCATCGAAAAGTCGGCCAGTACCGGCAAGATCGGTGACGGAAAAATCTTCGTCTTCGAACTCGAACAAGTCGTCCGCATCCGCACCGGCGAGACCGGTACCGACGCCCTTTAAGGAGTACATCATGAAACGGATTATTGCTCTCCTGGCGCTGCTGGGAGTTGTAAGCCTGGGCGCTCCTGCCTGGGCGGAAGAAAAAGCGGCGGCCCCCGTGGCGGCGGCGCCGGTTGCTGCACCCGCCGCTGCCGTCGCCGCGACAGCCGCACCGGCTGCGGCGGCTGTGGCGGCCGCAACGCCGGAAGCCGCTCCGGCACCGGCACTGGTTCCCAACAAGGGCGACAATGCCTGGGTGCTGATCAGCGCTGCCCTGGTCATCCTCATGTCCATTCCCGGTCTGGCCTTGTTCTACGGTGGCCTGGTGCGTTCCAAGAACATGCTCTCGGTGCTCATGCAGGTATTTGTCGTCTTCTCGCTGATTACCGTGCTCTGGGTGGTTTATGGCTACTCGGCGGCCTTCAACGAGGGCAACGCCTTTTTTGGAACCCTGGACAAGATGTTCCTCAAGTGCATTACCCCGGATTCCGTTGCAGCAACCTTCTCCAAGGGCGTGGTGATCTCGGAACTG
>CAZHVZ010000144.1:6462-6705 GCA_964536245.1 uncultured Rhodocyclaceae bacterium
CACGCTGTCCTACATCCCGATGGCGCACATGGTGTGGTACTGGGCTGGTCCGGATGCCTATACCGGCCCTGATGTTTTCGACAAGGTCCAGGCCACGGCCGGCTTCCTCTTCCAGAAGGGCGCTCTCGACTTTGCCGGCGGTACGGTGGTGCATATCAACGCCGCCGTGGCCGGTCTGGTGGGTGCCTACATGGTTGGCAAGCGCACCGGTCTCGGTAACGTCGCCATGGCTCCGCACAGCCT
>CAZHVZ010000145.1:0-6552 GCA_964536245.1 uncultured Rhodocyclaceae bacterium
TTTCTGCGGCGAAGTCGGTATCCATGATCCGGCTCTTGGCGCCGCTCTGGTTTTCAACATAAATCTGCAAACTGGAGATGATGGCATCAAAGCGGTTCTGCGTGGCGCCCCATTTGGCGCGGGCGGTCGTGACCTGGCCAATACCGCTGTCGATGATGGCCAAGGCGCAGCCGGCAGTCGAAGCCGAGGAAATATCGATACCGGTCGCGTTGGTCGAATCGGTATAGGCGCTCAGGGTGCCGGCAGCAAAGGAGGCACCGGAAACGGTCAGGACATTGGCACCGGCGGCGTTGGCGCCAATCTGGAAATCGTACTGGGAACCGGCTTTGGCTACGGCTGCTGCGGTATCGAGCAACGCGATGCCGTTGAAACTGGCGCCGGAATTGACCCGCAGGATTTCAGCTTGCATCTGGGCGAATTCCACTTGCAGGTTGGAGCGGTCACCGGAATTGATGGTGCCGTTGGCGGCTTGTACAGCCAGTTCGCGCATACGTTGCAGGCTATCGCCGATCTTGCTGATCGAGTCTTCCACGGTTTGTGCCAGGGAGATGCCGTCATTGGCGTTGCGGATGGCGACTTGCGAACCACGGACGACGGCATCCATGCGGGTGGCGACGGCCAGGCCAGCGGCGTCGTCTTTGGCGGAGTTGACGCGCAGACCGGACGACAAACGCTGAAGGGACGTGTGAAGGTCGTTCTGGGAGGTGGTCAAATTGCGTTGCGCATTGAGCGACGCAATATTGGTGTTGATGACTTGTGTCATGATCTGTTTCCTTTCATCTCGGCTTAACGGTGATTACGTATAAGCACGAGGCGTGCCATGTTTTTTGGAGGCTGCGCTGGGGGTTCTCCGGCTGGGTTTTCCACGCCACACAGGCAGGCAGTGATTGGCCGGGCAAGGGCAAATTCGGCCATGGGTTGCCGGCCGAAATGGCGAAAGGGTGCCGGTGGCACATTTTTCTCCGGCAATATTTGCCGTCGCCTTGTCAGACGGCAATTCGTTTGCTGGACCCTTTCGGTGAAATGGTCCAGGCATCGGGCAGCAGGTTAAAATGTCGCCTCCATGGACCTCATTTCAGGCAAGACTGCCGCATTGCCCGTGTCCAGATCAATAGCGCTGCCAGGCATTAACTCCGGACGTCATACCGTGAATGTTCTTCATGTTTACAGAACCTATTTTCCCGACCCGCCCGGCGGCTTGCAGGAGGCCATTCGTCAGATCGCCCTTGCGACCACGGCCCGGGGCGTCGGTAACACCATTTTCACCCTCTCTCCCCAGCCCCGGCCCTTGACGCTGGAAAGGCCTGAAGCAAAAGTGGTCCGCCGTCGCTCCTGGGCTGCTCCGGCCTCCTGTGACCTGGGAGGCCTTGCCTCGGTCACGGAGTTTTCCCGCCTGGCGGATCAGGCGGATGTGCTGCATTACCTTTTTCCCTGGCCTTTTGCCGATGTTTTGCACGGGATCGCCCGACCCCGGGCGCCGGCCATCCTCACCTATATATCGGATGTGGTTCGCCAGCGTTGGCTGGGGGCCGCCTACGCTCCGCTCATGTGGCGCACCCTCAAGCAGATGCGGGTGATTGTCGCCAATTCTCCGGCCTATGCGAGAACCAGCCCGGTGTTGACCAACCCGGCCATCCGCGACAAGGTCCGGGTGATTCCTCTGGGAATTGATGAGTCCTCCTATCCTGCTGATAGTGATGATTCGATCTTTCCCCGTCTCGGGATTTCGCCCAACGAGCCGTTTTTCCTGTTTATCGGCGTGTTGCGGTATTACAAGGGGCTGCATTTCCTGCTTCAGGCGGCGAAGGATATCGGAGCACGCATTGTGGTTGCCGGTACCGGTCCGGAAGGGGAGCGCCTGCAAGCTCTGGCTGCGGAATTGCAGCTGAATAACGTTATTTTTGCCGGTCAGGTGAGTGATCCTGAAAAAGTCGCCTTGCTGCGTGCCTGCCGTGCCCTGGTTCTCCCTTCCCATTTGCGTTCCGAGGCCTATGGCATGGTTCTGGTGGAGGCTGCCATGTACGGCAAGCCTCTGGTCTCCTGCGAAATCGGTACCGGCACCTCCTTTGTCAATGCCCATCAGGAAACCGGATTCGTGGTGCCTCCCGAGTCGCCGGCGGAACTGGCCGAGGCGATGAATGAATTGCTGAAAAACATGCCTTTGGCGGAGGAGATGGGGAGCGCCTCCCGCAACCGCTACCAGCGGTTGTTTTCCGGCCCGGCTTTGGGCAGGGCTTATGCCGATCTGTTTGAAGAGCTGAGCCGTTGATTCCGCCTGTTCCTGAAAAATTCACCGGTCGGGTACTGGTCACCGGAGCCAACGGCTTTGTCGGACGGCAGCTGCTAAACCACCTGCAATCCAGAGGCGTTTCGGCACAGGGAGCCGTTCGCCAGGAAAGCGGCGGCGGGTTGCTTGACGCGCCCGACCTCGGGGCGGCGGCGAACTGGCGTCCGGCCTTGCACGGTTGTCAGGCGGTGGTGCACCTCGCGGCCCGGGTTCATGTCATGGACGAACGGGCAGCGGATCCCCTGGCGCTCTTTCGCGCCGTCAATGTTGCCGGAACGCTCGCGCTGGCCCGGCAGGCGGCGGAAGAGGGGGTGCAGCGCTTCGTTTTTCTCAGCTCGATCAAGGTCAACGGCGAGGAAACGGCGCCCGGTCAGGCGTTTCGTGCCGATGATCGAGCCGCTCCGTTGGATCCTTACGGCGTATCCAAGGCGGAGGCAGAAGAAGCGCTGTTTTCTCTCGGTGCGCGCACCGGAATGGAGATCGTGGTGCTTCGTCCCCCCCTGATTTATGGCCCCGGCGTAAAGGGAAATCTTCACTCCTTGATGGGTTGGCTGGCCAGGGGGCTACCCTTGCCCCTGGGAGCGATCCGGAACAATCGACGCAGTCTGGTCGCGCTGGACAATCTGCTGGATTTGCTGGGGCTGTGCCTGCACCATCCCTCTGCCGCCGGGCAGGTATTTTTGGCGGGCGACGGGGAGGATCTGTCTACCACCGGCTTGGTTCTCGGTCTGGCATCGGCCATGGGGGTTTCTCCCCGTTTGCTGCCGGTGCCGGTATGGATGCTGGAGTCCGGCGCGGCGCTACTTGGGCGGCAGTCGATTGCCCAGCGCCTGTGTCGCAATCTCCAGGTCGATCTGGACAAAAACCGCCAGTTGCTGGGCTGGATTCCGCCGCTCAAGGTGGAAGAAGGTTTGCGCCGGATCAATGCCGGCGCTTGAGAGAGTGCCGAAGACCGTTGAAATATTTCGGGGTTTGATCTTGTGCAGGTAAACTGTGCGCCTTGATTTTGGCGTCCCGCATGGTCTACTTGTCAATTTTTCTGTTTGCTGCTTCCCTTGCTGCCCTTCTTCTGTACGGACTGTTGCGTACCGGGCTGGCTTGGCGAATTGCCACGGACTTGCCAAACCACCGCTCTCTCCATGATCGTCCGATTCCCCGGGTCGGGGGGTGGGGGATCGTCTTCGCCACTGCCATGGTTGGCGTGCTTTGGGTTTCAGCGCTGGATTTCGTCCTGCTGGCGGCGGTTTTTCTGGCAGCGGTTTCCTTTGCCGATGACCGCATCGGCTTGTCTGCCGCCGTGCGTTTTCCGGCGCACTGGCTGGCTGCCGGAGTGGTGATTGCCTGGTCGGCGGCGGGGCAGCCCGGGTGGTTCCTGTTCTGCGCGGCCCTCGTAACCGTGTGGATGACCAATCTGTTCAATTTCATGGACGGCTCGAATGGTCTGGCCGGCGGCATGGCGCTCTTCGGATTCTCCGGCTATGCCTGGCTCGCCGGATTGGCCGGCGATGGCGACCTGGCCTTGTTTTCCCTGGGGATTGCCGGAGCCTCGCTGGGTTTCCTGTTTTTCAATTTTGGCCGGGCCAGAGTGTTCATGGGGGATGCCGGCTCCATTCCCCTGGGTTTCCTGTCCGGAGCCCTGGGCTGGCTGGGCTATGTACGGGATGTCTGGGCCTGGTGGCTGCCCTTGTTCCTTTTTTCTCCTTTTGTCCTGGATGCGTCGGTGACTCTGCTGCGTCGTCTGCTGCGCGGTGAAAAAATCTGGCAGGCTCATCGTGAGCATTACTATCAACGCCTGGTCCGCATGGGGCTGGGCCACCGCAACACGGCCTTGCTCTACTATGCCGTGATGCTTGGTGTAACGCTCAGCGCGGCATTCATGGCCGGGCAGCCGGACCGCCTTCGCTGGTCCTTGCTGTTTGCCTGGCTGCTTGTTTTTGCCGTGGCCGGGGGCAAGGTGGACCACGCCTGGCGGCGCTTTGTCGAACGGGAAGCGGCGTGACCAACCCGAGAACCCTCCTTGCCTTCCTGCATGATCTGGCCGTGGCGGCGTTGGCCTGGATGCTGGCTTTCTGGCTGCGCTTCAATTTCGATACGCCGAGCGAACACTTGGCCGCTGCGACCTCTGCCCTGGTTTGGGTGCTGCCGCTTTTCGGCGTCCTTTTCTTTACCTTCGGCCTGTATCGCGGGCTGTGGCGCTTTGCCAGCCTTTCCGACTTGCAGCATCTGGTCGCTGCGGTGGTGACCGGAGCCTTGCTGGTGACGGCGGCGGTGGTTTTCTTCGGGGTCGGGCAGATCCCCCGTTCGGTCCTGGTTTTGCATCCCATCCTGCTGGCCTTGATCATGGGCGGCAGCCGATTTGCCTACCGCAGCTGGAAGGAGCATCGCCTGTACGGGCCCGCCCGCCTGCGCGGCCAACCGGTGCTGGTGCTCGGGGCGGGGGAGGCAGCGGATTCCCTGCTGCGGGAATTGAATCGTACCGGCTCCTGGTACGCCCTGGCGCTGATTGACGATGACCTGAACAAGGCCGGGCGGCGTCTGCGCGGTCTGCCGGTACATGCTCCCCTGGAGCGGGTCGGTGATCTGGCCGAAAAATACGAAGTCCAGCATGTCATCATGGCCATGCCCCGGGCCAAGGCATCGGAGCGCCGCAAGGCGGCTGAACTGGCTTCTGCCGCCGGTCTTTCGGTTCTCACCATGCCGAGTTACGACGATTTGCTGGCCGGGCGCCTGTCAGTTTCCAATATTCGTCGGGTTGAACTGGAAGATCTGCTCGGGCGCGAGGCAGTTTCTCTGGACGACGCCGGTCTGCACGAATTGCTCACTGGCCGAACCGTTCTGGTCAGCGGGGCCGGCGGCTCTATCGGCTCGGAACTGTGCCGGCAGATCGCTGCGTTTTCCCCGATGCGGCTGATCTTGCTGGATATTTCAGAGTTTGCCCTGTATCGCATTGACGAGGAGCTGACTCGCAGCTTTCCGGACGTTCCCCGTACCTGCTGGGCCGGTGATGTGCGGGATGGTGCGCGCATGGAGGAATTGCTGGGTGCCGAGAGGCCGGCAGTCGTTTTCCACGCGGCGGCTTACAAGCATGTGCCCCTGATGGAGCATGAAAACGCCTGGCAGGCGGTGCGCATCAATGGCTTGGGAACCCTGACCCTGGCTGCGGCGGCGAAAAGAGCCGGAGTGGATAAGTTTGTCATGATTTCCACTGACAAGGCGGTGAATCCGACCAATGTCATGGGCGCCAGCAAGCGTCTCGCCGAGCGTTTGTGTCATGCCTTGCAGGGCGAAAGCGGAACCCGTTTCGTGACCGTGCGCTTTGGCAATGTGCTGGGCAGCAACGGCAGCGTTATTCCGAAGTTCCGCGAACAGATCGCCCGGGGGGGGCCGGTGACGGTGACCGATCCCGAAATCGTGCGCTACTTCATGACCATCCCCGAGGCCGCTCAGCTGGTTTTGCAGGCAGGATGGATGGGGCAGGGCGGAGAAATTTTTGTTCTCGACATGGGCGAGCCGGTAAAAATTGTCGATCTGGCGCGGGACATGATTCGCCTTTCCGGCTTTTCGGAAGATGAAATTCATATCGAATTCACCGGCTTGCGGCCCGGTGAAAAGCTTTACGAAGAACTCCTGGCCGATGACGAAACAACCTTGCGTACGCCCCATCCCAAGCTGCGCATCGCCCGTCTGAGTGATCGCCTGGAGCAGGAAGAATTTCGGCGGATCGAGGACTGGCTCGCCGTCGCCGTGCGCGACGAGCAGGCGGTCAAGGCTGGCTTGGCCGGCTTTGTTCCGGAATATCTCTCTTGATTTAAGTCTTGGCCCAGGCGGTCGGTTTTTGAAAAATACAGAATGAATGCGGACTATGGAATTTCTTGATCTTCCCCAACTCGTTTCGGCCACCGGCACGGTTCGTCTGCCCGGATCGAAAAGTATTTCGAACCGGGTTTTGCTGCTCGCCGCCTTGGCCGAGGGCGAAACCGAGGTGCGCGACCTGCTTGCGTCCGACGATACCGAGCGCATGCTCGACGCCTTGCGGACGCTCGGTGTCGGGGTTTTTCACCTGGGCGGAGAAAACTGGCGAATTGCCGGTTGTGGAGGGCGGTTCCCCGTCAAGCAGGCGGAATTGTTTCTCGGCAATGCCGGAACCGCTTTTCGGCCGCTGACCGCTGCCCTCGCCCTGGCCGGCGGGGATTACGTGTTGAAGGGGGTGCCGCGCATGCACGAGCGGCCGATTGGCGATCTGGTCAATGGCCTTCGCGAGATCG
>CAZHVZ010000146.1:0-6476 GCA_964536245.1 uncultured Rhodocyclaceae bacterium
TCAGATATTTGGGGCCGATCCCCTCGGTTCGCCAGCGTTCAAGTGTTGCCTCACTGACATCCCAGCGCTTGGCAAGGGCTCTTTGGTTGAAATGAATGATTTCCATGCAGGACTCCGAACGGGTTGGTGGGAGTCCATGAAGGCGCTGTTCCGTCCACAAGCCAAGTCAGGCTGTCGCATCAACATGGGTTTGGGTTCGACTGCGCGTTTTGGAATCGAACTGACGCCTGCATTTTCGATGCGCCCAACCATTCGCATCTGATAGACTGGCGGCTGATTCAGCGTCTTTCCGCGAATGTTCTCAGTAGCTTTTGCAAGCAAGAATGCGCCGAGTTGGTGGTGTTTGGTACTGGCTGCCGCTCCACCGCCAGGATTTTAAAAGCCCCGACTTGATCGGGGCTTTTTCCTTTTCGGCCCGGTCGCCGCGACGACGTTGACTGCCCGATATCTGACCTGCCAAGCTGTACCCTGTCAAACCCCGCCGCCGGCCACACCTTTCCCTCCTCATGTCAAAAAACACCCAACCAATTCCCTGTCATATTTACGGCATCAAGAACTGAGTAACGATATTAAATATGGCTACTTGGAAAAAAGTCGTGCTCTGGATCGCCGGAATTCTTGTGGTAACCGTCGGCGGCTGCGCAGTGGCTTTGGACCATCTGTTTTCAGGCATGTGCGCAACGACTGTGTTTGATGAGATTCCATCGCCAAGCAAAAAGTTGAAGGCTGTTGTATTTCAGATCGATTGCGGAGCGACAACTGACTTCAACACTCAAGTTGCCATAGTCAAAGCTTCATTCGATACCTCTGACGCAAAATCTCTCCCCAAGGGCTTTTTCGTGGCCGATAAAGATCATGGACGAGCACCAGCGGGGATCACTCAAGGTCCTGAGGTTCGCCTGACTTGGGAGTCAGACGAAACTCTCAATCTCCGGCACCACCAATTTGCCCGCGTTTTCCGTTCCGAAAGCGAGCAAAGGGGCGTTACGATCAAATACCAAACCTTTCAGTAAGCAATACATGGCTAAAAATGAACCCTCCTTGCCCGTAAAAATTTGGGGCATCAAGAACTGTGACACTATGAAAAAGGCTTTTACCTGGCTGGACGCCAACGGCATTGCCTATGAGTTTGTCGATTACAAGAAACCGGGTGTTGCCAAGAGCCATCTTGCGGACTGGCTGCGACGCGCCGACTGGCAGACACTGCTCAATACCCGTGGTTTGATGTGGAAAAAACTGACCGATGCCGAGCGTGCCGATGTCGATGAAGCCAAGGCGAGCCACTTGATGGAGTGCTACCCCAGCCTCATCAAACGCCCGGTGCTCGACACCGGAAGCACCCTGCTGATCGGCTTTAACCCGGAAAACTACACCAGGGAGCTGAAATGAGTGACAGTTTTGTTCGTCGTTTTCTTTTTGAAACCCTCGATATTCGCGGCGCGGTGGTTCGCCTCGGCGACTGCTGGCAACACATGCAAGCCGACCGCAACTACCAGCCTCCGGTTGCCCAATTGCTGGGGGAAATGGCAGCGGTCACCGCGCTCATCGCGGCGCAGCTCAAGCAAGCAGGGCGGCTTACCCTGCAATTGCGGGGCACCGGCTCCATTCAATTGCTGGTCATGGACTGCAACGAGCAATTGCAAATGCGCGGCATGGCCCGCAGCAACCCGGTCGTGCTGCCGGCCCCCATTCCCCGGCTGCTGGGTGCTGCTGACGGTGGGCAGTTGTTATTGAGTCTGGACCTGCCGACCGCCCACCATCCATACCAGAGCATCGTTCCCATGGTCGGGGATAGCATTGCCGAAATATTCGAGCACTACCTTGAGCACTCCGACCAGCAGGCCTCTCGCCTGTTTATTGCCGCCAGTCCGGAAGCAACTGCCTGCCTGTTCCTGCAAAAAATGCCCGATGCCGACCAGCGCGATGCCGACGGCTGGCAGCGGCTGACCCACCTGGCGTCCACCGTCAGGCCCGAAGAATTGCTCGAACTTTCTCCGGAAACGCTGCTGACCCGGCTTTTCCATGACGACATGAGCCATCATGAGCTGCGTTTGTACGATGCCCATCCAGTCTCCTACCACTGCCCGGAAGATTGGGAAAAGGTTAGAAACATGGTTCGCAATTTGGGGCAAAGCGATGCGGAAACCATTCTCGCTGAACATGGCGAAATCCTCATCCGGGACGATATCTGCAACCGGGATTACCGCTTTACTGCCGCCGATGTCGCCGCCCTTTTTGCCGTAACGGGGAACCTTCCCACCCTGCATTGACCCGCATTGGGGTTGCCGTGCCGCGACCGGAGCAGCGGCGAGAACGGTAAATCTCGTTCAGCGTGAACAACCCGGCTCCCGGGGATAACCTGCACAAGGCTTGGTAGCCCCACCTAGAGACCGGGTATCCGTCCCCGGCAAAGCCATGGCCGACCCTTTCGGAGTCGTGGCGGGAGCGGTCGGCGGCACCGGCACAACCGGTGTCACCACGATGACCGGAGCTGGGGCAAGGGTTTGGGTTCGTGACCGATAAGCGCTCCCTGAACGACAGGAGTCCAGCATTTCCAGCCGCCGCTGAGGCGCCAGATTGAGCAACTCCACATCCCGAACGCAGCGGGTATAGGGGTCAACTCCGCCAACATAGATTTCCTGGGACGGCGGTGTCGCGGGCGATGCCGGTGGCGGGGGAGCAACCTGCGCTGCCGCAGCGCGACGGGCCTGGCTGGCGGCCTCGGCTTCCCGTTCGGCGACCTCCCGTTCGGCGATGTATTTTTTTGCCCGCTCCAGATCCTGCTCGGCCTGTTGCCGCTGTTCGGGTGTAATGTGCTCGGCTGCCTGGACAGCCTCGGTTTTGCTGCCGGCCCGGCAGGGGGAATCGGATATTTCGGTTCGTCCGTCCGGCGTCTTGCACTTGTAAGCCTGGGCATGAACTGCCATCGACGAACAAAGAAGCAGCATCCCGACCAGGGTACTACGCGCCAAATCGCAGGTCATCACCGCCTCCTTCTGTTGCCTTGTTACAGACTAACGCGAAAGGACCGGAGAAGGTTACAGAATTTTTCCCGGATTCATCAAACCTCGTGGATCAATAGCCTGCTTGATGGCCCGCATCAGCCCAAGTTCGACCGGACTCTTGTAGCGCCCAAGCTCGTCCCGCTTGAGCTGCCCGATCCCATGCTCGGCAGAGATGGAGCCTCCCAGATCATGCACCAGATCATAAATCAGACGATTCACCGCCGCTTCCTCGGCGATCAACCCGGCATGATCCTGCGCCTGCGGTCGGGACAGGTTGTAATGGAGATTGCCGTCGCCGACATGGCCGAATGCCACCGTGCGGATACCGGGAAAAGACACCCTCAATAGCTGATCGGCACGCTCAAGAAACACCGGGATGCAGGAAACGGGAACGGAAATATCGTGTTTGATACTGACCCCGTCTATTTTCTGGGCTTCCGAGATATTTTCCCGCAACTGCCAGAGCCTGGCCGCCTGGCTTGCGGACTGGGCGAGCACCGCATCGCTCACCACACTCCGGCCAATGTGTTCGGCCAACCAGTTCTCGACCGCGAGAGGACTCAGGGCATCCGGCGCACCGGCAGAAAATTCGCAGAGCACGTACCAGGGGGACTGCGGGAGCGGGCGCAGCGCACCGGGAATATGTTGCAGAACAAGCGCCAGAGAGGTTTCTGAAACCAGCTCGAATGCCGTTAGTTGCGCCTCAAATCGCCTCTGGGCTGCCGCCAGGACAGTCAGCGCTGCCTGCGGGGTGGGCAGGGCCAGCCAGGCAGTCAGGTGTTGGCTGGGAAGGGGAAAGAGCTTAAGCACGGCAGCGGTGATGACACCCAGAGTACCTTCTGCCCCGATAAACAGCTGCTTGAGATCGTAACCGGTGTTGTCCTTGCGCAGGCCACGCAGGCTATTCAGAATTTCTCCATTCGGCAGGACCACCTCCAGACCGAGAGTCAGCTCCCGGGTATTACCATAGCGCAAGACCTGTACGCCGCCGGCATTGGTGGAAAGATTGCCACCGATCTGGCAGCTTCCTTGCGCCGCCAGAGAAAGAGGAAACAACCGCCCGGCCTCTTCGGCAGCAGCCTGCACTGTTGCCAGGGTGCAGCCGGCCTCGACGGTGAGCGTGTTATTGACTGGATCCACCTGGCGCAGTCTGTTCAGACGCCCCAGACTAATGACAACGGCCCGCCCGCTGCCATCCGGCGTTGCGGCACCGCACAGGCTGGTATTTCCGCCCTGAGGCAGCATCGGCACACCGGCTGCGGCACAAAGCTGCACCACGGCAGAAACCTCGGCGGTATCCGCCGGACGGACCACCGATTGGGCAGCCCCCCGGTAGCGCCCCCGCCAGTCGGTCAGGAAGGGCGCGAGGTCCACCTCGTCGGTCAGGACATGATCCCGGCCGACGATGGCCCGTAACTGCTCAGAGAGGTTGGGCGTAGAGGTCGTGGGCATCGGCATCGACGACGCGCACCGTGAGGAAATCACCCGGCTCGGCAGCGAAGTAGCCATCGAGATACACCAGCCCATCGATTTCCGGAGCATCGGCCTTGGAGCGAGCGATGGTGCCTTCTTCATCAACGGCATCGACCAGCACCTGGATTTCACTGTCGATCTTGGCGGCCAGCTTGCCGGCGCTGATATCTTCCTGCACCTCCATCAGCCAGCGGCGGCGGTCTTCGCGCAGGGCTTCCGGCACGGCTCCCGGCAAGGCATTGGCGGTGGCGCCATCCACATCGGAGTAGGCAAAGGCGCCGACGCGGTCGAGCTGTGCGTCTTCGAGAAATTGCAGGAGCTGGTCGAAATCCTCCTCCGTTTCGCCGGGAAAGCCGGTGATGAAGGTCGAACGGATAACGATTTCCGGGCAGATTGCCCGCCACTTCTGGATGCGCTCCAGGGTATTCTCTGCCGAGGCCGGGCGCTTCATGGCCTTGAGAATGTTCGGGCTGGCATGCTGGAAGGGCACATCAAGGTAAGGCAGGAGCTTTCCTTCGGCCATCAAGGGAATGACCTCATCCACCGACGGGTAGGGATAAACGTAGTGCAGGCGTACCCAGATGCCGAACTGGGCAAGAGCATCACACAACTCCTTGAGCTTGGTGCGCACCGGTTTGCCGCCCCAGAACCCGGTGCGGTATTTGACATCGACCCCATAGGCGCTGGTGTCCTGGGAGATGACGAGAATTTCCTTGACTCCGGCCAGTGCCAGGCTCTCGGCCTCGGCCAGCACATCGCCCACCGGCCGCGAAACCAGCGGCCCGCGCAGGGAGGGGATGATGCAGAAGGTGCAGCTGTGATTGCAGCCTTCGGAAATTTTCAGGTAGGCGAAATGATCCGGCGTCAGGCGCACACCCTGGGCTGGAACCAGTGAGGTATAGGGATCATGCGGCTGCGGCAGATGCTGGTGGACAATACCCATGACTTCGTCCGCTGCATGGGGGCCGGTCACTGCCAGCACGGACGGGTGAGCGGTCCTGACCACATCACCCTTGGCGCCAAGGCAGCCGGTAACGATGACCCTGCCATTTTCAGCCAGGGCCTCACCAATGGCGTCCAGGGATTCCTCAACGGCAGCATCGATGAAACCGCAGGTATTGACGATGACCAGATCCGCATCATCGTACGTCGGGGTAATCAGGTACCCCTCGGCCCGCAGTTTGGTCAGGATATGTTCCGAATCGGTCGTCGCCTTGGGGCAGCCAAGAGAGACAAAGCCGACTTTTGCAGGGATTTCAGCCACAATCAGTGCCGCTTATCGGTAGATGCTCATTTGTCGCCGCCCTCTGATGGATTGGCATAAGGAAAAGCAGTGAACATGGTGCGGGTCTGGTTCTGAATCTGATCCTGCATTTGCTGGAACATCTTTTTCGACTGATCCATGTAGGTGGCCATCATGCTCTGCATGGCGGGCTGCTGGAGATTGAGAAACTGCGCCCAGTAGTCGGCCTGCATCTGGCTGTCGCCGCCCTGCCCGGCGCGGGTTTGTTCCTGCATTTTCTGCTGGAAATCAACAAAGGTCTTCATGTTGCTTTCCAGGTATTTGCCGAGCATTCCCTGCATGGCGTTACCGTAAAAGCGCACGAAGGCGGAGAGCAGATCGCAGGAAAAGAGGGGAACGCCGCCGGTTTCTTCTTCAAGGATGATCTGGAGCAGAATGCTGCGCGTCAGGTCTTCATTGGTCTTGGCATCGAGCACCTTGAAAACCTCGTATTTGAGGACCAGATCCTTGACGTCGGCCAGCGTGATATAGGCACTGGTTTTGGTGTCGTAAAGACGACGATTAGGATATTTCTTGATCAACCGTATCTGTTCCGACATGCCATGAACCTCGAAGGAGTTTGTGTGCAGCGCAGCATTATAGCGCAAAAAAAGCGGGCGCCCGAAGGCGCCCGCTTATGGTTCATCGCAAAAATGTGCGCTTACTGGTAGTTCAGCCCACCATTGCTGTTCATGGTGGCGCCGGTCATGCAGCCG
>CAZHVZ010000147.1:0-6438 GCA_964536245.1 uncultured Rhodocyclaceae bacterium
TTGGACAAACCGACGGTTTCGTTACCAAAAACCAGGGCAACCTCCCCCCCCGCAGCACGCTCCAGCAAAGACGACACGGCTTCCCTCGCCTGCATCGGCATCGGGCCGAGATCCCGCTGCCGGGCAGACAAGGCCACCGCGTAGACCGTACCGGCCAGGGCTTCATCCAGGGTCTGGCAAATCCGGGCAGCGGCCAGGACATCCACCGCTCCGGTCGCCCGGACATCCGCCTCGGCGTCGGGAAAACGCTTGGGGGCCACCAGGCTGAGCCGGCTCACCCCCATGACCTTCATGGCGCGGGCGGCTGCCCCGATATTGCCGGGATGGCTGGGGCGGCAAAGGACTACCCGGATACGGGAAAGCAACTGCTCCGGCAGGGCATTTGCCGAGGGAGCTAACAACTGGTCGGGTAAGTGGGTCTGGTTCATAGTAAAATTAGCGCTTTAAATTTGAAACGTTCGGCGTCTTGCCGCCCGTTGAGTTCTTTAAGCCATGCATCCAACCCTGAATATTGCCGTCAAGGCAGCGCGTCGCGCTGCCCAGATCATCAACCGCGCCTCCAACGACCTGGATTTGCTCACGGTTGCCGCCAAGCAACCCAACGATTATGTCACCGAGGTAGACCAGGCCGCCGAGCGGGTCATCATCGAAACCTTGATGGAAGCCTATCCGGACTACGGGATTCTAGCAGAGGAGTCCGGCGAGACTGCCGGCAAAGGCACGCAGGACACGGAGTTCCAGTGGATCATCGACCCCCTGGACGGCACCACCAACTTCATCCACGGCCTGCCGCAATATGCCATCTCCATTGCCCTGGCCAAGGCCGGCGTGGTTGAGCAAGCTCTTATTTTCGACCCCAACCGCAACGAGTTGTTTACCGCCAGCAAGGGCGGCGGCGCCTTTCTCAACGAGCGCAGAATTCGCGTTTCCAAGCGCATCAAATTGCAGGACTCCCTGATCGGCACCGGTTTTCCCTACCGTATGTTCGAGCACATCGACGCCTACCTGGCCATTTTCAAGGAAGTTGCCGAAAAAACCGCCGGCCAGCGCCGTCCGGGAGCGGCTTCCCTTGATCTGGCCTATGTGGCCAGCGGCCGTTATGACGCTTTCTGGGAATTCGGCCTGGCGCCCTGGGATATGGCCGCCGGCACCCTGCTCATTTCGGAAGCCGGCGGCCTGGTCAGCGATCTGAACGGCGACGGCAACTATCTCACCACCGGCAACATCGTGGCCGGCACGCCCAAGGTTTTTGCACCGCTCCTGAAGATTGTGCAGAACCATCGCACGCCAGCCCTCTCTAAAGGCTAAGCCCCCTTTTCATGCTGAACCCTCAACTTATTTATCATTCCTGCCATGTCTGAAAAATTCTGCTCTTACTGCCAACGTTTTCATCCTGAGGCCGAAATGCGCCGTTTCAGAACCGGATCCGGTGTGCTGAAGTGGCGTTGCATCACCTCCATTGAAGCCGCCAAGGCGACCCAGGCCGAACGCGATAGCTATGGCCGCCAAATCACCGAACGCAACAGCCGGGCAACCTCCGAAATCGCCCGCGCTGCGGCCACCATACGCCAGGAATAAGCCCGGCAAGGTAGAAGCGCCAACCCTCAGTTGGCTGGCACTTCTACCCGCATTCAGGTTGCCAGCAAGGTCTGCCGACCGTACCACTCTTCGCCCGGCGCTACTTCGGCCATTTTCCCGGCAACAGCAGCCTCGACACACAACATGTGCCGCCAGCCATCCGCCGGCAGGTCAGAAAAGCTGGAGCACAGCGTTTCCCAGGGGTTCCAGACCACCACATCGGGGAATCCGTCCGCCTCAATGGCAAGGCTCAAATTCCCCGCATGCAGCTGCACGGGCCGTACAGCATTCAGGTAAATGCGATCGGTTTCCGCCTCAATCAGCACCTCCCGACTGTTCTCCCGCTTGAGCCGGCCTCCGTCAGCGCTATCCTGATAGGCCAGCCCTTCCAGCCCTTCCAGCGCCACATCCTCAACCTGGGTAACCCGCAGGTAAGTGTGCAGCGCGCCGGTGAAGGAAAAGGGCTGCTCCCCCTTGTTGATCACCGCCAACTCGATATCCAGACGGTCCTTCTCCAGCATCACCGTCAGTTCCGCCCGCCAGGCATGGGGCCAAAGCTCCGTGGTGGAAGCATCGCTGTCCACACAGAGGCAGATCAGGGAAAAGTCATCGCCGGTATTTTGGTGGTCCTTCTGCCATGGGCGGGTACGCAGCAGGCCATGTTTGGGTAAATCCCCCTGGCCGGCGAACTGGGGGAAGCAGACCGGAATGCCGCCCCGAATTGGCCGGCTACCGTCAAAGACGGCTTGCGGGCTGAGGTACAAACGCTCCCGGCCATCGGAGGTGATCCAGGAGAGGACCTGCCCGCCCAGCCGGCTGATGGTGGCACTGCCCTCGCCCACCCGCAGGCGGAAAGCTTCAATACCGTGGAAATCGATGAGTTCAATGGAGGGTTTCATTGCTGGATTCTGCTTTCGGAACAACATAAAGGTGCGGACGAAGGTGTAGCCATTCAACGCTGTGCCCCAACATGGTGACGCTGCCGGGCCGGCGATTGTCGCCGGTATCGCTGTATTCAAAACCATAGACCCGGCGTAGCCGGAGGCGGCCCTCGTCATCGCGGGCCAGGCGCAATGAGCGGATGACGACGGTTTCGTCAAGAAACTGCAAACCTTCGTCGGCACACGCCGACTGGGCAGCAAGAATGCCGATTTCGCGGGATTTCAGGCTATCCAGCCAGAGCCATATTCCGGCAGCGGCGAGAAGAAGGAAAAAGCTTTCGGCAAAGAGATCGGTCAGAGGCATGGAGGCGAAGTATACTGCGTGCCATGCTCAGTTACCGCCATGCCTTTCACGCCGGCAATCACGCCGATGTCCTCAAGCACCTGATCCTCGTCCAGATTTGCGACTACATGACGCAAAAGGGAACGCCGTTCTGGGTGATCGACACCCACGCCGGAGCCGGCCGCTACGCGCTGGATACCGGCTACGCAGCCAAGCTCTCCGAATACAAGGAAGGGATTGGCCGCCTGTGGTCGCGCCAGGAGATGCCGGCTGCCGTTGCCCGCTATATCGACCTGGTCATGGAGTTGAATCCGGGGGGTAAATTGAAGTACTACCCCGGCTCCCCCTGGCTGTCCTGGAAGTGCCTGCGGGAATCCGACCGGCTGCGTCTGTACGAACTGCACTCCAGCGATGCCCGCCTGTTGCAGGGTTGTTTCAAATCCGCCGGCCGCCAGGTCACGGTGGTTGCCGATGACGGCTTTGCCGGTCTCAAGGCCACCCTGCCCCCTCCGCCGCGCCGGGCGCTGGTGCTCATCGACCCGTCCTACGAAGTAAAAACCGACTACAGCCAGGTGATCAAGGGCCTGCAGGAGGCCATCAAACGCTTCCCGACCGGCACCTACGCCGTGTGGTATCCGCAGCTGGCGCGCACCGAATCCCGCCTGCTGCCGGAAAAGCTGAAGGCCTTGCCCATCGAAAACTGGCTGCACGCAGCCCTATCCGTCAGCAAGCCCGCCAGGGACGGCTTTGGTATGCACGGGAGCGGCATGTTCATCATCAATCCGCCGTGGACCCTCGAAGCCACCCTGGCGGATACCCTGCCCTGGCTGACGGAAAACCTCAGTCAAGGTGACGGCGCACGCTTCACCCTGGAATCCCGGAGCAGCTAAAGCGCGTTATATTTTGCGCGGGAGCCGAAACTTTTTTCCACCGGGTATTTGGCATCATTTTTTTCCAGCTTGCGCCGGGCGGCTTCCGTCAGGTCGAAGCCGGCGGTATTGGCCACCAGCAGCAGATAGAGCAGGATGTCGGCGCACTCATCACGCAGGGCTTCGTGAGTCTGCGGGTCGACGGGCAGGGCCTCGACCTCGGCGTCGCTCTTCCATTGCGTCAGTTCGAGCAGTTCGCCGGCTTCCAGGTTGAGAGAAACGATCAGGTTGCGCAGCGAGTGAAACTGGCGCCAGTCGCGGGCATCGCGAAAGGCCAGCAGGTCGCGGGTGAGCGCGGCGAGTTCAGTCAATTACAATCTCCGGTTGAGTCGGAACACACATTGCAAAAAGGAAACATCATGCCAATCTTCGCGCTCGGCGACAAACAGCCGCAACTCGGTGACGATACCTGGATCGCGCCCAACGCCACGATCATCGGCGACGTCCGCCTCGGCGATCAGGCTTCGGTCTGGTGGAACGCCACCCTGCGCGGTGACAATGACCCGATCCATATCGGCGCCAACACCAACATCCAGGACGGCTCGGTGCTGCATACCGACGAGGGCATCCCCATGCACATCGGCAGCAACGTTACCGTCGGCCATCTTGTCATGCTCCATGGCTGCACGGTGGGCGACGGCAGCCTGATCGGCATCGGCTCGGTCATTCTCAACCGGGCCGTGATCGGCAAGGGCTGTATCGTTGGAGCCAACACCCTGATTCCGGAGGGCAAGGTTTTTCCGGACCATGTGCTGATCGTCGGCTCTCCGGGCAAGGTGGTCCGTCCGCTGACGGAAGAGGAAGTTGCCCGCCTGCGCCATTCCGCAGCCCACTATGTCGCCAACGCCAGCCGCTACCGCACAAGCTTGCAGCCCCTGTAAACGGCAACGCGGGGCAATGCCCCGCGCTTTTACCCCGGAAACCAGCGGTCAGACGGCGCTGGAGAGGTTGGAAATGGTGATGTTCGGACGCAGGTTCTCAATCACCTTTTGAATGCCGAGGCGGGCCTTGGTGTTGATGATCAGCGGAGCGCGGAAATTGGCAGACATTTTTTGCTCATCACCACTCTGCTGCCGGAAGAGGACCAGCATGACCGCAACATCTTCCGGTGCCGGGTTCTGCAAAGCGGCAATCTCGGCATCGGTCAGCGCCAGTTCAAAATTGAAACAGGACCCGGTGGGATCAGCAATCTGAAAGGCCAGAGCAGGGTCTTCCACCGACTGGAGGGTAAAGCTGGCGGGATCCCCTTTGCCATCCTCATGGGCCAGCATGAATTGCTTGCTATTCTCAAAGCCGACCAAACCATTGGGAAAGGTAATGAAATTTTCCGGGTTTGCCTCGACAGCGCCAAACAGATAGGTTTCTACTTTCATCAACATCCTCCTCAAAGCGATTTTTTTATCCAACTTCCATGCTACACCATCCACACGGCAGTTGTGTTTTTCCTGAGGATTTTGCATAGTTCGCCCTTTTTTTGCTGCACCGCAATAGGTCACCGTCCATGCTTCCTCCCATTGAACATCGTATTGCCAACGAACTCGGCGTTCGTCCGGCCCAGGTCATCGCTACCATCACGCTCCTCGACGAGGGTGCCACGGTGCCTTTCATCGCCCGCTACCGCAAGGAAGTGACCGGCGGGCTGGACGATACCCAGCTGCGCAACCTGGAAGAGCGCCTGACCTATCTGCGTGACCTGGAAGAGCGGCGTACCGCCATCCTTGGCAGTATTGAGGAGCAAGGCAAACTGACGCCGGAACTGAAGGCCGAAATCGAAAACTCGGAAACCAAGCAGCGCCTGGAAGACCTCTACCTGCCCTACAAGCAGAAGCGCCGCACCAAGGCTCAGATCGCCCGGGAAGCCGGCATCGAGCCGCTGGCCCTCGCCCTGTTGCAAGACCCCCGCCAAGTGCCGGAAGACGAAGCCGGCAACTATCTCAACGCCGATGCCGGCTTTGCCGACAGCAAGGCGGTGCTTGATGGCGCCCGCCAGATCCTCATGGAAAAATTCGCCGAAGATGCCGAACTGCTGGGCAGCCTGCGAGAATATGTTGACCAACACGGCATGGTCAAATCCGCCGTCATCGAAGGCAAGGAAAACGAAGGCGCCAAATTCCGCGCCTGGTTCGCCTTCTCAGAGTCCCTGGGCGACATGCCCTCGCACCAGGCGCTGGCCCTGCTGCGCGGGCGCAACGAAGGTTTTCTCAGCGTCTCCCTGGTGCTCGACTCGGAACTCGACAGCGATGCCGTCAAACCCGGCCCCAACCCCTGCGAACAACGTATTGCCGCCCGTTTCGGCATTCGCGACCAAGGCCGGCCGGCTGACAAATGGCTGTCCGACACCGTGCGCTGGACATGGAAGGTCAAGGTCTACACCCACCTTGAACTGGAATTGATGAACGAACTGCGGGAGCGGGCCGAGGAAGAAGCCATTCGCGTCTTCGGTCGCAACCTGAAAGACCTGTTGCTGGCCGCCCCGGCCGGCCAGCACGTCACCCTGGGCATCGATCCGGGCATCCGCACCGGCTGCAAGATCGCCGTGGTGGACGCCACCGGCAAGCTGCTCGACACCGCCACCATCTACCCCCACGAGCCGCGCTGCGACTGGGACGGCTCCCTGTCCACCATCGCCCGCCTGGCCGCCAGGCACCAGGTCAGCCTGGTCGCCATCGGCAACGGCACCGCCAGCCGGGAAACCGACAAGCTGGTG
>CAZHVZ010000148.1:0-1037 GCA_964536245.1 uncultured Rhodocyclaceae bacterium
CCGGTCATGCAGGACGGGGATGGTAAAGGGGTATTCGTGCTGGCCGTTGATGCATTTGCCGATGATGTAGGCCGCCTTGTTGCGGTAGAAGGCGGAGGACAGGATCTGGATCTGGAAATTCACTTCCCTGGGCGGCATGGTGCCGAGAAAAAGCGCCACCGCCCGGTAGAGGGCGTCCGCATCACGGTCCAGGTCGGCGAATTCCCGGTTCCAGTGAAAGTCGGCGACCACCTGTTTGATGGTCCCCCGCAGACCGTCTTCGTGGGCGTAGTAGCAACGATAGGTGGGTTCGTCGCCGGACTCGATGTACTCCGTGGAAATGGCCGGGCGGACAAAGATGAAATCGTTGTGGAAATAATTGCGGTGCAGGATCTTGGTGGTGACCGAGTTGAAGAAGGTTTCGGCCAGTTCCGGCTGCTTGTGATTGAGCAGGAGGCCGATGTACAGCAGTTTGACCTGCTGCCAGGTGGGTTGGTCGATGGATTCGGCATCAAACTCGGTGCGCAGGCGGTCGACGCATTCATCCACCCGGTCATCGTAATAACGGATCCGTTCGCTGACCGCCCGGTGCACGCCCTGCCAGTCTCCCTGCTCAAAGCGCAGCTTGGCCTGCTGGCAGGTTTCCCGGAAGCGCGTGTAGTGTTTGTTGAACCCCTGGATCATGGCCAGGGCGATCTGATGGGCGCTGGTGCCGTAGAGGCCGACGGAGATTTTCATGGGGGTCCGTTGTGGGCAGAGGAAAGGATCAATTCTAACTGCCTCGGGGCGGGCTTCGGGGCGATCGGGGCGGGGGCAAGGGTCCGCCCTGGGCGGCAAGGAAGTCGAAAAAGGCCGCCGGCGGCATGGGGCGGCCAAAGAGATAGCCCTGGGCAAAGCCGCAGCCCAGCTGCCGCATCGTCCGGCTTTGTTCCAGGGTTTCGATCCCCTCGGCGATGGTTTCCAGGCGCAGTTCTTCAGCCATGGCGATAATGGCCCGCACGACGGCGGCATCGCTGCGGTCGGTGGATACGTCGCTGACGAAGGAGCGGTCGATCTTG
>CAZHVZ010000148.1:1047-6353 GCA_964536245.1 uncultured Rhodocyclaceae bacterium
GTCGGTACTGCTGGTCAGGTCGCGGACGAAGGACTGGTCGATCTTCAGCTTGTCGGCGGCGAAGCGCCTCAGGTAGGCAAGGCTGGAGTAGCCGGTACCGAAATCGTCAATCGACAGGGTGACGCCGAGGTCGGCCAGGGCATCCAGGGTGGCGCGGGCTGCACTGCCGCCCTCCATGAGCAGGGATTCGGTCAGTTCCAGTTCGAGCAGGTGAGGCGGAAGTCCGCTTTCTTCAAGGGCCGAGCGAACGGTGTGCAGAAAATCCGAGCGGAGCAGCTGGGCAACCGAGACATTCACCGCAACGGGAAGAGTAAACCCCTTGGCCAGCCAGTCCGCTGCCTGGCGGCAGGCCTGGTTGATGATCCAGGTGCCGAGGGGGAGGATCAGTCCGCTGCTTTCGGCAATCGGGATGAAGCATGCTGGCCCGACCTGGCCAAGCTGCGGATGCCGCCAGCGGGCCAGGGCTTCGCAGCCGGTAATGCGGCCATCCTGGAGGCTGACCTGGGCCTGGTAGTCGAGGGAAAACTCCTGGCGGTGGATGGCGTGGGTGAGTTCCCGTTCGATGATGATGCGTTGCCGGGCCTGTTCACCCATGTCCTTGCTGAACAGGGCGTAGCGCCCTCGTCCGCCGGCTTTGGCGGCATAGAGGGCAAGATCGGCGTTTTGCAGCAGCGCATTGGCGTTCTCGCCATCCTGGGGGAAAAACGCGATTCCAGCCGAGGCGCCGACTGCCAGTTCCAGGTTTTCCAGGGTGATCGGCTGGCGAATTGTTTCCAGCAGCAGACTGACACGCTGAGCGGTAGCGGGCTGGTCCGCTTGGCGGGTGATGACCAGGATGAATTCGTCGCCGCCCTGCCGGGCCACCAGGTCGGGGGCGGGAAAAAGCAGGGCGAGACGTCGGCCGATCTCGATCAGCACCTGATCCCCCACCTGGTGGCCGAGGGAGTCATTGATGTCCTTGAAATTGTCCAGATCAAGGTAAATGACGGCCAGCGGGCTCTCCAGTTGTGATGCCCGGTGCAGGGCTTCAACCAGCCGTTCGGCAAGGTGCAGGCGATTGGCCAGGGAAGTCAGGCTGTCCCGGGTGGCGAGGAACTGGATGTGCTCTTCCTGGCGTTTGCGTTCGCTGATGTCGGTGATGGACCCGGCCATGCGGCGGGCAATCCCGTCATCGTCAAACCAGGCCATGCCCCGTGACAGTCCCCAGGCCCAGGTGCCATCGGCGCGGCGGATGCGGTATTCGCACTCAAAATGGGGCGTTTCCTGATTCAGGTGGCGGCTGTTGGCCTCGCTGTAACGCGCCAGATCGTCCGGATGAACCAGTTCCAGCCAGTCATCGGTGGTTTGGACACGAAAATCTTCCGGGTAACCGAGAATGGCCAGCAGGCGGGGCGAAAGGAAGAGGTTCTTGGTCACCGGGTCCCATCCCCAGATGCCATCCGAGGCGGCGCGGAGAGCAAGGGCAAAGCCTTTGTCGCTCACTTCCAGCCCCCGCAGCGCGGCTTCGTCAAAAATGGAGGCATCGTGCACCAGCCAAAGCGACAGGCCGCTGTCGGCTGTGTCGGGCAGGGCGGTCCGCGTCGCCTCGATGCGCTGCCGGCGGCCATCCCCCGTGATGATATAGCGACAGCGCTGAGCGATCGGGAAACGGATGTATTCCTCCGGTTCTCCGGGGCGCGGGGCGACCAGCGCAGTCAGGTTGCGGCCCTCCAGTGCGCCGCAATCCAGGCCCAACTGCTGGCACAGGTAGGGGTTGGCATAGCGGATGTGCAGGTCTGCATCGAGTACGGCCAGGGCTACGGGCATGGCGGCGAGGAGCGCTTGGCGCTCGGCTCCGGGCAGGTTTCCCGTCTCCATTGTGGATGCTGCGGTGGGCGTGCTCATGGTGACAGCAAGATTATCATCAGGACAGGGATAAAAATACTCTGCTTGCCGCAGCCGGCGTTGGTCAAAGTGGTATCCGGAGGCCGGGCAAGAGGCTGTCGGGCAAACGGTCGGGCGAGTTTGAAGGGGCTGACACGGGTTCTGGTTTTGCTGGATAATCTCCCAGGCTAGTGGCCGGAAATATTCCGGAGACGCCCCTCGGATCGAGGGGGAAACCGACGGATCGTCGTCCCAAACAACGCATTGGAGTGGATATGGCATCTCATATTAAGGTTCCGCAAGGTGGTCAGAAAATCGTTCCGGGGCAGGCAACTCCGGATAATCCAATCATTCCGTTCATTGAAGGCGATGGCATCGGCATCGACATTACCCCGGTCATGATCAAGGTGATCGATGCCGCCGTGGCCAAGGCCTACGGCGGTGCGAAGAAAATCCACTGGATGGAGGTGTATGCGGGCGAGAAATCGACCCGTCTGTACGGTCCGGATGAGTGGCTGCCCAAGGAAACCTACGACGCCCTCAAGGAATACTCGGTGTCCATCAAGGGACCGATGACGACGCCGGTCGGCGGCGGCATCCGCTCCCTGAATGTGGCCCTGCGCCAGGAACTGGATCTCTACCAGTGTGTTCGTCCGGTGCAGTACTTCAAGGGCGTTCCCTCGCCCCTCAAGCACCCGGAGCTGACCAACATGGTCATCTTCCGCGAGAACACCGAAGACATTTACGCCGGCATCGAGTGGTCCGCCGAGTCGGATAACGCCAGAAAGATGATCCGGTTCCTGCAGGAAGAAATGGGGGTCAAGAAAATCCGCTTTCCCGGAACTTCCGGTATCGGCATCAAGCCTATCTCCGTGGAAGGAACCACCCGCCTGGTCCGCGCAGCGCTCAAGTACGCCGTCGACAATGATCGCAAGTCGGTGACCATCGTGCACAAGGGCAATATCATGAAATTTACCGAAGGCCTCTTCCGTGACATCGCCTACAAGGTGGCGCAGGAAGAATTCGGCGCCCAACCGATCGATGGCGGTCCGTGGTGCCATTTCACCAACCCCAACAGCGGCCGTGAAATCACCGTCAAGGACGCCATTGCCGATGCCTTCCTGCAACAGATCCTGCTCCGCCCGGCGGAATATGACGTGATTGCCACCACCAACCTGAACGGTGACTATATTTCCGATGCCTTGGCGGCCCAGGTGGGCGGTATCGGCATTGCGCCGGGGGCCAATATTTCCGACCAGTACGCCTGTTTCGAGGCGACCCATGGCACGGCGCCGAAATATGCCGGTCTCGACAAGGTGAACCCCGGTTCCCTGATCCTTTCCGCCGAAATGATGCTGCGCCACCTGGGCTGGAAGGATGCTGCCGATCTGGTTATTCGCGCCATGGAGGCAGCCATCGGCGACAAGCAGGTTACTTACGATTTCGCCCGCCTGATGGAGGGGGCCAACGAACTGTCCTGCTCGGAGTTCGGCGATGCCATGATTGCCCGCATGTAATCCGGGCGATCAATCGGCATTGAACGAGGCCCCCGCGAGGGGGCTTCTGTTTGATGGATGCCGGGAATATTGAGTTCTTCGTTCATTGACCGTCGAACGGCAGTGTCCTGTTTCCAGGCCGGCGAGACGGGGAGTACTCCTACGGGAAACCCCCTTGTAGACAAGCCTCCCTCGCTCAGGTATATTTTGCCAACAGCCATTTCCGGTCCCCGTCATGCCCGTTGATTCGAGTTTTCTGCTCAAGGAGTACCGGCCCGAACCGGTGCTGCTCTGGTTATGTGGCGTGGACGGGAATGCCGAGTTTTTCAGTCCATCCTGGCTGGCTTTTTCTGGCCGCCCATTGGACGCGCTGCTTGGCCAGGGCTGGTTTGCCGATGTGCACCGGGATGACAATGCAAAGCTTGCCGCCGCCGTCGATCAGGCGATTGCCGATCAGCAGGATTTTCGCCTGAAAGTGCGCTTGCGCCGTCACGATGGCGACTATGTCCCATTTGCCTGCGACGGGGTGGTTCGTATCGGTAGTGATGGCAAGTTTGCCGGGTTGATAGGTGTGTGTGCCGACATCACGCGTGAGGAGCGGAATCACACCGAAGCGGAAATCGCTGGCCGCCATTTTGTTGATCTCCTGCCGCAGAGCGATCTGCTTGCCCTGGCGGTTGATAATACGGGGCGAACCCTATTTTTTAACCCGGTTCTGAAGCAGCTTCTTGGTGACCCGGATAGTCGGTTGGAGAGTGCGGCGGTTCTCGGGCGCTTTCTCGGTCGCCAAGGTTGCCCGCTGATCGATATCCTGTTTCCGGGAGCTCAGTGCGCCGAACCGTTTCCGGCACGCATTGAATCGGAATTCATCAGTGCTTGTGGCGGGCGGCGTACCTATGTCTGGCACGCCATTCCCCTGCGCGATTACTCCGGCAAACAAAGCGGATACATTCTGATCGGCGACGACCTGACCGAGTCGCGCCAGATTGAAGAGGCCTTGCGGCTCAATTCCCGCGTGTTCGAGACGACCGACCTGGCCATGATCATTACCGATTCCCGGGGCTGCATCCTCTCGGTCAATGCAGCGTTCAGCCGATTGACCGGCTATGGCCGGGAGGAAGCGATAGGCAATAATCCGAGCATATTGCAATCCGGTCGTCACGATCAGGCGTTTTATCGGGCCATGTGGACGACCCTGGCAGGCGAGGGGCGTTGGCAGGGCGAAGTCTGGGACCGGCGCAAGGACGGCACGGTGTACCCGAAATTTCTCTCCATCCATGCCTTGCGCAATGAGCGGGGGGAGGTGACCCATTACTCGGGGGTTTTTTACGACATTTCGGAGCGGAAAATTGCCGAGGAACGCTTGACCCGCCTCGCCCATTTTGATGCGCTCACCGAACTGCCGAACCGCCAGTTCTTTCTCGACAAACTCGGCCAGGCCTGTCGTGAGACGGTGGGCGACAAGGAGTCCTTCGCCCTGCTGTTTCTCGATCTTGACCATTTCAAGGAGGTCAACGATACCCTGGGGCATCAGGCCGGTGATGAACTGTTGCGGGAAACCGCTCGCCGCTTGCGTGATGCCACACGCTCCCTGGACATGGTGGCGCGGGTTGGCGGCGACGAGTTCGTCGCCTTGCTGGCCGATATCAAGGAGCCGGCCAATGCGGCCATGGTGGCGCAAAAGATTCTTGATTCCCTGGCCAGACCGATGATGATCGAGGGACGCTCAATCCTGGTGACGCCCAGCATCGGCATTGCCATTTATCCCGAGCACGCTGGCGATCCCGATACCCTGCTGCGTCTTGCCGACGAAGCCATGTACCAGGCCAAGACAAGGGGCCGCAACGGCTACCAGTTGTTCAGCACCTGACGCGGTGAGCGGGAAAAGGTTTTCCCGCACCCCGGAAAAACAGTTGGGCCGCCCAACCCGTTTCGGGGTTGCCCGCC
>CAZHVZ010000149.1:0-4296 GCA_964536245.1 uncultured Rhodocyclaceae bacterium
CGCCATATCCACCTGTTGCTGGCGGACGCGATAGCCGGGAATGGTCGCCGCAAGGGGACCATCAGGAGAGAAGAGTTCGGGGAGTGAGGACAAGGAAGGCGCTGCCTAAAACATGGGGCCAATGTTAGCAGATGCGCGGGCGAAGCCGGCAGTCATCCACCGCTGATCAGCCGGCCGAGAGTACGTACCGCCGCTTCGATTTCCACCGTATACGGGTTGCCGCCGTTGAGGCGCAGGCAGTTGCGATACATGCCGCTGGCGGAAAAAAGCTCCCCCGGAACGAAGGCCACTCCTTCCTTGATCGCTCGGCCATGCAAAGCAGTGGTATCGATTTCATCCGGCAGTTCCACCCACAACACAAAGCCGCCCTGAGGATCTGTCAGGCGCGTGGCCGCCGGGAAATAGCGAACCACCGCCTGCCGCAGACTGTCCACCTGCTGCTGATAGGCGCGGCGCAAGCTGCGCAGATGTCGATCATAGGCACTGCTCGACAGGTATTCGGCAAGAACCTTCTGGGTAATGGGATTGCTTGCGCCACTGGTGATGGTCTTTTGCAATGCCACTGAGGCCCGGTAACGCCCGGCGGCAACAAAACCAATGCGCAAGGAGGGCGAAAGACTTTTCGAGAAGGAACCACAGAGCATGACATTGCCCGTGCTATCGAAGGACTTGATCGGCCAGGGGCGCTGATTGCCAAAATGCAGGTCACCGTAGATATCATCTTCGATAATCGCCACTCCCCGCTCTGCCGCCAGGCGTGCCAGACGCTGCTTGTTCTCGTCGGGCATGAGAGAACCGAGAGGATTGCTGGCATTGGCGACCAGCAGACAGGCCGCTACCCTGCCCTGGCGGCTGGCCAGATCAAAGGCCTCGATGGACAGCCCGCTCCGGGGATCGCAGGGAATTTCGAGAGCCTTCAAGCCCATGCTTTCGAGGAGTTGCAGCATCAGATAATAGGCCGGCGACTCGACGGCTACGGTATCCCCCGGCTGGGTCACAGCCCGCAGACAGAGGCCGAGCGCCTCGGTGCAGGAATTGGTAATGATGATTTCATCGCCGTCCAGCGGCCCTCCCCAGACCAGGGAGCGCTTGACCAGTTGGCGGACCAGGGACGGATCGTTCATGAAAACGTGGCTACTGCCGGCCAGCAGCTGCGGATGCCGCCTTGCCACCCCGGCATACAGGCGATGCAGGGCTGACACCGGTAGCAGCTGCGGAGCCGGCAAGGCCGCTGCCAAAGGAGCAATCCCCGGCTGCATGCCGGATTGCAGGACTTGCACCAGACGCTGGGTGACATCCACCTTCATTGCCGCATCCGGCGTCGGGCGAGAAACAGGGGCTGGATGGGGGGCGACATGTTGGCGCACGAAAAACCCGGATTGCGGCCTGGCTTCCACCATCCCCCGACTCTCCAGGCAGCGCAAAGCCTGCACCACGGTACTGACGGAAAGCCGCTTCTGCTCAGCCAGATGGCGTACCGACGGCAGGCGCTCACCGGAACGCAGCGTGCCGTCAGATATAAGGCAGGCCAGTTCCTTGGCCAGTTGTTCGTAACGCAGTTCTTCCTGAGACATAGTCCATTTCCCGGCCATGGCGACCAGTACAATTTGTCGTCAAAAACTCCAGCACAGTTCATGTTTTCAACATCTGTACTGGCAACAATTTTACTTTATTGCAACTGTACCACCCAGTGATGCCGCCCTACACTTTATGCAACCTGACAAAAGGAGAGGCGTCATGCGGGAGAACCTGACAAACTGCTCTGTCGATTTGGACAAAAATCAGCCTTTGAGGCTGGATGGAGCGTTCGGGACCATTATTCACTGCGTACGCGGGATTGCCTGGCTAACCATTTCCGGCCATGGAGAAGACATTTTCCTGATGCCCGGCCAGAGCTACCACTTGAACAGCCATGCGCTGGCCATCATTGAAGCCATTGATCCGGCCACAATCACGATCAAACCATCCGCTCAAGAGTCATCAAGCACCGTTCTGAACCGGCTTTCCGGACGGTTAGGCCAATCTCGCCCGCTCATCTCCAGTTGAAGAGCAAAAGAAAACGCCCGCCGAATATTTCCGGCGGGCGTTTGGTATCGTCTGGCAGGCCAACCGATATCAGTACGAGAATATCTTGTTGTAGGCGTTGGTGCCGTTCAGTGCGAAAGCCTGAGCCTGCTGGGCCTGCTGTACCCGCTTGTCCTGCTCCTGGGCAGAACGCTGGGACTGCTCGGTACGCGCCTGAAAATCATTTTGCCGGTTTTGCAGGTTATCCACTTTTTCGGTCAGCTTGTTGATGGAACTTCCCACTACACCGTTGCTGGACAGCTGTTTGGCGGAAACCTCGGCAACCTCCTTGCCAATGCGGTTCAGGGTATCCGTCACCTGATTGGGATTGGCAGCAAAGGCCTGTTCGAATTTCTTGGCATCCAGCTTGAGCGCCCCATCCTGCCCGACGGAAATACCCGCCTGCTTGAGGGCGGACTCATTTTTTCCGGCCGTTCCTTCCACCGCCTGACGGACATCATTTGTTGCCGAACGCAAACGCGCCTCACCGGCCAATGGAGCCGACTGTTCGCTACGAGCGGGTTTGTCCGAACGGGAAACCTGATTGACCGTTTCACGCTGGAGGTTGACCGCATCGACAAACTTCTGCGCCACTTTTTTGGCATCCTCTGCCGAGGCCAGCTGCTTGTTATCCTGCAAATTCTTGGCGGCATTCTGAACCCCCGCCGTCGCCGACTTGACCTGTCCGAAAGCGCTCAACTGAACCTGAGCGCTTTCAACATTTTTCTCAAGCCGCTGCTGTGTTTTCTGCCGGGCTTCGGAAGCCAGCCCTTTTATGGCATCCGCGCCATGGACCGACGCACCACGACTGACAAGTGAGGAAAGTTCCATTACTAACTCCTGATAATCCACTTGCAGGATAGCCCAACGGGTAAAAAATACAAGCATCTCAAGAGGCTACAGTGGACTGGGCGCCGTGCACCCAGCCTTGCAATGGTATACTTCGCAACAACCTGTCTTATATCATATATATAACCTGCACATTGTGGCTCCCCGGCTTTTACACTTTACCCAGCGCCAACTGACGTTTGCGATCGTTTCCGGTCTTGCCGTTCTCGGCTTTCTGGCAATACTGGCGATTGACGCCGTAAATTCCCGGCAGCGGGAAATCAGCTTTGCCGAAAGCAGCTTGCAGAACTACAGCCGGGTTCTGGAGCACCAGGCTCTCGCCACCAGCCAGAAAATCGATCTTGCTTTAAAGGAGGGCGTTCGCGAGTTTCAATCCGTTCTCGCCGGTGAAGCTCCTTTGCGCCACGCACCGGACAAGCTTCTCGCCGAGATACTCAGCGCCATCCCGGAGTCCCAGAGCCTGCGGGTGGTGAATGCCGACGGCAACGTGGTTTTCGACGCAAGCGGCAAACCGCCAACCGGCAACATCGCCGACCGCCACTACTTCCAGCGCAACAAGAACTACGCCAACGCAGGAATGGTCATTTCCGAACCCATTTTTGCCCGCTTTACCAATAACTGGGTCATCACTTTCTCCCGTCGCCTGGAAAACAAATCCGGGCAGTTTGTCGGCCTGATTCAGGCAGCGGTACGGGCCGAATATTTTGAAAATTTTTACGCCACCCTCGACATGGGTGCCCTCAGCCTGATTGGGCTCTATGACGATCATTTCCGGCTGGTTGCCCGTTACCCGCGCTTGACGAAAAAACTCGGTGAGCCGGTGGGCGGAACACGCATGGAGGAACTGCTGGCTGCCGGACAGATGTCGGGCAACTATGCGGCCTCCTCGCCTCTTGACGGGGTGGAACGCTTCTACCACTTCCGGAAACTGGAGAGCCTCCCCTTTATCATTCTCGTCGGCATGGCACGCACCGAAGTTCTCGATCAATGGCAGCGCAAGGTCTGGCTCTATGGCTCGGCGGGGCTGCTGCTTGGCATCATGTATCTGATCATGGTGGTCATGTGGCAACGCAATTTTGGACGGGTCATCAAACGAGCCGATGCCATTTCCGGCGCCTACGATGCAACCATCCAGCAAATGCGCCACATGGCCGAACACGACCACCTTACCGAGTTACCCAATCGTGCCGTCCTCGACAAGCGGCTACGGGAGATCACCAACGACCCCTCTCCCGGGCAGGGGAACCCGGCTCTGATCATGCTGGATCTTGATCACTTCAAGAACATCAACGAATCTCTCGGACACGATATCGGTGATCGTTTATTGCAGTCTCTGGCCCAGAGGCTGGCAGGCGAATCCTCGAAAGAGTACCGGGATCTTTT
>CAZHVZ010000149.1:4306-6245 GCA_964536245.1 uncultured Rhodocyclaceae bacterium
AGCCGCCACGGCGGCGACAAATTCGCCATTCTCGCCCTCGGCTGCAAGGATCCCGTCGCCCTGGCCCAGTTCACCAGACTGCTCATCGACACCACCCGGCAACCCTGCCAGATCGACCAGCACGAAATCATGCTGTCCGCATCTGCCGGACTGGCCCTCTACCCGCAGGATGGCGAGAGTTTTCACGCTCTCCTGAAAAATGCCGACGCGGCGATGTACCACGCAAAGGAAGCTGGCCGGGGGACTTTCCAGTTTTTCTCGCCAGAAATGAATGCGCGCATCTTCGAGCGCCTGTCCCTGGAAAACAAACTGCGCAAAGCCTTGTCCCGGGAGGAGTTTGCCGTTTATTTCCAGCCAAAATTCTCCATCGCCGACCGCCGGCTCTCCGGCTTTGAAGCGCTGCTGCGCTGGCACCACCCGGATCAGGGAATGATTTCACCGGCCATCTTCATTCCTGTTGCCGAAGATACCGAACTGATCCGCCCGATCGGCGAATGGGTATTGCAGCAAACCTGCCGCCAGATCAAAAACTGGCAGGATGCCGGCTGGGAAATCCCCCCCATTTCGGTCAATCTCTCCGTCGCCCAGTTCCGCCAGCACAATCTGGTTGAGAGAGTGAGCCAAATACTGGAAGAAACCGGCGTTGCTCCCCACTGCCTGGAGCTGGAAATAACCGAATCCGTGGTCATGGAAAACACTGACCACATCATCACCATTCTTGATCGGTTCAAGGAAATGGGGATCGGGCTTTCACTGGATGACTTCGGCACCGGCTATTCGAGCCTGAGCACCCTGAAACGCTTGCCGGTGGACAAGCTCAAGATCGACCGCTCCTTTATCCAGCACCTGCCCGATGCCAGAAATGATGCAGCCATCACCGAAACCATCATCGCCATGGCCGGCAAGCTGAACCGGCGTGTAGTCGCCGAGGGGGTGGAAACCGAGGAACAAATGGACTTCCTGCGGGAAAGAGGCTGCCACGAAGCACAAGGCTTCCTGTTCAGCCAGGCCGTACCGGCCGTCGAGGCCGAGCGCTTCCTGACTCTCCGACATTAAACTGCTTGCCCGTTCCTCTCCTCGCCCCCTGCCATGAGCCTGCAATCCGTCCGCGAATTTTTCGCTGCCCGCCAGCTGAACATCCCCATCATTGAGCTGGAAGTCAGCACCGCCACCGTTGCCCTGGCGGCAGAGGCGCACGGCGTGGAACCTGGCCGCATCGCCAAGACCCTGGCCTTTCGCATCCCCGGAGGCCAAGCCATCATCCTGGTGGCACGAGGCGATGCCCGCATTGACAATCGCAAATTCAAGGATGCTCTGGGCAAGGGGAAAATGCTGGCGCCCGAGGAGGTAGTCGAACTGACCGGGCATCCGGTGGGAGGCGTCTGCCCGTTCGGTCTGGCCCGACCGTTGCCCATCTATCTGGATCAATCATTGCAGGATTTCGACGAACTCCTCCCCGCTGCCGGCGCCGTCCACAGCGCCGTGCGTATCAGTCCGGCGCAACTGGCCGAAGTGACCGGGGGGCAGTGGGTGGATGTCTGCCGGAAGCAATAGGCAGGCTATTCCGGATCAATAATAGAACCGGACCTGCCCCCCCTCAAAAACACTCCAGTTTGCCTTAGCGGAAGTGTTAAAAACAAAAGGACGCTCAACAGAGTTTCCTTTTTTCGTTATCGGCCAGTTCAACCCACCCAGCGCCGCGCATTGCGGAACATGCGCATCCAGGGACTATCCTCGCTCCAGTTTTCCGGATGCCAGGACATCTGCACGCTGCGGAAGACCCGCTCGGGGTGGGGCATCATGATGGTGAAACGGCCATCGGCCGTGGTCACCGCCGTCAGCCCACCCGGTGAACCGTTCGGATTGTACGGGTAGACTTCGGTCGGCTCGCCCTTGTTATCGACGTATCGTACCGCCGACAAAACCTTGGCCCGGTCAT
>CAZHVZ010000150.1:0-6101 GCA_964536245.1 uncultured Rhodocyclaceae bacterium
ACCTATGACCGCTTCAAGCAGTTGTTCGAGCGCTTCTCCAAGGAGGCCGGCAAGGAGCAGTACCTGATCCCCTATTTCATCGCCGCCCACCCCGGCACCAGCGACGAGGACATGCTCAATCTCGCCCTCTGGCTGAAGCGCAACAACTTCCGCCTGGATCAGGTGCAGACTTTCCTGCCGACCCCCATGGCACTCGCCTCGGCCATGTACCACACCGAGCGCAACCCGCTCAAGAAGGTCAGCCGCGACAGCGAACAGGTGGGGGCCGTGCGCAACGGTCGCCAGCGCAAGCTGCACAAGGCCTTCCTGCGTTACCACGACCCGGCCAACTGGCCGCTTCTGCGCGACGCCCTGAAGGCCATGGGGCGGGCCGACCTGATCGGCAACGGCAAGAAGCAGTTGATTCCCGCCTGGCAGCCGGCAACCACCCGTGTCGGTTGCGAAAAGTCCGGAAAAACCGGCCAGCCAGCGCTTCCGACACCAAACCGGCAGGGAAGGCCGGCACCCCGCGCCCCTCAATCACAACGTCGCAAGTAGGCAGTGGGCAGGGATTTGCGGTCACCAACCGGCTATCACGGAGAGCCGGCCCGGACAATATGCCCAACCACGCTAATCGGAGAAATTCATTGACTACCCACCCGGAACGTTTTGCTCAGGCCATTGCCCTGTTTGATGCTGCCAACGCACAGGATCCCAACCAGGAGGAGGGGCTCCCCAAGGAGTTGCTCTACTCCCGGCGCATGACAGACATGATCGGTCGCTTTGCCCCGGAGGCAGGCGAAGTGGCCCGACTGGCGGTACACGCCCAGCACATTGAACGCTGGACCGTGCCGCGCAGCAGTTACCCGATGACCAAGGTGGGCTACCACGCCTGGCGTAGTGGCCTTTACCAGTTCCATGCCGAAACTGCGGGACGGCTGTTGCAGCAGGCCGGATACGATGCCGCTACGGTGGACCAGGTCAAGACGGCCATCGCCAAAAGTGACCTTAAATCGAATCCGGATAGCCAGATGCTGGAAGATGTTGCCGGCCTGGTATTCCTTGAGCACTACATGCTTGGTTTTTCCGGTCAGCACGAGGATTACAGCGAGGAGAAATGGATCGTCATCATCCGCAAAACCTGGCGGAAGATGTCCAATCGAGCCCATGTTTTCGCTACCGGTGGCGGGATAAAGTTGCCCGAAGCACTGTTGCCGGTGATTCAGAAAGCGCTGGCCGTCGTCTGAGGGTCAGGAGTCTTCGTCGGCCTTGAAATCCACCGCCAGGTCAATGGTGAAGGCGCGCCCGCGCAGGCCTTGCGGGATATCGGCGTGGTCGGCGGCGAGACGCATCATTTCCAGCGCTGCCCGATCCAGGGCGGGAAAATGACTGCTGTTCACAATCGCCAGTGCGACCGGCACGCCGCCCGCCGAAACGGCCATCCGGATCACGACCCGCCCGTGCCAGCCGGCCTCTCGCGCTTCCTGGGAGGGTTGGCGGAATTGCCTGGCTGACCTTGCCAGCGCGAGGTGGTAGTGACGCAAAGCGTTACTGCTGAGTCCGTCCGGTGCGGATTCTGTCAAATTTTTGACCGGGATTTCCGGATTGCGTGGCGGATCGGGATCCGGAAAAAAAGTGTTGCCGGGCGCTGTCGGGGCCGGGCGGGGGGGGCGAGGGCTTCGTTCTTCCCGGAGGCGGGCCGGCGGCCTTTTGACCTCTTCGTCGGATCTGGCCGGCGGCGGTTCTGCTCCGTGCGGGGGGATTGCCGTGTTCTGGAGGCTGGCGTGCAGAGAAGGTCCGCCAGCGGGCAGCTGTTCCGGCGTCAGTAAGCGATCCGGGGCTTGCCAAAGGAGAAACCCGTGCGCCAGCAGCGAAAGGCAAAGGGGGCGCAGGAGCGGGCGGCAAGCGTGGTGCACGGGGACTCCGTTGGCGTTGTCAAGGGAACCGTTGTCCATGTCAGGCTCCGGTTGGTTTTCCGGAGGTGAAAGCTCATGCTAACCGTTTTTCAGTTCGGCGCTCAATAGGCGCCTGGCCGGTACCCGATCGTCGCTTTGACGGATATCGGCGAATACTCTTTTTGGCAGGTGTCCCGGCTCAATGGCGGAATATTTTTGCCGATGCACAATAATGAATGGATTGCATACTGTGCAATTGTTGCTATAGTTGTGCTCCGTAATTATTAATCACAGCAAAAAGGAGCAAGCGGAATGAGCAAAAAAGTTGCTTACGTGACGGGCGGCATGGGCGGAATCGGAACCTCTATTTGCCAACGATTGGCCAGGGAAGGATTTACCGTCGTCGCCGGTTGCGGGCCCAATTCCCCCCGCAAGGATCGCTGGCTGGCGGAACAAAAGGCGCTGGGATTCGACTTCCACGCATCGGAAGGGAATGTGTCCGATTGGGACAGTACCAAGGCGGCTTTCGACAAGGTCAAGGCTGAAATCGGTGAAATCGATGTTTTGGTCAACAATGCCGGGATTACCAAGGATGGCGTTTTCCGCAAAATGAGTGCGGATGACTGGAAAGCAGTGATCGACACCAATCTGAATTCCCTGTTTTTCGTTACCAAACAGGTCGTCGATGGCATGCTGGACCGGGGCTGGGGGCGCATTATCAATTTCTCCTCCATGAAGGGTCAGCGCGGCCAGTTCGGGCAAACCAACTATTCCACCGCCAAGGCCGGTATGCATGGGTTCTCCATGGCCTTGGCGCAGGAAGTCGCCAGCAAGGGCGTGACCGTCAATACCGTTTCTCCCGGTTATGTCGGTACGGACATGGTCCGGGCGATTCGCGAAGATGTGCTGGAAAAAATCGTTTCCACCATTCCCGTCAAGCGCCTCGGCGAGCCGGAAGAAATCGCTTCGATCGTGGCCTGGCTGGCTTCCGGCGAATCCGGATTTACGACCGGCGCCAATTTCGCCTGTAACGGCGGAAACTACATGAGCTGAGCTTCGGCTCCTGCTGCCGGCTGGATCGGAAACAGGCTCCGGCGGTGCTCGGAGCCTGTTGTCGGTGAACGCAGCCGGCCTGTTTCAGGTACCGCAAAAGGTGCGGTAGCCCGCCGTGATTTCCGGCGATGCCGGCTCGGCGTAAAAACCATCTTCCGGACGAAGGTCGAAAGGCCGCCGGACAACCCTCAGCAATGCATCGAATGGCTGCATGTCCTGGCGGTATACCGCTGCCTCCAGCGCCTGTTCCAGCAGATGGTTGCGCGGGATGTAGCAGGGGTTGGCGCGTTGCATCACCGTCATTGGAGCTGGCCCGTCGTCGGAACGGCGAACCTTCCAGCGCTTCAGCCAGGCCGAGAGGAGGGCGTCGTTGTCGCCGAACAGTTGCCGCAAGCTGCCGTGGCGGCCGCTGGCCGAGTCGAACAGGGCACGAAAACCAAGGGTGAAGTCTGCCCGGTGCCGCAGCAGCAATTGGAGATAATCTTCGGCCATGATCCGGTCCTCCCCGGCATTTCCCCCGTCTCCCAGCCCCAGTTTCCGGCGCATGACGGTTAGCCAGCAGGCGGCGTGGCGATCGGAAAACCCTTCGATGACCGACGTGGCAAGCTCCACCGCCCGGTCGCTATCGGGATCAATCAAGGGCAGCAGGGTTTCGGCCAAGCGAGCGAGATTCCACTGGCCGATGGCCGCTTGCTGCCCGTAAGCATAGCGGCCGTCCCGGTCAATGGAGCTGAACACCGTGGCCGGATCGTAGGCTTCCAGAAAGGCGCAGGGGCCGTAGTCGATGGTTTCGCCGGAGACCGCCATATTGTCCGTGTTCATCACACCATGGATGAAACCGACACCCTGCCAGCCGGCAATCAGTTCCGCCTGCCGCCCGGCCACCGCTTCCAGCAAGGCCAGGGCAGCTTGCGGATGGTCGGCCAGCGCCGGGTAATGGCGGGCAATCACATAGTCTGCCAGCTGCTGGACCTGCCGGGGACCACGATGGGCAGCCATGAATTCAAAGGTTCCAACCCGAATATGGCTGGACGCGACACGGGTCAGTACCGCTCCCGGCAGGGGATGGTCACGGCGGATCATTTCCCCGGTGGTGACGACCGCCAAGGCCCGTGTGGTCGGAATGTCCAATGCCGCCATGGCCTCGCTGACCAGGTATTCGCGCAAGGCCGGGCCGAGGGCACATTTACCATCGCCATTGCGGGAAAATGGCGTGCGGCCGGAACCCTTGAGGGCGATGTCCCGGCGCCTGCCGTAGCGGTCGATCACCTCGCCCAGCAGCAGGGCGCGGCCAACCCCCAGTTCCGGGGAAAAACCCCCCAAAGGGTGTCCGGCATAAGCCTGGGCCAAGGGCTCAGCACCGTCGGGAACCAGGTTGCCACCCAGCGCGGCTATGCCTGTCGGACTGCCCAGAAGGTCCGGGTCCACTCCCAGCTCCCCGGCCAGCACGTGGTTCAGCCGCAGCAGTTCGGGTTTCGGTACGGCTTCCGGCTCCCAGGCAACGTAAAATCCCGGCAGCTCGTGGGAATAGGTGTTGTCGAAGTTGAAAAGGCGTTGACTAACAGTGGTCGATGCGGCGAGGTTCATGGGGTTGCTCTATAGGGGGGTTGGCCGGTATTCCGTTGCTTGGCCGCATGTGATGGCGTTTGTTACGACTGGCGCAGCGAGGGAAGGTTCAGACACTGATATGCCCCACGCAAACGGAGGGTGTTGGTATGGATTGTGGTTTTTTTTGGTATCGCGCCATCCTGAACCGTTTTGCGGAGCCGTTTTTATCAATATTATGCAAGTGTCAAACGCATTAAGTTATGCTGTCTGCCTTATTTGTAGGTATTGTGCCTTTGAGGGCTTGTATGAAATGGCGTAGAAAAGTCGATGATGTTGCGGAGGCGATACGTGCCGCCAGTGGTCAGTGCGTAGTATTGATAGGGGCCGGTTGTTCCAAGAGTGCCGGAATCCCTCTGGCCGGGGCATTGATTCGGGAAATCGAGCAGACCTTTCCGTCGGCTTACGGGCGGGCCACTGACAAGAGAAATTACAACAAGGTGATGTCCACCTTGACCACCCAGCAGCGTCGGCAGCTACTTCAAACGCATATTGAAAAAGCCAGGATCAACTGGGCCCATCTGGCGCTGGCTCAGATGTTCAAGAATCAGCATGTGGATCGGGTGTTGACGGTAAATTTTGACCCTTTGCTGGCTCGGGCCTGTGCCATCGTAGGTCTTTATCCAGCGATTTACGACTTGGCCACTGCGAATCGATTCCGCCCAGCGGCTATTGCGCCCCAATCGATTTTTTACTTGAACGGGCAACATACCGGCTTTGTTTTCCTCAATACCGACGAAGAACTCAATGCGCATCGCAGCCGGCTTCTGGAAATTGTCAAAGATACCGGAACGCGACGTACCTGGTTGATCGCCGGCTATAGTGGCGAAGCGGACCCCTTGCTGGAAATTCTGGCTGCTCAGAATTGTTTTGATGGGGGGCTTTTCTGGATCGGTCACGACGCAGACCCGTCGGAGGCGCTAAAAAAGCACCTGTTTGAAACCCCGGAAAACAAGGACGCCTTCTACGTTGGCGGTCAGGATGCCGACCGTTTTTTTGTTGAGTTGGCGCAAAAGCTTGATGCTTTTCCGCCTGATATCCTTGCCGACCCCATTCAGCATGTGCGGACAATGGTTGCCGATATTGACTTCGACACAGGAGGGGCGCTTGGAACCAGCCTTGGTGAAGGATTGCATAAAAACTCGATGCCTGCTCAATGGCGAGCGGATTTGGCCATCCGACTGTCGGCTCGGCGGCGGCTGCCAGTCCGGTAGCCGTGCCATCCAAATGGTTGCTTTCCGGAGAGAATGAGCGGGTGCTGGATTGGTATGCGTCTCTCGCTGCACCCACCGATGAAGAAAAAGACTATGCCGCCTGGGCTTGGATTCAGTTGGGAGATGATTTAGACAGAGATGCGCAGTCACTCGGTGCTACCAACCTTGGTGATGCGCGGAGCTTGTGGGCACAGGCCGGAGAAAAATATCAGGCTGCGCTGGCCATCAAACCGGATATGCATGAGGCTCTTAACAATTGGGGCAATACGCTTGACGATGAATCACTGGCGGTGAAAGAAACTGATCTGCTAGCTGCGCGGGCATTGTGGGCACAGGCCGGAGAAAAATATCAGGC
>CAZHVZ010000151.1:0-4444 GCA_964536245.1 uncultured Rhodocyclaceae bacterium
GGTGTCGATCAGCGGCTACCACATCGCCGAAGCCGGCGCCAACCCGATCAGCCAGTTGGCCTTCACCCTGTCCAACGGCTTCACCTACGTCGAGTCCTACCTGGCCCGGGGAATGCACATTGACGATTTCGCGCCCAACCTGTCCTTCTTCTTCAGCAACGGCATGGACCCGGAATACTCGGTGATCGGTCGTGTCGCCCGCCGCATCTGGGCTGTGGCGATGAAGAATAAGTACGGGGCCAACGAGCGCAGCCAGAAGCTGAAGTACCACATCCAGACCTCAGGCCGCTCGCTGCACGCCCAGGAAATGGACCTCAACGACATCCGTACCACTTTGCAGGCGCTCATTTACGACAACTGCAATTCGCTGCACACCAACGCCTACGATGAGGCGATCACGACGCCGACCGAGGAAAGCGTGCGCCGCGCCATGGCCATCCAGTTGATCATCAACCGCGAATGGGGTGTCGCCAAGAACGAGAACCCCAACCAGGGCGCTTTCGTTATCGATGAACTGACCGATCTGGTGGAAGAAGCCGTGTTGAAGGAATTCGAAGCCATCGCCAGTCGCGGCGGCGTACTTGGCGCCATGGAGACCGGCTACCAGCGCGGCAAGATCCAGGAGGAGTCGCTCTACTACGAGCACAAGAAACACGACGGTTCCTACCCGATCATCGGCGTGAACACCTTCCTCAATCCCAAGGGCATGGCGCAGCAGGAAATCGAACTGGCCCGCTCGACGGAAGAGGAAAAGCAGTCTCAGATCACCCGCCTGCGCGACTTCCATGCCCGCAATGCCGGCCAATCCGCCGCCATGCTGGAAAAACTCAAGCAGACGGTGATCGACAACGGCAACGTTTTCGCCGTGCTGGTCGATGCCGTCAACTATTGTTCCCTCGGCCAGATCAGCTCGGCGCTCTACGAGGTGGGCGGGCAGTACCGCCGCAGCATGTAAGGCCTTACCAAACTCCTCCGACAAAGAGGAGAACTGCACGCCCGCCTTACCCTGGCGGGCAAACAACAACGGCGGGGCTATGTACCCCGCCGTTTCCTATTTTTCTGCCGGACGGGCAAGTGTCGGATTGGTGACAGTTGGTCGGGCTTTTTGGCGATAGATTAGCCAAAACAGGGAATTTCCCGAATAAGCCGGAATCTGCCATCGGCATCCATTTCCTCGCGCTCACCAAAGGAGACAGCAATGCGTCGTTTGCGCCACCTCTTGGCAGGGTTTTCCTGCCTGTTTATGGCTCTTCTCGGAACCGCCCAGGAGAGCACCGTCCGTATCGGGCAGTCCGTCCCCCTGACCGGTCCGCTGGCCGAATTGGGCAGCGAATACCGGGATGGCGCGCTTGCCTATTTCAATTCAATCAACGAACGGGGCGGCGTGCACGGCAGGCGTATCGAGTTACAGAGCCTGGACGACGGCTACGTCGTGGCGCGCACGGAGGAAAATGCCCGAAAGCTGATCAAGGAAAGCGGCGTTCTGGCCTTCTTCGGCATGTTTGGAACGGCCAACGTCGGAGCAGTCCAGCCGTTGATCGACGATGCCGGAATTCCGTCGATCGCCCCATTTACCGGCTCCGATGAACTGCGCAAGTTCAATCGGAACGTATTCTGGGTGCGCGCCAGTTATGGTGACGAAACGGAGAAAATTGTCGAGCAGCTGACGGCTGTCGGTATCCGGCGCATTGCTGTTTTCTATCAGGACGACGCCTTCGGAAAATCCGGTCTGGCCGGAGTGGACAGCGCCCTCAAGAAACGCCAGATCGAAGTCCTGGCCAAGGCGCCTTACGACAAGGTCAGCCTGGATGTTCAGCCGGCAGTCAAAACCATTGTTGCCGCCAACCCCCAGGCTGTCGTGCTGATCAGCCCGTACAAGGCGACCGCTGCGTTTGTTCGGGAACTGCGCAAGACCGGCAATCCGGCCCAACTGTTTGCCCTGTCGGTGGTCGGCTACAAGGCGCTGACCACCGAATTGGGGAAGGAAGCCACGGGCATTGCCATCTCCCAGGTCATGCCCTATCCGGGTAACGCCTCGGCCCCGGTGGTGCGCGAGTTCCTGAAATTGCCGGCAGCCTTGCAGCCCAAGGCTGGCCTTACTTACACGACGCTCGAGGGCTACGTCGCCGCCAAGGTGATGGTCGAAGCGCTACGCCGGGCCGGGCCGCAGCCCAACCGGGAAAAGCTGCTGGCCGCGCTGGAAAGCCTGCGCAACTACGATGCCGGAGGCTATCAGCTCAATTACACGCCAACGGACCACGCCGGCTCTCGTTTTGCTGAAGTCACCATTGTCGGCTCATCCGGACGCTTGATGCGCTGAGCGTGGCCAGATCAATCGCCATCCGCCGATTTGTTCTCATGGCAGAGAATTAATTCACATTCTTTGTATAACCCGGCTGCTAAAGTGCACGACGCAGAGAGTTCATGTGGCCGGCCTGCTGTGACCATGCGGCGTTTCCAGGAGAAAAATGATGAGCAGCGGGAGTGAGCGTAGAGCCAGCCGGGATCGTCGGCAAAGAGAATCCGGACCCCCCAAGAGTGTGCCCGAGCGTCGGCGTTCCGTTGAGCGCCGCTATCCGGAAGTGGCCGAGGCGACTTTTTTTGAGTGGGCTTCGCTCTTCGTCCAGCATCAAACCGGAACAAATATTCAGACGATCGAGCAGGCGGCAGATATTCTTGGCAAGGCCCGGCGCTAGTCGCCAAAGGTGCGCAGACCGTCCAGATTGAGGACGGTAATGCCACCGTACTCAATGCTCACCAGCCCCTTGTCCTCCAGTGCCTTGAGCGCCTGATTGGCGCGCTGGCGGGATACCCCGGTCAGATAGCCAAGTTCTTCCTGGGATATTTCCAGCTGGTGATGCGTGCCGGGATAAAGCACCGGATTGAACAAACCCGCCAGACAGCGGGCGATACGTGAATCCGTATCGAGCAGGCGCTCATGTTCAACCAGGGCGATGAATTGGCCGAGCCGCTCATTCAGCTGGGTGACCAGAAAGCGGTTGAACGGAATACTGTTGTCAAGAAGCCACTGGAACGTGCTGCGGTTCATGTAGGCAATCCGCGAATCGCGCAGGGCAACCACATCGTACTTGCGCGGCTCGCGTTTGAGCATGGACCCCTCGCCCAACCAGCCTCCGGGCGGGACGCCGGTGAACGTCATGGTTTTTCCGGTCGCCCAGCAACTGGCAATCTTGACCAGCCCTTCGATGACTCCGAACCACTGCTCCACGGGGTCACCCTTGAGGCAAATATACCCCCCGGCCGGGACCACCCGCTCAATGGTTCCGGCAATGGCGCGCTCCATGGCCTCGGGAGAAAGCTCCCGCCCCCACTGCGATGTACGGAGTAATTCTTCAGCGTTTTTCAAAAAAACTTCCGATTGTCTGCCGGATGACAATTATAAGCCGAGGGCTTGCCTAAACTGCGCCGCAAGCTTGGCGATTTGTCTTGGTGCACTGCAAGGTTTACCGTAGGCCAGACAACGACCACAATGCATAAAACAACGCAGGACCGCACCCAAGCAGTGCGGCATAGAGGAGACGAATAATGGCTGTCGGGGCATCTTCCTCGGCGCTGGACGGGTTGCACACCTTTCCGCGCCTTTTGTTTCATCACGCCAATGTGCGCGGCAATGCTCCGGCCATGCGTGAAAAGGATCTGGGTATCTGGCAGACGTGGACCTGGTCCGATGTCGCCGAGCGCGTCCGCGCCATTGCCTGCGGCCTGGCGGCGCTGGGCTTCAAGCGCGGCGATAATCTCGCGATCATTGGTGACAACCGCCCCCATCTTTACATGATGATGACCGCTGCCCAGTGCCTGGGCGGCGTGCCGGTGCCGCTCTATCAGGATGCAGTGGCGGCGGAAATGCTTTTTGTTTTGCAGGATGCCGGCATTCGCTTTGCCGTGGTCGAGGACCAGGAGCAGGTGGACAAAATGCTGGAGGTGCGCGATCAGGTTCCCCAGCTCGCCCATATCATCTACGACGATCCGCGAGGCATGCGCCACTACAACCAGCCTTTCCTGCACGACATCCACGAATTGATGGAAATGGGGCGAATTCATGACCGCAATCATTCCGACTTTCTCAATGCCGAGGTGGAAAAAGGGCATTTCGATGATATCTCGGTAATGCTGTACACCTCGGGCACCACCGGCAAGCCGAAGGGCGTTTGCCAGACCCATGCTGCCTTCATCGCTGCCGCCCAAGGTGGCGTCGCAGTGGACAACATGACAGCCGATGGCGATATTCTTTCCTACCTGCCCATGGCCTGGGTCGGTGACCACCTGTTTTCCTTCGCCCAGGCGCTGGTTGCCGGTTTCGCCATCAATTGTCCGGAGTCCGGTGACACGGTCATGACCGACCTGCGGGAAATCGGCCCCACCTATTACTTTGCTCCACCCCGTGTCTTTGAAAGCCTGCTCACTTCGGTGATGATCCGCATGG
>CAZHVZ010000151.1:4454-6045 GCA_964536245.1 uncultured Rhodocyclaceae bacterium
TCAAGTACAAGATGTTCCATTACTTCATGGCCGTCGCCAAGCGCTGCGGAGCGGAAATTCTGGATGGCAAGCCGGTTGGCGCAGCCGACCGGCTGCTCTATGCACTGGGCAATTTTCTCATTTACGGCCCGCTGCGCAATGTCCTGGGCATGAGCCGGGTGCGGGTCGCCTACACGGCAGGTGCTGCCATTGGCCCGGAATTGTTCCGCTTTTACCGTTCCATCGGCATCAATCTCAAACAGTTCTACGGTCAGACCGAGACCTGCGCCTATGTCTGCATTCAGCCGGACGGCCAGATCAAGTTTGACGCCGTCGGCGTACCGGCCCCCGGCGTCGAGATCAAGATCGCCGACAACGGCGAAGTGCTGGTCAAGGGGCCGATGCTGCTGAAGGAATACTACAAGCGTCCGGATGCCACCGCCGAATCGATCAATGCCGACGGTTATTTCATGACTGGCGACGCCGGCTTTCTCGATGAAGACGGTCATCTCAAGATCATCGACCGCGCCAAGGACGTCGGCAAGCTCCAGAACGGCGCCATGTTCGCTCCCAACTACATCGAGAACAAGCTCAAGTTCTTCCAGCACGTCAAGGAAGCGGTCTGTTTCGGACATGACCGGGACATGGTCTGTGCCTTCATCAATATCGACATCGGGGCGGTCGGAAACTGGGCCGAGCGCCGGGGGATTGCCTATTCCGGCTATACCGACCTGGCGGCCAAGCCGGAGGTCCTGGAATTGATCCGCGAATGTGTCGAGCAGGTCAACGCCGAACTGGTCAATGACAGCATGGTGGCGGACTCCCAGATTCACCGTTTTCTGGTTCTCCACAAGGAACTTGATCCCGATGACGATGAACTGACCCGTACCCGCAAGGTACGCCGCAATTTCGTGGCGGAAAAATACAAGGTGCTGATCGATGCGCTGTACGAAGGAAAATCCTCCCAGTTCATCGAAACCGAAGTCAAATTTGAGGACGGTCGACGCGGCAAGGTATCGGCCGACCTCAGGATTGTTGATGCAAAGACCTTTCCGGTCGTGAAAAAGGCAGCCTGACCATGAGCAAAAAAATAGGCGACGTCATTCTCGATCTGCAAAACATTTCCCTGCGTTTTGGCGGCGTCAAGGCGCTGACCGACATTTCCTTCAACATCCGCGAGCACGAAATTCGCGCCATCATCGGCCCCAACGGGGCGGGCAAGAGCTCCATGCTCAACGTCATCAATGGCGTTTATCACCCGCAGGAAGGCCAGATCGTTTTTCGCGGCGAAGAGCGAAAAAAAATGGAGCCGCATATGGCGGCCCGCCAGAATATCGCCAGAACCTTCCAGAACATCGCCTTGTTCAAAGGCATGAGTGTGCTCGACAACATCATGACCGGGCGCATCACCAAAATGAAATCCAACTTCATCGAACATGCACTATGGTTCGGGCGGGCTCGCAAGGAGGAACTGGAGCACCGCAGGAAGGTGGAAGAGGTGATCGATTTCCTGGAAATCCAGCATATCCGCAAGACGCCGGTTGGACGCCTGCCCTACGGCCTGCAAAAACGGGTGGAGCTGGGGCGCGCCCTGGCTGCCGAACCCTCAATG
>CAZHVZ010000152.1:0-5597 GCA_964536245.1 uncultured Rhodocyclaceae bacterium
GCACTTTTCGCCCTTGAGGAAAAGCTTTTCGCCTTCGCGGCGGCACTGACGGCATTTCGGATCGAGATTACGAGCCACTTGTCTTTCTCCTTAGATGCGGCGTTTCTTGGGCGGACGGCAACCGTTGTGCGGTACCGGCGTCACGTCGGAAATCGCGGTGATCTTCATGCCCAGCGCATTCAGCGCACGGACAGACGATTCGCGGCCAGGGCCGGGACCCTTGATGCGGACTTCGAGGTTCTTGACACCACACTCCTGAGCAGCCTTGCCGGCTGCTTCGGCAGCCACCTGGGCAGCGAAGGGAGTGGATTTGCGCGAACCACGGAAACCGGCACCACCGGAAGTCGCCCACGACAAGGCATTGCCCTGACGGTCGGTGATGGTGATGATGGTGTTGTTAAAAGAAGCGTGGATGTGGGCAATGCCCTCGGCCACATTCTTCTTGACCTTTTTGCGAACTTTGGTAGCTGTCTTTGCCATGTTCAGTCCCTATTACTTCTTGCCAGCGATGGCCTTGCGCGGACCCTTGCGAGTACGTGCATTGGTACGGGTGCGCTGGCCACGGCAAGGCAGACCCTTGCGATGACGCATGCCACGATAACAACCCAGATCCATCAAACGCTTGATGTTCATCGTGACTTCGCGGCGCAGATCACCTTCAACGGTGAACTTGCCGACTTCTTCACGCAAACGATCCATTTCAGCGTCTGAAATGTCCTTCATTTTTCTGCTACGAACGATGCCGGCCGCGTCACAGATCTTCTGGGCGCGGGTACGGCCGATGCCGAAAATCGCGGTAAGTGCGATTTCTGCATGCTGATGGTTCGGAATGTTTACCCCTGCGATACGGGCCATCGAATCACTCCAATTTTTCGAAAATTAACGAATACCGGACTCAACCAGAGAATTAACCCTGGCGTTGCTTATGACGCGGATCCTTGCAAATGACGCGAACGACACCCTTGCGACGGATTACTTTGCAATTGCGGCATACGCGCTTCACTGAAGGTTGCACTTTCATGTCTTACTCCTCGTCTGCGAGGGCTTGGAAGCAGCCGTGATTCCTTGCCCTGCGGTTTATTGCGTAGAGAATCTTTACTTGACCCGGAAAGTAATCCGGGCCTTTGTTAAATCGTAAGGCGTCATCTGTACGGTAACCTTGTCTCCGGGAAGAATCCGGATGTAGTGCATCCGCATTTTTCCGGAAATAAAGGCATGCACGATGTGCCCATTTTCCAGCTTGACCTTAAAAGTCGCATTTGGGAGGTTTTCGACAACCTCGCCTTGCATTTCAATTACGTCTTCCTTGGACATACACGTCTTACTTGATCAGAGGCGAGCCCTTGAAATTCGCTTTCTTCAGTAGGCTCTCATACTGATGCGACATCACATAAGCCTGGACCTGAGACATAAAGTCCATCGTAACAACGACAATAATCAATAGGGAAGTGCCGCCGAAATAGAAGGGTACGTTCCACTTCAGGATCAAAAATTCGGGCAGCAAGCAAACAATGGTGATGTAACCGGCGCCAACCAAGGTCAGCCGCATCAGAATCTTGTCGATATAGCGAGCGGTTTGTTCGCCCGGACGAATACCGGGAACGAAGGCGCCGCTTTTCTTCAAATTGTCAGCCGTTTCCTTGGAATTGAAAACCAGGGCGGTGTAGAAGAAGCAGAAGAAAACAATCGCCGCCGCATACAGCATGACGTACACCGGTTGGCCGGGCGACAGGCCGCCGGCAATATCCTTCAACCAGCGCATGGAATCACCGGAACCGAACCACCCAGCCAGAGTCGCCGGGAAAAGAATGATCGATGAGGCAAAAATAGGCGGGATCACCCCGGACATGTTCAATTTAAGCGGCAGATGGGAACTCTGCCCCCCGTAAATCTTGTTGCCAACCTGGCGCTTGGCGTAATTAACCAGGATCTTGCGCTGACCGCGTTCGACGAAGACCACAAAAGCGGTAACCGCCACCACCAGCACGCAGATCACCAAGGCGGTGAGGGGGTGCATGGCGCCGGTGCGCACCAGCTCAAGCAGGCCGCCGATGGCGGTCGGCAAACCGGCGGCAATGCCGGCGAAAATGATGATGGAAATGCCGTTACCCAAGCCGCGTTCGGTAATCTGTTCGCCCAGCCACATCAGGAACATGGTACCGGTGACCAGCGTCGTAATCGCCGTCAGGCGGAAAATGAAGCCCGGCTCTATGACCAGCCCCGGCTGCGCTTCCAGCGCAATGGCGATCCCCATCCCCTGGAACAGCGCCAGAGCCAGGGTGCCGTAGCGAGTGTACTGGGTGATCTTGCGACGACCGGCTTCGCCTTCCTTTTTAAGCGCTTCCAGTTGCGGACTGGCCACACTCATCAACTGCATGATGATCGATGCCGAAATATACGGCATGATCCCCAGCGCAAAAATGGTAAAGCGCGACAGGGCGCCCCCCGAGAACATGTTGAACATGCCCAGGATACCGCCCTGCTGCGACTTGAAAAGTTCAGTCAGAACATTGGAATCGATCCCCGGCACCGGAATATGCGCGCCGATGCGATAGACGACCAGCGCGCCAAGGAGGAACCACAGCCGGCGCTTGAGATCGCCGAACTTGCCGCCTTTGCCAACCGTATTGGGATTCGCTGCCAACGTCCTAACCTCTCTCTATTCTCTGATTATTCGCCAACGGTGCCGCCGACAGCTTCAATCGCTGCCTTGGCACCCTTGGTTGCACCGATGCCCTTGAGATTCACCTTGCGGGTAAGCGCACCGGAGAGAATCACCTTGGCCGAGAGTGCATCGCCCGGAACGATACCGGCCGCCTGCAGGGCAAGCAGATCGATATCCTCGACGGGAAAGCGCTCGAGGTCGCTCAAACGGATTTCGTAGTTGCGAGCACGGGTCAGGGAGTTGAAACCACGTTTCGGCAAACGGCGCTGCAAAGGCATTTGACCGCCCTCAAAGCCAACCTTGTGGAAACCACCGGAGCGGGATTTCTGACCTTTGTGGCCGCGCCCGGCAGTCTTGCCCAGACCGGAGCCGATGCCACGGCCAACGCGCTTGGCGGCCTTCTTGGAGCCGTCACCCGGCTTGATCGTATTCAGACGCATCGCTTAACCCTCAACCTTCACCAGGTACTGAACCTTGTGAATCATGCCACGCACCGCAGGCGTATCAATCAGCTCGGAACTGCTGTTGAGCCTGCGCAGACCGAGGCCGCGCACGGTAGCACGGTGGTCCTGCTTGGTCCCAATCACGCTCTTGACGAGCGTCACCTTGATTTTTTTGTCCGACATGGCTTACCCCAGGACGTGTTCAACCGACTTGCCGCGCTTGGCAGCAATCTCGGAAGGCGTATTCACTTTCGACAAGCCGTCGATCGTGGCACGCACAATGTTGTAAGGATTGGTCGAGCCGTGCGCCTTGGCCACCACATTGGTAACCCCGACCACCTCGAACACGGCCCGCATGGCGCCGCCGGCAATAATCCCGGTACCATCCGGAGCCGGCTGGATCATGACAGTGGTCGCACCGTGACGACCCATGACGGTGTGATGCACCGTGCCGTTCTTCAGGTTGACCTTCTTCAGCTTGCGACGCGCTTCTTCCATCGCCTTCTGGGCCGCCACCGGCACTTCGCGGGACTTGCCCTTGCCCATGCCGATACCGCCATCACCGTCACCGACCACGGTCAGTGCGGCAAAGCCGAGAATCCGGCCACCCTTAACCACCTTGGTGACACGGTTGACCGAGACCATCTTTTCGCGCATGCCATCATCGCGCTCTTCAGACTGCTGGGGCTTCTTGTTTCTTTCAGGTTTAGCCATAACTTACCTCGTCCTTGTCGTCGCGGTCAGAACTTCAGGCCGGCTTCACGCGCGGCTTCGGCCAACGCTTGAACACGTCCGTGGTACTGAAGACCCGAGCGGTCGAAAGCAACCTGCTCGATACCAGCCGCCTTGGCACGTTCACCGATCAGCTTGCCGATGGTGCTTGCCGCAGCCTTGTTGCCGCCGTTGGAAAGATCCTTGCGGACACCCGGCTCGAGCGTGGAAGCCGCTGCCAGAACCTTGCCGCCGCAAGGCGAAATGATCTGGGCGTACATATGGCCATTGGTGCGGTTAATGCACAAACGAACAGCCTTCAGCTCGGCGATTTTGGCCCGGGTTTTGCGGGCGCGGCGCAAACGCGCTTCGTTCTTGTTAAACATATGCCACCCTTACTTCTTCTTGGTTTCCTTGATAACCACCGTCTCGTCGCTATAACGCACACCCTTGCCCTTATAGGGCTCCGGCTTGCGATAAGCGCGCACTTCGGCGGCAACCTGACCGACTTGCTGCTTGTCGGCCCCCTTGAGCAGGATCTCGGTCTGGGTCGGACACTCGACCTTCACACCAGTCGGCATCTTGTGCGCAACCGGGTGAGAAAAGCCAAGCGACAGGTTCAGCGTGTCGCCCTGAGCCTGGGCACGGTAGCCCACGCCAACCAGCAGCAGCTTGCGCTCGAAACCCTTGGAAACACCGGTCACCATGTTATTCAGGTTGGCCCGCATGGTACCCCACATGGCACCTGCATTGACCGCACCTTCAATCATCGAGACGACGACGTTCTGACCATCAACCGCCACCTTCACCGAAGGGTGCGCAGCCGTCGCCAGGGTACCCAAAGGACCCTTGACAGTGATCTGCTCACCAGCAACCTTAACCTCCACACCAGCCGGCAACGGGATGGGATTCTTACCAATACGGGACATGTTTGCTCCCTTACGCCACGTAGCAAAGCACTTCGCCACCAACCTTGCTGGCGCGGGCCTTGCGGTCGGTCATGACGCCCTTGGGAGTCGACACGATGGCGACGCCCAGACCGTTCATAACACGAGGAATGTCATCACAACCCTTGTAAATACGCAGACCGGGCTTTGAAACGCGATCAATGCGCTCAATAACCGGACGGCCGGCGTAGTACTTCAGGGTGATCTCGAGCGTCGGCTTGTTATCAGCCTGACGAACCACAAAATCTTCAACGTAACCTTCATCCTTGAGGACGGCGGCAATTGCCACCTTGACCTTGGACGACGGCATGGACACAGACGCCTTTTCGGCGAGCTGGGCATTGCGGATGCGAGTCAGCATGTCCGCGATCGGATCAGACATGCTCATCTTCGACCCCTTACCAGCTTGCCTTGGTCATGCCAGGAACTTCACCGCGGAAGGCAAGTTCGCGGATCTTGTGACGGCAAAGACCGAATTTACGGAAAACACCACGCGGACGACCGGTCAGCTGGCAACGATTACGCAAGCGAGACGGGCTGGAGTTGCGCGGCAAAGCCTGAAGCTTGAGACGAGCTTCGTAACGCTCAGCATCCGTGTAGCTGACATTGTTAATGATCGCTTCCAAGGCAGCACGCTTTTTGGCGTATTGCGCCACCAGCTTGCGACGCTTTTCTTCACGATTAATCAGAGCAAGTTTTGCCATGATTTCCTCAATTCTTGAACGGGAACTTGAAGGCTGCAAGCAGAGCCTTGGCTTCTGCATCAGTCTTCGCGGTCGTCGTGATACTGATATTCATACCACGCAGAGCATCGATCTTGTCATACTCGAT
>CAZHVZ010000152.1:5607-6045 GCA_964536245.1 uncultured Rhodocyclaceae bacterium
GCTCTTTGACGCCCATGTTGTAATTGCCCTGGCCATCAAAACCCTTGCCCGAAATCCCCCGGAAGTCACGCACCCGAGGCAGCGCCACGGACACCAGACGATCCAGGAATTCAAACATGCGCGGCCCGCGCAGGGTAACCATGCAGCCAATCGGGTAGCCATCACGGATCTTGAAGCCGGCGATCGACTTACGGGCTTTTGTGGTAACCGGTTTCTGACCGGCAACCTTCTGCATGTCACCTACGGCATGCTCAAGCACCTTCTTGTCAGCCACCGCCTCACCAACACCCATATTCAAGGTGATCTTGGTGATGCGCGGTACCTGCATTACCGACTTGTAAGCAAACTGCTTAACCAGGCCAGCAACCACGGTGTCCTTGTAATACTGTTGCAAACGCGCCATGACTGCTCCTTAAGCGTTTACCAGTTCGCCGTTCG
>CAZHVZ010000153.1:0-464 GCA_964536245.1 uncultured Rhodocyclaceae bacterium
CCGTAAGTCTCCTTCAACCACGGCACGCAGAAGGACGTGTCGAGGCCACCGGAATAGGCCAGGACTGCTTTCTTGACTTCGCTCATTTATGCTCCCTTACTTGGTTTCAATCCTGCCCAGAAGCAGGTATTCCATCAACGCTTTCTGCACATGCAGACGGTTCTCGGCTTCGTCCCAGACTACGGACTGCGGCCCGTCAATCACCTCGGCAGTCACTTCCTCGCCCCGGTGCGCCGGCAGACAATGCATGAAAACCGCATTGGCATTGGCCACCCGCATCAAATCCCCATCGACGCACCAGTCGGCAAAGGCCTTGATGCGTGCTTCGTTTTCGGCCTCAAAGCCCATCGACGTCCACACATCGGTGGTCACCAGATCAGCCCCCCGGCAGGCATCCATGGGGTCGGCAAACTGCTTGAAATGATCGCTGTTGTGCAAACCTGCCCGTTCCGCCGCCACCTCGT
>CAZHVZ010000153.1:611-6043 GCA_964536245.1 uncultured Rhodocyclaceae bacterium
CCGCCAAAATCTGGCAGGGGTGGTATTCGTTGGTCAGGCCATTGATCACCGGCACCCGGGAATGGCTGGCAAAGCGCTCGATGATGTCCTGCTCATAGGTCCGGATCATGACCAGGTCACTCATGCGGGAAATGACCTCACCCGCATCCTCGACCGGTTCGCCCCGCCCCAATTGGGAATCCCGCGTATTGAGGTAAATCGCCGACCCTCCCAGCTGGTGCATGCCGGCCTCGAAGGAGAGGCGGGTGCGGGTACTGGCCTTTTCGAAAATCATCACCAGGGTACGGTCGGAAAGCGGCCAGTACTGCTGGTAGGCCTTGAACTGTTCCTTGATCCAGCGCGTACGTTCAAACAGGTAGTCGAATTCGGCGCGGGAAAAATCCTTGAATTGCAGAAAATGCTTGATAGCCATGGGTTCCGTACTCAAGCTGCCAGAAAGTCCTTGATCAGCGGGGCCAGCCGTTCAACCAGTTCCCCGGCTTCGGCTTCGCTGAAAACAAGCGGCGGCAACAGGCGCACCACCTTGTCTGCCGTAACGTTGATGAGCAGTCCGGCAGCCAGCGCCTTGCCGACCAGTTCGCCACAGGGACGATCCAGCTCAATGCCGATCATCAGCCCCTGACCGCGAATATCCGTAATTCCCTTGACTCCGGCAAAGGCTTCGGCAAACCGGCTGCGGATCAGGGCTCCCACTTTTTCAGCCTGGGCCATCAGACCATCCTGTTCGATCGTGGCAATCGTCGTCAGGGCTGCCGTACAGGCCAGCAAATTGCCGCCAAAGGTAGAACCATGGTTGCCCGGCCCGAAGAGGCCGGCTGCCTGACCGGAAGTCAGACAGGCGCCGATGGGCACCCCGGAACCAAGTCCCTTGGCCAGGGTGGCGATGTCCGGCTGGATCGCGGCATGCTGATAGCCGAACCATTTGCCGGTACGCGCCATGCCGCACTGCACTTCGTCGCAGATGAGCAGCCAGCCCAACTCGTCGCACAGGGCGCGCAGGCCGCGCTGGAAGTCTGCTGCGGCGAGATGGATGCCGCCTTCGCCCTGGACGATTTCAAGCATGACGGCGACCACATTCTTGTTGTGCTCGGCAACCGCCCGAATGGCGTCCAGATCGTTGTAGGGAACCCGGACAAAACCGGAAACCAGGGGCTCGAAGCCGGCTTGCGCCTTGCGGTTGCCGGTTGCCGACAAAGTCGCCATGGTTCGTCCATGAAAGGCTTTTTCCATGACGATGATGGTCGGCGTTTCAATGCCCTTTTTGTGGCCGAAATAGCGGGCCAGTTTGATGGCTGCCTCATTGGCTTCACAACCGGAATTGCAGAAGAATACTTCCTGCATACCGGAAAGCGCTGCCAGCTTGTCGGCCAGTTGCTCCTGCTCACGAATCCGGTAGAGATTGGAGGTATGGAGCAAACGCCCGGCCTGTTCGGCAATGGCCGCCACCAGCTTGGGATGGGCGTGACCGAGGGTGGACACGGCGATGCCGGAGAGGGCATCGAGGTATTCCCGGCCATCGGTATCGGTGACCCGGCTGCCTTGCCCGTGGCTGAAAGCCACCGGCAAGCGGGCATAGGTATTCATTAGGTGAGACATAATTGGGCGTCGGCAAGAAATGAAAACGGCGGCCTTGGCCGCCGAAACGACTACATCTGTGCAGCAGACCCTGCTACAGTTGCAGAAAATTGAATCTTAAGTGAAAAATAGCGGCTTGTATAGAAGCCCCCAGACAGCCCTTCAACAGCCAATTTCCAGCCCGGACAAGCCAGCAGCAGCCATGCGTATCTCCATTTTCAATCAAAAGGGCGGTGTCGGAAAGACAACGACCTCGCTCAACCTTGCCGCAGCCCTCACCCGCTCCGGCCAATCGCCCCTGCTGCTTGACCTTGATCCGCAGGGCCACCTTTCCAGCATTCAGGGAAACCTCCCCGCCGAAGCGGGAAAAAGTCTCTTCGCCTTCTATCAGGACACCCGCTCCCTGAATGAACTCATCGTCCCCTGGGAGCACGTCGGCGATCTGGTACCCTCGCACCAGCAGCTGATCAAGGTGGACTCCATTTTCGGCAAGGGTCCGACCATCCTCAACAAGCTCCGTAGCGGACTGGACGCCATGGACAAGGCCAACGGCCCGCGCCATGTCATTGTCGACTGCTGCCCCTATATCGGCGTTCTGGCGCTCAATGCCATTTTCGCCTGCGACCGCCTGATCATACCCGTCTCCACCGACTACCTGTCCTTGCAGGCTGCCGAACATATCACCCGCACCCTGCAAGTCCTTGAACCGGTCCTCAAGCGCCGCGTCGAACGCCGCTACCTGCTCACCCGTTTCGACCGCCGCCGGCGCATGAGCGACGACGTACGCAACAAGTTGCGGGAACGCTACCCGGACGAAGTCTGTGAGACAGTGATTTCGGAAAATGTTGCCGTGGCAGAAAGCCCTTCCCTCAACCGGGATGTCTTTCGCCACAACGCTTCAAGTACCGGCGCCCACGACTACAAGACGCTGCTCGAAGAACTGCAATCCCTCGGCTACCTCTAGCACGGCGCTCCACCAAACCAGGCAGATTCAATCGCGCTCCCGCTCCGGATCACCACGGCCAAAGCCGTCGCGATGGCGAGAGGAAACCGCACGGGGCCGGGCAGGCTGTCATGCCCCGGCCCTCGCCCGGTCAAACACTAGGCTGCCTTGGCAGGGTTTCCGTTCGTGGTCAGCAGGTCCATCACGTCTTCGTAGCAGACATGACCGTTGCGACCGGTCACCGAGGTTTTTTGTATGCTGTGGGATTCAAGAATTTCACAATCGTTGTAGATCTGACGCAGCTTGCGCTGCGCCTCACTCTCGTCCTGCCCGAAGATGGAGAGATTCTCAACGATGGCACCATTGCGCGTCCGGATCCGGAAACCATATTTGGTGATCGACAGAGATTGCATGAAAGGCTCTTTGGATCAAAGTAATAGCTTGAGTATATGCAGTCAATTATGGGAAATCAACGTATCTCGTTCTCACAGAACACATTTTCCAATCTAGTTGGCTTTTATGCCACACCACTGCGGCTTCTGCTAAAATCCTGCGCATTGAGGCCGGAGACAATAAAAGAATGACAACGCCAGAATCCACCCCCTTCATCATCGTTGGCCTGACCCGGGAAGGCAGAAAATTCCGCCCGAGTGACTGGGCCGAACGTTTATGCGGTGTGATGTCTGCCTTTGGCGCTGAACGCAAGATGAAGTACTCGCCTTACGTCGGCCCCGGCGATTACAACGGGGAAAAGGCCGTCTTCGTGGATGGCCGGCTGGGAGAAGTCGAACCCATGGCCTACCGTTTCATGCTCAATTTTGCCCAGGACAATGACCTCCAGGTCATCGACGGTATCTGCTACCTGGACGGCAGCAAAGGCAAATAGGCAAAGCAGGAAATTCCGGCCAAAGCGGATTCCGGAAAACCCCGGAAAATCCCGGCACAAAACAAAAATGGCGCCCGCAGGCGCCATTTTTAATCGGCCAGGCAGAAATCAGGCAGCCAGGGCCTTGATCTGGGAAGACAGCCGGCTCTTGGAGCGGGAAGCCTTGTTCTTGTGAACGATTTTCTTGTCAGCGATACGGTCGATGACGGAAACCTGCTGCTGATAAACAGCTTGTGCAGCAGTCTTGTCGCCGGCTTCGATTGCCTGACGCACGCGCTTGATCGCGGTGCGCAGCGTGGAACGAAGGCTGGCGTTATGGGCGCGTTGCTTGTCGGCTTGACGGGCGCGCTTGCGGGCTTGTGCGGTATTGGCCATACGGAATCCGATAATTAATGGTGCGAAACAAAGTCGCGCATTATAGCAAGTGAATCACCTTGCAGGCAATGAGCAATTCCAATTTTTCTTTGGCTTGCCGATTGCCTGCTCCGAAAGCTACAGCATTTCGTCGGTCACCGCCGACAGAGCGGCGCTGCCGCTGCGCACGGTTTCGCCATAGGCCGTCGCCATGGGCAGGAGCTGGTCGGCGTAGAACCGGGCGGAAACGATCTTGCCGTTGAGGAAGACCGTGTCGCTGTCGCCCTCGGCCAGGCGCCGGGATGCCGCCAGGGCAGCGCGGGCCATTTGCCAGCCGCCGCAAACGGTCACCGCCAGATGCAGATACGGCACGGCAGCCGTCAGCACCCCCGCCAGATCTTGCTTGGCATGGGTGCCCAGCCATTCGGTGGCTTCGATCCAGGCCTCCAGGGCGGCAGCCAGGCGCTGGCCGACGGCGTTCAGTTCGGGAGCTTCGCAAGCGGCCAGGGCTTTGACGGTCTGGCCAATTTCGCTAAAGAACACCCGGGCCGTAGCGCCCCCATCGCGCATCAGTTTGCGGAAAATCAGGTCATTGGCCTGGATGCCGGTAGTGCCTTCGTAGATGGTGGTGATTCGGGAATCCCGCCAGTGCTGGGCTGCGCCGGTTTCTTCGATGAAGCCCATGCCGCCGTGAATCTGGACACCGAGCGAGGTCACGTCTATGCCCATTTCCGTACCACCGCCCTTGACGATGGGAATCATGAATTCTGCCAGCATCAGGTTACGCTTTTTCTCTTCCGGATCGGGGTGGGCATGGGCCCGATCCATCATGCCGGCCGTCACATAGGCCATGGCCCGGCAGGCTTCGACCCGGCTCTTCATGAGCATGAGCATACGGCGGATATCCGGGTGCTTGTCGATGGTAACCAGCGCCTCGCCGGTCACTGCATCGCGCCCCTGCTTGCGTTCGCGGGCGTAGGCCAGGGCGTGCTGGTAGGAACGCTCGCCGAGAGCAATCCCTTGCAGGCCGACGCCGAGGCGGGCCTCGTTCATCATGATGAACATATACTCCAGACCGCGATTGGCTTCCCCGAGCAGATAGCCGATGGCGCCACCGTGATCGCCGTAGGCCATGACGCAGGTGGGACTGGCATGGATACCCAGCTTGTGTTCGACGGATACGCAGTAGGCGTCATTGCGCGCCCCGAGCGAGCCGTCACCATTGACCAGGAACTTGGGCACCAGGAACATGGAGATGCCGCGCACCCCGGCGGGTGCGTCCGGCAAGCGGGCGAGAACGAGATGGACAATATTGTCCGTCATGTCGTGATCGCCATAGGTGATGAAAATCTTCTGGCCGAAGATGCGATAGGTTCCGTCGCCGGCGCGCTCGGCGCGCGTGCGCATCTCGCTCAGGTCCGAGCCCGCGCCGGATTCCGTCAGGTTCATCGTCGCCGGCCATTCGCCGGAGATCATCTTTTCGAGATAGGTGTGCTTGATGGCGTCGGAGGCGTGGGCCTCGAGCGCGTCGATGGCGCCGAAGGTCAGCACCGGGCCGAAGACGGGGTCGCGCGACACCCCCACCAGCACCTCGACGCCGCCAGCGGCGGCCATGCGCTCGACCAGCAGGCCCTGCAGCACGGCCCGTGGCTGCCTGGCCGCCACGTTGGCGTG
>CAZHVZ010000154.1:0-6039 GCA_964536245.1 uncultured Rhodocyclaceae bacterium
GGCCGGTGTCTGGGGCAAGCGCACCGACACCATGAAGCACGTCATGGAACCCGGCGAACTGGAGCAGGCGCTCACGGCCGCCGCCGCCATCGGTGACGACAGGCTGCAACAGCAGGCACGCGGCCGCATCGTGCCGGAGAGCTTCACGCACGGCTCCTCGGCCCAGCGCGTGCGCTGGTTCAAGCGCGGCTTCGAAACCGGCGACATGCACCAGTGCAACACTTTCAACGAGCGCCAGCCCTGAACCCGCTCATTCCCCGCCTGCTGTGGGCCGTCCTTGCCCTGACCGGCGCTTCGGCCTGGGCCTTGCCCCAGGACTCCCGGGTTCCCGGCGGCGTTGCCGTGATGGATCTCGGTCCGGCAGAAGGACAGCCCCCCCGCGCCCGGCAGGGCGAACAGCCCCTGGCCGTCGTCCGGGAGCGGGGACACTGGTTCGTCCTCTTCGGCATAGACCTGGATACGCCCCCCGGCCCGCAAAGCCTCCGCATCGAACGCGACAACCGGCAGGAAACCCTCGAATTCAGCGTGCAGGCGAAGGCCTACCCGACCCAGCGCCTGACCATCCGCGATCAGGGCAAGGTCACGCCCAACCCCGAGGATCTGGCCCGCATCGAGCGGGAACAGGAAATCACCCGGCGCATCAAGCGCCAGTTTTCTGCCGGACCTCTCGAACCCGATCTCACCCTGCCCGCTGCCGGACCGCTGTCCTCCCGTTTCGGCCTGCGCCGCATTTTCAACGGAACCCCGCGCAATCCCCATGCCGGGCTGGATATCAAGGCTGTCACGGGAGCGGCTGTCCAGGCGCCTGCCCCCGGCGTGGTTACCCATACCGGCGACTTTTTCTTTAACGGCAACACGGTCTTCATCGACCATGGCCAGGGGCTGATTACCGCCTACATGCATCTCTCGCGCACCGCCGTCCACGTCGGCCAGGCCGTGCAACGCGGCCAGCCCATCGGCGCCGTCGGGGCCACTGGCCGCGTTACCGGCCCGCACCTGCACTGGGCAGTCATCCTCAACGGAACGCCGGTCGATCCGGAACTCTTCCTTTCACCCCGCTAAAACGCCATGTCCGCCCACCATGACACGCACAAGCCCCGCGAGGGAGAAATCCGCATTGATGCCTCGCAACTGCGCCCCGGCGTGCATGTCCGCCTGCCGCTGGCATGGACCGAGCATCAGTTCATGTTCAACTCCTTCGTCATCACCGACGAGGAGCAGGTGCGGCAGATCGCCGCCATGCACCTGCCGCAGCTATTTTGCGAGGTCACCCGCTGCAAGCTGCCGCCGCTGCCGAAACCCGCCGCACCGGAGGAGTCTGCCAGCGACCCGGAAACCGAGGCCGAAAACGCCCGCATCGCCGCCCTGATGGCCCAGCAGATGGCCGAAAAGCAGGCTCGCAGCCTCGTCATGGAGGCCTTGCGCAGCAAGCTTGACGCCGCACAAAAGCACTATAGCAACTCCGCCAGATCAATGGCCGGCGTCTTTCAATCCTTTGACGCCAACCCGACGGAAAGCGTCAAACAGCTGACCCGGGTCAGCGAACAATCGGTCGCCGCGCTCCTCGCCGATCCGGACAGCGCCATTGCCCTGATCGCCGACAAGGCCCAGACCGACGGCAACGCGGCCCACGCCCTGTCGGTGATGACCCTGGCGCTGCTCCTCGGCAAGCAGGCCCGGCTCCCCGAGGAAGCCCTGAGCGCCCTAGGCATCGCCGCCCTGCTCCACGACATCGGCAAAGCGTCCATCAATCCGTCGATCCTGCGCAACCCGGCCCGCAACAAGCACGAGGAGGCGGTGTACCAGACCCACTGCCGGATCGGCCATGAAAAGGCCGTGCGAGCCGGCCGCTTGGCGCCGCCCATCCTGGACGCCATCCTGCACCATCACGAGCGAAGCGATGGAAAAGGCTTTCCCGATGGCCTGTCCAACCAGAAAATCAATGTTGCCGCCCGCATCGTGGCCATCGCCAACCGCTTCGACAACCTGGTCAACCCGGTGGACTACCGCCGCGCCCTGTCCCCTTCGGAGGCACTGGCCACCCTCTGGTCAAAGGAACAAAGCGCCTTCGACCCGGTTCTCCTGCAACTTTTTGTGCGCGCCATGGGCGTCTATCCCCCCGGTTCCATTGTGCAGCTGAGCGATGGCCGGATCGGCGCGGTAGTTGCCTCAGCCACCACCGATGCGCCCCTCAGCCCCCAGATCATGATCTACGAACCGGAAATTCCCCGCCGGCAGGCCATCATCATCGACCTGGCCAAGGACTCGTCGCTCCGAATCGAGCGGGCCCTGCGCCTGCAAGATCGCCCCGATGAAGAACTGGACTACCTGCTGCCCCGCCGCAAGCTGAATTGGTTCCATACCTGAGCCGGCCCGCCGCAACGATTGAAGGCCGCCGGGCGCCACCATGAAAAAAGGCGCCCGCAAGCGCCTTGAGGGCTTTCTACCGCAAACTCAACCCTTGGGCTTGGAAGGTGTGCTCATCTGCTTTTCATCCTTGGCCTTGTCGCCGGGACAGGCCAGGGTACTGACGCTGACCAGGGCAAAAACGACGGCCAGCAAACCGGAAATCAGCTTTTTCATGGGAACTCCTTGTTTTGGGGAGGGAGAAACATTTGATCAATCGAGTCGGACATGGTTCATTACGCAACCATGAATCCGCCCATCATCGAACAGGTCATTCATCTCCACCGGCTGGCTCCGGCCAAACCCGGCATCGGTCAGCCCTGCAATGGCTGCGGCGTGTGCTGCGCGCTGGAAACCTGCCCTGCCGCCCGCCTCCGCTTCCGGCAAAAACAGGGACCCTGTCCTGCACTGGAATGGCAGCCGGCCCAATCGTGCTATCGCTGCGGACTGCTGACCCGTCCCGACTACTACCTGGCCTGGCTGCCTCGCGCCTTGAACCACGGCGCCAGCCGGCTGTTCAGCCGATGGATTACCGCCGGCAAGGGATGCGACTGCAATGCCGAAACGGATTCCGGCGAGTCCCCATGATGCCTGGCCGCCGGGGGAAGCCGGCAGCATCCGTCGAAAAGGGCCGGATCACGCTGGCCACACCGCCTTCGCCTAGCCGGAGGCTTCCTGGGCAATGCCGTTGGCCCACAACAAGGCCTGCAACATGCGGCTGCTGAGCTGGGAAAGGGTAATACCCGGCAGGGCTTCCAGACAGCGCCCGACCTCCAGCGGCTCGCCCAATTCGCTGCTCTCCGCCAGGCGGAGCAGGTGGCCAAGCTGGCCGCCATGTTCGCACAAGGCTTCCCGCACCGCACCGGGGACGCCGAGGGGAACGACGATGTCGGCAATCGGCAGGCCGATCAGGGCCGGCATCAGGGACATGATGCCCACCATGAAGGCCTGATCGGCGAGGGCGGCATCAGCGGGCCGCATATCGGCAACCAACAGCTCCATCAGGCGCCCCCGCGTCGCCGCCATTTGCAGCAAGGGACTGGCGGTTCCCTGCTCCTTGCCGGCCGCGAACAGGAGAAGCTGTAACCAGCGCTGGAGCTGCCGCCGGCCTAGAACGGTTATGGCATGACGCAGGGAGGTAATGCGAACCGTCGTTCCCGCCCCCACGGAATTGGTCATGCGCAGCAAATTCATGGTCAGGCCGGGCTGCGGCTTGAACGCGGATTCCAGCTCGGCCACATCGGCATCCCCGAGGAGCAGCCCCATCAGTTTCATCAACGCCAGTTGCGAGTGATCCAGCTTTTTGCCGGCGATGACGGTGGGCCGGGCAAAGAAATAGCCCTGGAACAGGGAGAAGCCCAGCTTCAGGCACTGGTCCATTTGCTCGCGGGAATCCACTTTTTCCGCCAGAAGGACCTTGCCCAGCGGCTTGAGCTTGGCAACCAGCTGCATGAGCTGAACGCGGGAAAGGGGCTGGATATCGACCTTGACGATCTCGACCAGAGCCAGCAGTTCGGCAAACTCCGGCTCCAGCTGGATGACATCATCCAAAGCGAGGGTAAACCCGGCGGCCTTGAGCGCCATGCAGCGCTCGATGACCGCCGGAGTCGGGGGGACCGTTTCCAGCACTTCCAGCACCACCGACTGGCGCGGCAGAAGTTCGAGCAAATCGCTGAAGAGAAAAGCCTCATCAACATTGATAAAGCCCCGGCAGCTGCCCAGGGCATCGCCCACGCCCAATTCGGTGAAGGCATTGGCGATCACCCTGGCGGTGGCTTGCACACCATCGGTGACATCCGCCGCATTGCGGCTTCCGTCCCGGAACAGCAATTCATAGGCGAAGAGCCGCTGCTCCCGGTCAAGGATGGGCTGACGCCCGAGAAAGAGCTGGTCGGTCGAAGGAGCGGAATCTGCCACGGGCCCTCAGAAAGGAAGTTGAATACCGGGCCAGATGCCATTCAGCGCCTGGCGGAAGCCGGCCTGGATGCGTTCCAGGGCAGCCGTGTTGTCCGCTTCAAAGCGTAACACAACCACCGGCGTGGTATTGGATGGACGGGCCAGACCAAATCCGTCGGCGTATTCGACCCGCAGGCCGTCGATGGTAATGATCTCCCCGGCGCCGTCAAAACGCCCCTCGGCCTTGAGCTTGTCGATGAGGGCAAAGGGTTCGCCTTCCGCCATCTTGATGTTCAGCTCGGGGGTACTCGGCGAATTGGGCAGGCCTTTCAGCACGGCATTGGCGTCGGGGGAACGGGCCAGGATTTCGAGCAGGCGGGCGCCGGTGTACAGGCCGTCGTCAAAGCCGAACCAGCGCTCCTTGAAGAAGCAGTGGCCGCTCATTTCGCCGGCCAGGGGAGCGCCGGTTTCCTTGAGCTTTTTCTTGATCAGGGCATGGCCGGTATTCCACATCAGGGGCTCACCGCCGTGCTGGCGTATCCAGGGGGCCAGCAGACGGGTGCATTTGACGTCGTAAATGATCTGGCCGCCCGGTACCCGCGACAATACGTCGGCGGCGAAAAGCATGAGCTGGCGGTCCGGGAAAATCACTTCGCCATCCTTGGTCACCACCCCCAGGCGGTCGCCATCGCCGTCGAAGGCAATGCCGATTTCCGCATCAGTGGTTTTCAGGGCATGGATGACGTCGGCCAGGTTTTCCGGCTTGGAGGGGTCGGGATGGTGGTTGGGAAAATTGCCATCCACTTCGCAGAACAGGGGAACGATCTCGCAGCCCAGGCGCTTGAACAGCTGCGGAGCAATCGCCCCGGCCACGCCGTTGCCGCAATCCATGACGATTTTCATGGGGCGGGCCAGCCGGACATCAGCAACGATGCGTTCGACATAGGCGCCATTGACCTCCGCCGAGCGGCGCTGGCCCTGGCCGGTCTTGAGATCGCCCGCTTCAATGCGCGCCTTGAGGTTCTGGATGGCGTCGAGGGCCAGGGTTTCGCCGCCGATGACCATTTTCAGGCCGTTGTAGTCGGGTGGATTGTGACTGCCGGTGACCGAAACGCAGCTATTGCAGCCCAGTTCCACGGCGGCGAAGTAGGTGACCGGAGTCGGCACGCAGCCGACATCGATGGCGTCCATGCCGGCGGCGCAGATGCCGTCCATCAAGGCACCGGCCAGCTCCGGGCCGGAGAGGCGGCCGTCGCGGCCGACGGCAATGGCTTTCTGGCCTTTTTCCACGGCCAGCGAGCCGAGCGCCTGGCCGATTTGGCGGACCACCTCGGCGGTCAGGGATTTGTCGACGATGCCACGAATATCGTAGGCCTTGAAAATTTCGGCGGGCATGGAAGGCATGGACGGTCCTTATGATGAGGTTTCGTAATGGAAGAAGTGTAGAAGTCTTTGCGGCAGCCAGTCCAGCTTGCCGGGAAACGATCCGGTGACAAAGCCGACATGGCCGGTCATTGCGGGCATTGAGGACCAGAGCCGGCACGGCAATCGCCGCCAGCCAGGGCTTGCTCGACGCCTTGGCCCAATAATCGTCGGCTCCGGAAAATCCGTGCAGCGGGCCGGTCACCGTATCGTCGAACTGATGGAGGGTGCTCGCCCGGCGCATACGATGGGCATCGAACAGCCCGGGAAAGCGGCGCAGGCGGCTTTCCGATACGGTTTTCAGGGTGGACAGAA
>CAZHVZ010000155.1:0-1491 GCA_964536245.1 uncultured Rhodocyclaceae bacterium
GGCCAGTTTTTCCAGCGGCTGGCCCGGCAGCGAACAGAAATTACCTTCCGTGGCTTCGCCACCCAGCTTCATGAACTCCGGCGTACAGACGCCGTCGCCGCCGAGGAACTTGGCCTTGATGCCCAGTTCCTTCATCTGCTTGACCATGGGGCCGCCCTGGGCGTCCATGCCGCCAAAGAAAACGAGATCGGCTTTCTTGGACTTGACCTTGGTGAGGATGGCCTTGAAGTCGGTGGCCTTGTCATTGGTGTATTCGGTAGCGACCACCTTGAGGCCGGCTGCATCAACCGCCTTCTTGAATTCGTCAGCCAGACCCTGGCCGTAAGCGGTACGGTCGTCGATGATGGCGATGGACTTGGCGCCCTGCTTGGCAGCGAACTCGCCGAGCACCTTGCCTTGCTGGACATCGTTGGCCATGACGCGGAAGGCCGTCTTGAAGCCTTGCTGGGTGTAGGTCGGGTTGGTGGCGGAACCGGAAATCTGCGGGATGCCGGCGTCGGAGTAAAGCTTGGAAGCGGGGATGGTGGTGCCGGAATTGAGGTGGCCGATGACGCCATTCACCTTGGCATCCACGAGCTTCTGGGCGACCAGGGTCCCTTGCTTGGGATCAGCCTGATCATCTTCACCGATCAGTTCAAACTTGACCATGGCGCCGCCGATTTCCAGCTTCTGGCCGTTGAGCTCTTCGATGGCCAGGGCCGCACCATTTTCGTTGTCCTTGCCCAGGTGTGCCTGCGGACCGGTCATCGGCGCAACGTGTCCGAGCTTGACGGTGATTTCCGGTTTGGGTGCCGGAGCCGGAGCGGCAGCAGGAGCGGGCGCCGGAGCCGGTTTTGGTTCTTCTTTCTGGCCGCAGGCGGTCAGGGAAAAGGCAGCAGCAACGGAAAGGGCGGCGACGGAAAGTTTGGCTTGCATCGGGTTTTATCTCCTGAGTTGTTTTTTGCGGGTCATTAGCCGGGTGATTCTCCGGACCCGGTGCCCGGCTGTCAATCCTTGCGCCGGGCGCGAGGGTGGGCGGTGTCGTAGACCTTGGCCAGATGCTGGAAATCCAGGTGGGTATAGACCTGGGTCGAAGCGATGCTGGCGTGGCCGAGCATCTCCTGCACTGCCCGCAAATCGCCGGAGGACTGCAATACGTGCGAGGCGAAGGAATGGCGCAGCATGTGGGGATGGACATGTGTCGGCAGACCGGCCTGCCGGGCATGTTGTTCGAGACGCAACTGGATCGCCCGGTGACCGAGGCGATGGCCGCGCTGCCCGACAAAAAGAGCACTCTCTTCCGGCCCGGCGAGATCGGCCCGGCAAGGCTGCCAGGCCCGGAGGGCATCGCGGGCTTTTTCTCCCACCGGCACCAGACGGGCCTTGTTGCGCTTGCCCATGACCCGGACTTCGCCATCCTGCAGGGCCGTGTCAAAGGCATCCTGGTCAAGGGCGGCCAGCTCGGCAAGGCGCAGACCGATTTGTACGAGACCATCCGCGCCGCGATGGACA
>CAZHVZ010000155.1:1501-2924 GCA_964536245.1 uncultured Rhodocyclaceae bacterium
AGACCGGAAGAGTAGAACAGTTCAAACATGGCCTGGTCGCGCACCGCCAGCCGAGGATCCCCCTTGCCCTCTTGTTCATCCTCCAGCAGACGGTTAGCTTCGTCTACGGAAAGGGCATGGGGCAGCGTTTTGGGGGATTTGGGCGGGCGGATTCCCTGGCAGGGGTTGACGCTGACCAGACTCCGTCCGCCCAGCCAGCCAAAATAGCCCCGCCAGGCGGAAAGGGTACGGGCGAGGGTCCGCCCGGAAAGGCCGCCGGCATGCAACTGGGCGATAAAACGGCGAATCTGGAACCCCTGCAAGCTGGCCAGGGAAGTGTCTCCGGCCAGAGACTGAAGTTTGCGCAGATCCCTCCGGTAGCTGCTGACGGTATGCGGTGATTGTCGGCGCTGCTCCGCCAGTTCAGCCAGGTAGGCTTCGATCATCACCGCGCAGGCGGTCATAAAACGCTTTTGGTGACTCGGGCCAAGGCAGCTGAAACCATTTCACCAAGACGTTCCAGATAGAGGGTACCCATGTCGGCGTAGAAACGTTGCCCGTCTTCACTGCCTAGAGCGACCATGCCGATGGTGCCGCCGCCGTTGCGCGATCAAGGCCTGGGAGCGAATATGCGGAGCATGTTCGCCGAACCAGGAGGCGGTGCCGAAGCCGGCAGTCGAGCCGCAATAGGGATGGCCCAGGGTTTCGGCAAAAACCTGGAGTTCTTCACTCACGGCGGCAAATTCCGGCAGGTCTTCAATGTTTTCCGGTTTGTCCCACAGGCGCAGGGCAAGGTGGGGGACCTCAAAATCGTCGCGCAGGTGGAAATTGAGCAGATGGATCACCGCCTGAAAGGTGCCGGCAGCGATCAGGCCAACCGCCAGGCGGTGAATCTTTTCGCTGATGGCGTCGTTTTCCTCACCAAACTGGATCAGCTCGGCCAGCTTGGTTTCGAGTTGGCGGTTTTTTTCGCGCAGAGTGAGCATTTGCCGCTCACCCAGGGAAATGGCGCGGCCGCCGTGCGGATGGGTCACTTGCAATTGGGCCAGCAGATCGGCGTATTGCTCAAAAAAACTCGGGTTGGCTTGCAGGTACTGGGCGACATCGTCGGCAAAAATGGCAGCGGTCATAGCTCGATTTCTCCGGAAAAAACGGTTACAGCTGGGCCGGTCATGCGTACCGGCTGGTCGGGGCCATTCCATGCAATGGTCAGGTCGCCGCCCCGGGTGGTGACACGCACCGGCGAATCCAGCAGACCCCGGCGGATGCCGGTAACGACCGCAGCACAGGCTCCGGTGCCGCAGGCCAGGGTTTCCCCGGAGCCGCGCTCATAAACCCGCAGGCGGATGGCATGGCGATCCAGAACTTGCATAAAGCCGGCGTTGACCCGCTGCGGGAAGCGCTCGTGCCGTTCGATCAGGGGGCCGTGCTCACCGACCGGAGC
>CAZHVZ010000155.1:2934-6034 GCA_964536245.1 uncultured Rhodocyclaceae bacterium
GGCACGGCCAGGAATTTCGGCTAAAAGCCTATGACTGGCTGGCGCGCATCTTTCTGCACGAGATCGACCACCTGCACGGCGTGGGGATTGCCCATGGAAACAACACTGACCTGAAGCGTTTCATCGGCCACGTCGAGGGAGTAAATGACCACGTCATCGTCGTGCAAAAAGGGGATTTGGTGAGGATGAAAGCCGGGAACCCCCATGTCCACCGTGACACTGCCATCCGCTTCCAGACGCGGCGTGATTATTCCCCGCTGGGTCTCGACACGGATTTCCCGCTTGTCGGTCAGCCCGGTTTCATGGACAAAGCGGACGAAACAGCGGGCACCGTTGCCGCACTGCTCCACCTCGCTGCCGTCGGCGTTGAAAATGCGGTAGCGAAAATCGACGCCGTCCTGCTGCGGGCGTTCCACCAGGAGAATCTGGTCACAGCCGACGCCAAAATTGCGATCGGCCAGGAAGCACAATTGGGCTGGCGTCAGCTTGACCGCCTGGCGGATGCCATCAAGCACGACAAAATCGTTGCCCAAGCCGTGCATCTTGCTGAATTTTAGCTTCACACCATGCTCCAGTGAATTGATGGAAAAATCATAACAGAGACAGGGTGTTATCTCAAATTCTTAAAGCGCCTTCTCCATGATGAAGTCGTCCATCACGAAGCCGTGGCCGATGTCGTCCACAATGGCTTCCCGTACCGTGAAGCCATATTTCTGGTAGGAAGCAATGGCCTTGGTATTGCGTTTGTTCACTGCCAAAATCAGACAGGGATAGCCGTTTTTCCTGGCCCGTGCAGCAACGTGGGCAATGAGCTGACCTCCCACGCCCTGCCGTTGGACATCCGGATGAATGTAAAGCTTGTCGAGCTTGAACTCCCCCTTGTAGATTTCGCTGAAGGCAAAACCCACCCGGCGGCCATGGTAGAACGCCTGATCCAGCCACTTGTGCAGGTCTTCCAGGTCGTCATAGAGGCGCTCGTGACCGTAGCGCTGCTCAAGCATGAAGTCGATCTGCTCCTGGGTGATGATGCCGGGGTAACTGGCTTGCCAGATTTCGCGGGCCAGGGCTGAAATGGCCGGAACATCTGGGGGGGTGACCGGGCGGATTTCGATATTCAGACTCATTTGTAAACCTTCTGCTCTCCTGCCGGTCTTGTCTTGAAGCGCTTGTGCAACCAGAAATACTGCTCCGGCATCCGCAGTATCTGGCTTTCGATGAATTGGTTCATGCGTTCCGTATCGGCTTCGACACTCTCGCCGGGGTAATTGTCCCATGCCGGGAGCAATTCCACCGCATATCCTGTCGGCACCTGCCGCGTGATGCAGGGAATGATACGCGCTCCGGTCAGTCGCGCCAGTCGGGAAACCCCTGTAATGGTGGCGGTCGGCACTCCGAAAAAAGGAACGAAAATGGATTCCTTCGGGCCGAAATCCATATCCGGCAGGTAGTAGAAGGGATAGCCGTCCTTGAGAGCCTTGACCACCTTGCGCATGCCATCCTGGCGGGAAAGTAGGAGCGGCTGATTGAAACGCAGGCGGCCATTGAGCAGAACGGCATTGAACAGGGGGTTTTTCTGGTTGGAATAGACGCTGACCAGCGGCGTGCTCAGAGTCATCATGGTGCCGCCTGCATCGAGGCCGACGAAATGGGGGGCGAGGATGATGACCGGCTCGCCGTTCGGACTGAGCAGGTGCTCTTCGCCGGTGAGGCGGATCGCCTGCCGCAAGCGGGCCTCGGAAGCCCACCAGCCGAGGCTGCGGTCAAGGAAGGCGCGGGCAAAGGCGATGAAATGCCGCCTGGCCAGCCGGGCGCGTTCCTGCTCATTCATCTCCGGGAAGCACAGGCGCAAATTGGTCAGCACCACCTGGCGGCGTTCCCGCCCGACGCGGTAAAGAATGCTTCCGAGTAGCCCCCCCAACCAGCGCAACACAGGCAGGGGAAGCCAGTGCAGCAGCCAGAGCAGGGCCACCGCCAGGCGGGAAGCGAGGGCGCTCATAGTGCCCCCGGCGGCGGTTCGGCGCCTCCCGGATGTTTGTAGCGGTTGTAACCCCAGAGATATTGCTCGGGGCACTGCCGGACCAGGGCTTCGATTTCATGATTGATCTGCTGGGCGCGGTTCACCGTATCGCCGGTCAGAGGCTGGCTCGGGGGGAGGAAATGCAGGCGGTAGCCCATGCCTCCCGGCAGGCGCTCACCCCAGGTCAGCAGGGTGGTGGCACCAGTTTCCGTCAGACGGGCGGCGAGGGTCATGGTGTAAGCCGGTTTGCCGAAAAAATCGAGCCATACCCCTTCACCGGTTTTGGGCGCCTGATCCGGCAGCATGCCGACGGCCTGCCCTTTCTTGAGCGCCTTGATCAGGGCGCGGACCCCGGAAAGATCGGCCGGGGCCAGGTGCAGGTGCTCCCGTTTGCGTCCGTCAAGGATCATTTTCTGTACCGAAGCTTGCTTGGGAGGGCGGTAGAGCACGGTGATTTCGCCAAAGGCCGAGCAGTACTGGGCGGTAATCTCGAAGCAGCCCAGGTGGGGGGTCAGGAAAATAATTCCTTTGCCGGCCTGCTGGGCCCTTTGCACATGTTCCCAGCCCGTCACTTCGCTGACCTGGGCATTGCTCTGCTCAAGGCTGCGCATCCAGATGCGTGCCAGTTCAAGAGCCTGCTTGCCGGCTTCAGCGACGGCACGGCTGCGCAGAGCGGGGGAAATTCCGGCCTGCGCCATGTTCTCCCGCAGGTGCCGACGGTAAGTGGGCGACAGCAGATAGCTTGCCCAGCCAAAAGCGGCACCCAGCAGGTGAACCAGCCGCAAGGGCAACAAACTCAGGAGGCGGAAGAAAAAGACCATGGTAGGCGGGGGGTTGCAAATCGCGACGAAAAGCTTAGCATTATCGGATCGCCGAGTTAAACAGACAACTTGCGGGGCGATTATAAATTCTGCTAAAGCGTCACCTGCTCGTGGTCCAAAGCCGGTAACGCCGGACCAAAGGACCACTGGAGCACAATAATGAGCGAATATTTCTTTACCTCTGAATCGGTTGGCGAAGGCCACCCGGACAAGGTTGCCGACCAGATTTCCGACGCCATCCTGGATGCCATCCTGGCTCAGG
>CAZHVZ010000156.1:0-5636 GCA_964536245.1 uncultured Rhodocyclaceae bacterium
TGATCTACCACCTGCATCATTCGGAAGACGATTTCATCATCGCGCCCGGCATACGCGGCCTGGTCATGCTGGTTTTTACCCTGCCTTCCTACCCCTACGTATTCAAGATCATCAAGGACGTTTTCGGCAGCTCCAAGGAAATGGACCACGCCACCGTCAAGCGCAAATACATGATGGTCAAACAGGTGGACCGGGTCGGGCGCATGGCCGACACCCTGGAATTTTCCAATGTCGCCTTTCCCGTCAACCGCTTCAATCAGGAATTGATGGAGGAACTGCATACCCTGGCGCCCTCCACTTTCGAGGTGGATGGCGACACCATCATCATCAAGCACCTCTATATCGAACGCCGCATGGAGCCGCTCAACATTCATCTCGACCGCATGGAGCGCACCAACAACGTGGAGGGAATGGAGCATGCCATCAAGGAATACGGCAGCGCCATCCGCGAACTGGCCCAGGCCAACATCTTCCCCGGTGACATGCTGTGGAAAAATTTCGGCATGACCCGCTATGGCCGGGTGGTGTTCTACGACTACGACGAAATCGAGTACATGACCGACTGCAACTTCCGGGCCATTCCCCAGGCTCCGGATTTCGAGACCGAGATGTCCGGCGAAGTCTGGTACACCGTGCGCAAGAACGATGTCTTCCCGGAGGAATTCGGCACCTTCCTGCTCGCCTCTCCGATGCTGCGCAAGGTATTTCACAAGCATCACAAGGATCTGCTGGCGCCCGGATTCTGGCAGGACGCCCAGCAGAAAATCCGCGACGGCCATGTCGAAGACTTTTTCCCCTACCCGCAGGAGCTGCGCTTCTGCAACCTCCCCCCTACTGCTCCAGAGGATACCGCCCGGCCATGAAACCATTCTCCCTTGCCCTGCTTCTGCTGCTCACCACGGGGACCGGCGCTGTGCAGGCGGCTGATCCCCATCTCGCCCGCAACCTGGCCGCCACCTGTGCCAATTGCCACGGCACCGACGGACGGGGAAACCTCGGCTCCAACATGGAACCCCTCTTTGGCATGCCCAAGGAAAAAATCCTCCTCAAGCTGGATGATTTCCGGGCCGGCAACAACAAACCAACAATCATGCACCAGATCGCCAGGGGCTACTCCGAGAAACAGCTTGAATTGATTGCCGGCTATTTTGCCAGCCGTCCGCAACATCGCCAGGAGCCATAACATGTTCATGCCCAGACGCAGTTTTCTCAAAGCCGGCCTGGCCATCAGCACCCTGGCGCCCCTTTATGGCTGTACATCGGGAACCAAGGCCAATGGCCACGTGATCGTGGTCGGCGGGGGTTACGGTGGAGCCACCATGGCCAAGTACCTGCGCTTGTGGAGCGAAGGGGGCGTCCAGGTCACCCTCATCGAACGCAACGCCGACTTTGTCTCCTGTCCCCTCTCCAACCTGGTCATCGGCGGCAGCAAGAGCCTGGCCGACATTACTCTCGGCTACGACAACCTGAAGAACAAATGGGGGGTCCGCATCCTTCGCGACGAGGTGACCGGCGTGGACACCGGTAAACGCTCGGTGAGACTGGCCCAGGGCGGCGAACTCTCCTATGACCGGCTGGTACTCTCCCCCGGTGTCGACTTTCTCTTCGACCAGATTCCCGGCCTCAACCGTGGCGACGCACAAAACCGGATTCTCCATGCCTGGAAAGCCGGCCCGCAGACCGTCGCCCTCAGGAAACAACTGGAGAGCATGGCCGACGGCGGCGTCTACGCCATCGCCATCCCCAAGGCGCCCTACCGCTGCCCGCCCGGCCCCTACGAGCGGGCCAGCCTGGTGGCCGATTACTTCAAGCGCCACAAACCCAAGTCGAAGGTTCTGATTCTCGATGCCAATGATGAGGTCATTTCCAAGAAGGGGCTTTTCCTCAAGGCCTGGGAAGACCTTTATCGAGGCACCCTGGAATACCGACCCGGTAGCGAAATCAAGGACGTGGATGTCGCCGGCAACACCGCCATCCTTGAATTCGACAAGGTCCGGGCGGATGTGCTGAACGTGATTCCGCCCCAACGGGCCGGGAACATTGCCGCACAAAGCGGCCTCAAACTGATCAATAACCGCTGGGTGGATATCAACTGGCTGTCCATGGAGTCCACCAACACGCCGGGGGTCCATGTTCTCGGCGATGCCATTTTTCCGGCGCCAACCATGCCCAAGTCCGGCCACATGGCCAACCAGCACGCCAAACTGGGGGCAGCGGCCATTCTCAACCTGCTGGCCGGCCAGGAACCCAACCCGGAACCGGTAGTGATGAATACCTGCTACAGCTTCGTCGATGCCAGAAATGCCATTCACGTCGCCTCGGTGCATCAATTCGATGCCGCCACCAAGACCGTGCAGCCGGTCAAGGGAGCGGGCGGGGTATCCGCCGCCCGTAGCGAGATGGAAGGCCAGATTGCCCTGGGTTGGGCCAAAAACATCTGGGCCGACATGCTGGCCTGAGGAAGACCCCCCACTCACCTTGCCCAGCCCCGGCCCTGATATGGCCGGGGCGGTTGTTTTAACTCCCCGCATTAACGACAATGCAGGTTATCTGCCGTTTTTCGCACCCCTTTGACGAGGACTGCCATGCTTCCAAAAACCAACCGTGACCTGCGCATTCTCGTCGTGGATGACATCGAGTCCATGCGTAAGCTCGTCATCCGCAATCTCAATCAAATGGGATACATGCATATCGTCCAGGCGGCCAACGGCCAGGAAGCTTTGCGCCAACTGGAAAGCAACCCGACCATCCAGATGGTGGTCACCGACTGGAACATGCCGGTCATGTCGGGCATTGATCTCCTGCGGGCCATACGGGCACATGAACGATTCAACCAGATCCCGGTCCTCATGATCACCGCCGAAATCGCCCGCCATCAGGTGCAGGAGTCAGCCGAAGCCGGGGTTTCAGCCTTTCTCGTCAAACCGTTCACAGTCGGTGGCCTGCAAGCCAAGGTGGACAAGGTGCTGGCCAAATTGGCCAAGGGTCAGGTGACCAGCAGCGAAGCCGAGCTGATGTGCGGCGCTGGCGCCGCCCCCTTTGCCGGCGCCCTGTTTACCAAACGACCGCCCGCCGCCCCGACCGGGTCGGCAAACCCGGCATCCCAATCGGCCCTTTCCCGCCCCCTGGCGCAGCAACCGGCAAGCGGTGCCGAACCGCTTGCCCTGGTCATCACCGAGGATCTGCAAGCCCGCATGACCCGCCAGGCCAACCTCTTGGTAGTCGACGACATCTCCGACAATATCGATGTCCTGGTCGGCCTCTTGCAGGACGAATACAAGGTACGCGCTGCCAAAAGCGGCGAAGCGGCGCTGCGGATGCTGGCCGGTGGCCAGAATCTCCCCGACCTCATCCTGCTCGATGTGATGATGCCGGACATGGATGGCTTTGAAGTCTGCCGCCGCCTCAAGGCCAATCCGGCGACGGCAGGCATTCCCATCATTTTCCTGACGGCCGCCGATGATGCGCAAAATGTGGTGCAGGGCCTGGAACTGGGCGCCGTGGACTACGTCACCAAACCGGCCAATCCGACTGTCCTCAAGGTCCGCGTACGCAATCACCTGACCCGCAGCAAGGCCTTTGCCGAATTGCAGAACCAGTATGCCGTGCTGGAAGAAAATGCCCGCCTGCACGAAGAGGTTGAACGCATGACCCGGCACGACCTGAAAAATCCGATCGGCGGCATCATGAACTTCACCGACCTCCTGCTCTCGGATGACATGATGACCAAGGACCAGAAGGACATGCTGCAAACCATCAATGATTCGGCCCGCAGCCTGCTTGGCATGGTCAACCTGTCGCTTGACCTGTTCAAGATCGAGCAGGGCACCTACGAGCTTCAGCCTTCGCCGGTGGACCTGATCAGCGTGGTGCGCCGGGTTCTCAACGAAAAAGGCGCCGAAATCAACGCCAAGAAACTGCATGTCAGCACCACCTTGCGCCGTACCGGGGAACACAAGGACCAGGCCATCGAGTTTTTTGTCATTGCCGACGACCTGCTCTGCTATTCGATGTTCGCCAACCTCATCAAGAATGCCGCTGAAGCTGCCCCCAACGAAGGCAAGCTGGCCATTACCCTGGGCCTTGGTGAAAGTGGCATGGGTGAAGTGCAGATTACCAATAGCGGAACCGTTCCGGAAGCCATTCGGGACAGCTTCTTCGAGAAATATTCGACTTCCGGCAAATCCGGTGGCACCGGCATAGGCACCTATTCGGCCAAACTGATTGCCGAGGCACAAGGGGGCGCGCTGGAAATGGCCACGTCCGACGCGGAAAACGAAACCACGCTCACCGTCCGCCTTCCCCTCGGCGAGTAAACACCCCGCCCCCGGAAAGTAACGCTCCCGCCAAGGCGGGAGCGGTCCGGTTACCGCCGGTCATCAAACGCCGGCCTGCTCCAGCTTGGCCTTGACCTCGACCAAGGCGGCAAGGGCGGTATCAAAGTCGTACTCCACCACTGCCGCCACCACCCTGCGTACGGGCCCTTCCAGCAGGCTTCCCTGGATTGCCGCAGCCACCTCCTCTGCCACATCGCCGGCCTCGGTGTCGCTGTCTTCAAGCATTGCCCCGAGCCGCTCCAGCAGCGGATCAATGCGGCTGCGGTCGATAGCGCCCTGGCCGCTGCCGGCTGCGGCAGGACTATCCCCGGCCAAAAAGGCATCCAGCCCGGCGATGACCGGGGCAAGTACTGCCAACACCTGCTCCAGCAACCCGGCCAACACCGGCTCGGCCGCAGCCTCCTTGCAGGCCTGCTCAAGCGCCCCGGCGGCAGCCTGCACCTCCCGCGCCCCGATATTGCCGGCAGTTCCCTTGAGGGTATGGGCAGCCCGCTCGGCAGCTATCGGATCGGCATCGGCACGAGCAGCCGCGAACAGGCCGGCGAAATCGCGCTGACTGTCGCGGAATTTGAGCAGCAGTTTGCGGTAAAGCTTTTCGTTATCCATGGTGGTTGCCAGCCCGGCACGGGTATCGATGCCCGGCAAGGCCTCCAGCCCCCCGCCGGCCAGCGCGGCCGCCATCGGCTGTCCGGCAGACTGCGGTCTGGCCGGCTTGATCCACTTGGCAATGGTGGTGAACATTTCCCCCACATTGAGGGGCTTGGCGATATGGTCAAGCATCCCCGCCTCGATCACCTTCTCGCGGTCGCCGGCCATGGCATTGGCCGTCATGGCAATCACCGGCATCTCCCGAATGGCCGGATTGGCGCGAATGGCCCGGGTCGCCGCATAGCCATCCATCACCGGCATCTGGCAATCCATCAGCACCCCGTCGAAGTTGGCATCAGCCGCCAGGATATCCAGGGCTTCCTGTCCGTGATTGGCCACCACCACCTGGATTCCGGCCTGGCTCAGCAACTCCACGGCCAGCTCCTGGTTCATGTCGTTGTCTTCGACCAGCAGAAGACGGGCGCCCGCCAGCTTGCCCATGGCCTCGTGGTAGCCGCTGTCCTTTTCGTGGGCACGGGTTTCGGCCATGAAGCCCTTGCCCAGCGCTTCACCGATGGCTTCAAGCAGGGTTGAGGAAGTCACCGGCTTGGTCAGCACCGATTTCAGCACCACACCCCGCCCGTCGGAGCTGGCCATGGCTTCCACTCGCCCGTACGACGTAACCATCAAGACCGCTGGAACTATCGCCAA
>CAZHVZ010000157.1:0-5583 GCA_964536245.1 uncultured Rhodocyclaceae bacterium
GACGAATTTCCAGCGCCAGACGGCATCCTGGGCGGCCTGGTCGAGGCGGGGCGAACCGCTGCCGGTCTTGACCTCAATCTGGGAGGGGCGGCCGGTCGGCTCGACAAAAACGCGCAGGACGACCTTGCCTTCCTCGCCGAGGCGGCGGGAGATCGGCGGGTAGGTGGGGGACGGGTTGAGCAGGTAGTCGGCGTCGAAGCGCGGCTGACTGATGGCTGCCGGAGCCGCCGTTGCGGCGGGGGCAGCCGGCGCTTCACGGGGTAGTGCCGTTTCGGCGCTGCTCGCCGCAGCCGGGCTCGCCGTGGTCAGGGTCGGCGCCGGGGCGCGGCGGACCGGCTCGGAGCGATGAACCGGCTTATGCTCCGGCGGGGTCGGGCGGGGCGGCGCCATTTCCGGAGCAGGGGGCGCGGCGGCGATCATGTCCACCATCAGGGCTTGCGGTTCTTCCTTCAGCAGCGGCGGAGCCAGACTGGCGAGCAGGGCCAGCACGGCGGCGTGGACAAGGACGACGCTACCCAGTCCCGGCCAGGAAAAGCGGGGCCGAGCCGGGTAGGCGATGGTGGTCATGGCGGCGCTTACCATACAAAAAACACCAGGCTCCAGTTGGCGGTCATCAACAGCACCGGCCAAGCCATGAGCAGGCTGGCGACCAGGCGGCGGGCGAGACCGACGCCGGCGCTCCAGCACAGGCGGCTGGTTATGGCGAAGGCGCCCAGGCCGCCGAGGGCGAGCAGGGTGTAGCGGAAGGGCTTGACCCAGCCCAGCCAGAGATGTTCGGCCTTCAAATGGCTGATGGTCAGCATGGAGAGGCCGAGGATGACGCTGGGCGCCGGGGCCGCCATCGGTCGCGGCAGCCGCATTGCCGCCGGCGCCGTCATCACTTTTCAGCAGGCGGGAAGCCAGCGCCGGGGCCAGCCACAGGGCGCTGCCGAGCAGGAAACCGCCGCCCAGCAGGTAAGCCAGGATGAGGCTGCCGTCGAGCCAGGTGAAGGTGTCGTTGGCTTCCGGGTAGTGGGTGAGCAGCCACCAGGGCGCGTCGTTGTCGAGCAGGGCGAAATGGTCGTGTTCGACCAGCCAGTCGGCGATAGCCAGCTTGGTGTCGCGGAACCAGGGGCTGACCGTCCATTGGAAGGCGGCGGTAGCGACGCCGAGCACGCCGTAGAGCAGGGTCAGGGCATCGGCGGTGCGCGCCGGGCTGGCCGGGTCGAGCACCTCGGCGGCGGGGCTGCGGGCGGAGAGTTGCACGGCGTCGCGCTGGCCGGCGCAGCGCCCGCAGGAATGGCACTCACCGGCGCTGGTCATGCGCCGCACATCGACCAGGGGGGCGCAGTTGAGGGGTTCCACCGTGGCCTCCGGGCGGTCCCAGGCGGCGCGGTCCACCTTGTAGTGCAGGGGGGCGATGCGGGCGAGGACGGCGAAGACGCCGGAGGCCGGACACAGGTAGCGGCACCAGATGCGCTTGCCGCGCCCGTAGATGAGCGCCAGGCCGACGGCGGCGACGGTGGAGCCGCCGAGCACCAGCAGCGCCGCTTGCGGGTATTCATAAACGCTGACCAGCTGGCCATAAACGGTGGTGCAGATGAAGGCGACAAAAGGCCAGCCCGACCACTTGAGCCAGCCGGGGACCGGCTTGCCCCGGCCGAAGCGGCTGGCGAACTCGGAAAGGGCGCCTTCCGGGCAGAAGAGGCCGCACCAGACGCGGCCGAGGAGGACGGTGGCGATCATCACCCCCGGCCACCACAGGCCCCAGAAGCAGAACTGGGCGAAGAGCCGGAGGTTGTTCCAGATGTGGGCGTCTTCCGGCGGCAGGGGCATGAAGGCGGGAGCGATGACCAGCCCGCCATAGATCAGGACCACCAGCCATTGCAGGGCGATGATGGCGCGCCGGTGGCGGCGCAGAAAGAGGCCGGCCTTGGCCAGACGGCCCAGGGGCCGGCCGGAGGATGGCGCGGTGGCGGACGGGTGGAAATGGATGACCTGCTCAAGCACGGCCGCTTCTCCGGTAAGCGATCAGGACGGCGACCCAGTAGGTGCTCCAGGCCAGCAGCTCGGTCAGGGCCGGGCGGGCGCGGTAGCCGGAGAAGTCGGCCAGCAGCTTGCCGCCGCTGGTGGTGTCGTCGATCAGGGACGAGGTGTCCCACAGCGGGTCGATCAAGGGGGACAGCCAGTCGGCGCCGATCATGCGGTCGGTCGCCGCCACCAGCAGGGCCGAGGCCAGGACGAGCAGGAAAATGGAAGAAAGGCGCAGGAGCAGGCCGATGTTCAGGCGGGCCAGGCTGCGGGCGGCCAGCCAGGCGGTGGCGCCGGCTGCGGCAAAGCCGGCGAGGGCGCCGAAGGTCAGCCCGCGCAGGTCGCCTTCCTGGGACATGCCGTAGAGAAAAACAACCGTTTCCGCCCCTTCCCTGGCCACCGCCAGGGCGGCGACCACGGCAATGCCGATCCAGCCGGAACGGTCGGCGGCTGCCGACAGATCCGCGTGCAGACGGGCTTTCATGTGGCGGCCATGCTTCTTCATCCACAAAACCATCTGGGTAATCAGTCCGGAAGCCAGGAGCAGGGTGGCAATCTGGAAGGCTTCCAAAGCCTGGCCGGTCAATTCGTCCTGCACGGCGAGCAGGGCCCAGCCCAGGATCAGGGCCAGGCCGGCGCCGGCGGCCAGGCCAAAACCGAGGGCGCGCTTGCCCCGACCGGTACCGTCGTTGTTTTGCAGCCAGGCGTAGAGGATGCCGGCAATGAGAAAAGCTTCCAGACTTTCGCGCCAGACAACAAAAAAGGCATTACCCATGGCTGGCTCCGCTTATTTGGCGACGATGCGGCCTTGCGCCGTATCCGCGTGAAAATCGTCAAAGAATTTGTAGCTTCCTGACTTGAGCGGATGAAACACGAGCTTGCGCGTCACGCCGGGCGCCAGTACGGACTCCTTTTTCAGCTCGATACTCTCGAATTCCGCCGCCCCCGGCCCTTCATTCCGGATTTCCAGACGGAACTTGGTGTTGGCCGGCACTTCCAGGGTTTCCGGGAAAAGTCGGCCATCCTTCATGACCAGCAGGATAGTCGGCAGGTCGTCGGCCAGTGCCGGGAAAGGCAGCAGGCAGAAGGCGAGGGCGAAGGAAAGGAGAGTGTTTTTCATGACGGATTTTCAGTAGAAAACATTGGCCCGCAAGCCGAAAAGCTTGACCGAAGAGGCTTCCGGATTGGCGCCGGGACGGCTGATCCACTGGAAGTCCGGAGTCAGGTCGAACTGGGGCGAGACACGGAAACGGTAATAAATTTCTGCCACTTTTTCGGCGCCGGCCGGCAGGTAGCTGAAGGTTCCGCTGCCGTCGCCGACAAGATCGCCGCTGCCGCCGAATTCCTTGTAGTCGCGGCTGGCGTGCAGCCAGCTGCCGGCAAATCCCAGGGCGTCGGCAGCACGGCCCCAGTAGCTGCCGCTGATTTCGCCGCCCACCGACAGGGCCTGGTCGAAGGAAAGCTTGCCCTTGAGCAGCTTGCCGTAGCGGACAAAGGCGTTGACGCCGTCGCCCAGGCGCTGGTCGATGGAAGCGCCAAAGCCGGTATGCTTGGCGACACTGCCGTCCAGCTCGTTGGCCTTGCTGCGGTTCCAGACATAGGCGCGGTAATTGCCGTTGAGACCGGAGAAGAGCTTGAGCTGGGTTTCGGCTTGCGCCATGATCAGGGGGGAAGACAGGCTGCGCTGGTAGTTGGCGCCTTTGTCACCGCTCCCGAAGACCCCCATGGACAGGCGCCAGGGCTGGGTTTTGTCGGTCTTGTTCACGTAGGTGGCAATGAAGCCGGGCTGAAAGCCGTTGGCGTCAACGCCGACTTCGCGGCTAGCATCAAGCAGAGGATTGTGCACAAAGACCGAGTTGAGAAACTGTTTGGATTCGTCACCGGCTGCCGTGTTCTGGTCGAAGAAACTGAAAATGTCCATCTTGCCGAAGGTCAGTTCCATGGTCTCCCGGGAGTAGGGCTTGAAACCGCCAAAAGGCAGGGGGATGGCGGCCTGGTAGTAGGCCTGGCCGAGGATCGCCACCGAATCATCCGGATTGGCGCCACTGGCCCGGAACGCCACGGCATTCGGCGCGCTGGCAAAGTGGCCGAGGCTGGAGAAGGCCTGGTTGAGACCCAGTCCCTGACCCATGCGGAAGTGGGCAAACAGCTTGTGTTCGGTATCGCCGATCTTTTTGAGGGGCATTTCCACCGTCACGTCAGCCCGGTAGTTGAGCTGGCTGCCGCCGTTTTCACTTCCCTTGGGCAGGCCACGGGCGGTTTGTCCGACGGTGGCCAGGGCCGCCGTGCCTTTCAGTCCTTCCAGTCCGCTCAAGGTCTTGACCGATTTTTTGGCCTCCAGCACATCCTTTTCCGCAGCCTTGAGGCGGGCTGTGAGTTCCGGCTCGTACTGGGAGAGGCGTTCGTTTTCCAGGCCCTGGGCGATTTTCTCGTTGTCACCCTTGAGCGCCTTGACCTCTTTTTCCAGCTCGTTGTTGCGTGCTTCCAGCTTTTCCAGCCGGGCCATCATTTTTTCCAGCAGGGCAGCATTGCCGGCGGCATCAGGCGGCGCCGCCAGCGCTGGCGTGACGGCTCCCGCCGCGACCAGGGCGGCGGTCATCAGGGAATACCGCATGATCAGTAGCCGCCCTTTTTACCGATGCCGACGTAGGTGAATTCGTATTCCACATCAAAGGGCTTGAACCAGGGGCGAACGCCGGTGGCGCGGTCGGTATGGCGGCCAAAGTGGGCGTGCTTGTTTTCCGAGGGCGGCAGGATGGTGTATTTCACCTTGTACTTGCCGGGGCCGGCCAGCTTGATGTTGTCGCCGTAGTGGGGGCCATCGTTGGCGACCATGGGCATGAATTCACCCTCTATCTTGAAATTGCCACCGATTTTGCTGACTTCAAACTTCACCACCAGGTAGGGAATCCAGGCGCCTTCCTCGAAACCATTGGGATTGTTGGCCAGGGCATGGATGTCGGCCTCAATGTGAATGTCCGATTCACTGGCCTTCTTCATGTGGCCATCCGGCTCCATTTCAACTGGTTGCAGATAGACCGCAGCGATCTCCATGCCAGCCTTGTGCTGGGGAACGCCAATGGGGTATTCGATGGCCAGGGCTGTGCCGACGCAGAAAAGGGAAAGGGCGAGGGAGGCTGCGAGTTGCTGGGCGGATTTCATTTTTGCTCCAAAAAAAACTCTGGCTGGCGATGGGCTGGTTTGAGTAAAGAGAGGTACAACGGAGAGGGTTATTTGGTCAGGATCAGCTTGTTTTCCCGGGTGACGCGCAACTGGTAGCGTTGTCCGGCATGGTTGATTTCCACCGTATTGCCACCGAGCAGGAGCTGCTGGCTGTCAATGCTCGGGATCGGGGGTAAGGCCGGAGGCGCGGAGGAGGGGGCCGGAGAGCTTGGGGGCTGGATCATTTTTCAGTAATGCAAATGCGAACGATTCGCATTATTATGTTTGTAACAAATGATGTCAACTGCGACCGGCCGCTTGCAACATTTCTCCCCTTTCCGAAGCCGTCTCGCGATGCAGGGCAATCGCACGAATGCCATTGTCGTGAACCCTAAAAATATGCGTTTACAA
>CAZHVZ010000158.1:0-5580 GCA_964536245.1 uncultured Rhodocyclaceae bacterium
CATCATGGCGTCCTGAACACCCGCATAGCAGGAGTAGGATTTCAGGAAGCTGACCGGGATTTCACAGCTGTTACCGAGGTGCAGCAGCGCCACGGCAATGATCATGGAGCCGAAGAACCAGTTGGCGACATAGATATGGGAAACCGTACGCTTGGCGATGGTGCCGAAGAAAACCAGACCATAGGAAACCCACACCAGGGTGATGAGGATATCGATGGGCCATTCCAGCTCTGCATATTCCTTGCCGGAGGTGAACCCCAGCGGAAGCGTAATCGCAGCGAGAACGATGATGATCTGCCAACCCCAGAAGGTAAAGGGAATCAGCGGCCCACCCCAAAGCCGCGCATGGCTGGTGCGCTGAACACACCAGTAGGACGTGGCAAACAGCGCACAGCCACCGAACGCGAAAATCACCGCATTGGTGTGCAGCGGACGCAAGCGTCCGAAATGAAGCCAGGGCCCGATATTGAGCTCCGGCCAGACCAGTTGGGCTGCAATGATGACACCGACCAGCATGCCAACAATGCCCCAAATGACGGTCATGACGGCAAATTGCCGTACGACCTTATCGTTATATGTGGTTTGCGTTTCCGACATGGACCCACCTCTCGTTAAAAAAATTCTGGATGCCGTCCCCCCTAGACGCAAGGCGGCACTTGGAAGCGGATGGTATTCTAGTACGGATGACCGGGTTTGATATAGGTCAACATACCTTATATCTAGTCGGAAATAGTTCAAACGAACTATACCGACCCTCCGGAAGCGCCAAAAAATGGTGATAATTGACTCAGGTCAACCTGCCAACTGCCTAGGCAGTCCAATCTCCTGCAAACCATGCACTTCGGAAATATTTTGCCGAACGATATTTTGGACAAAAAAAGGGTGCGTCGTAACGCACCCCAACCCCAACAGAGAAATTGTGCGGCACCGCAGGCACCGCAATGGACACATGTTATCCAAACGGGCGTTTTTTCCGTTGACGCAGATCAAGCTTTTCCGTCTTTTTCGCTTGTTCTTTCAGACACCTGGGACTTGGGAAGGTCGTCATCCATCAGTATCCGGAAGCCAGGCCCCTCCAGATCGTCAAATTGCCCGCTTTTTACCGACCACCAGAACGCCCAGGCAATACCGAAAACCAGCAGGACCGAGATCGGAATGAGCAAATACAGAATTTCCATTTAGTCTTTTTCCGCCCGTTGAATACGCAAGGAGTTCAATACTACCAGCAGAGAACTGGCCGACATGCCGATCCCGGCCAGCCATGGGGTGACATAGCCGGCGATGGCCAGGGGCAAGGCGACGAAGTTGTAGGCAAAGGACCACCACAGGTTCTGGCGTATAACCTGCAAACTCAGGACAGCACGCCGCAAGCCATAGCGCAAATGGTCCAGGTTTTCCGAGAGCAGGACGAAGTCCGCCTGGGTACGCGCCAGCTGGGTGCCCCCGCCCATGGCGATGGACACCTGGGCCTGGGCCATTACCGGGGCGTCGTTGACGCCATCACCGACCATGGCCACCACCGCCCCGTCCCGTTGCAGCGCGGTGACCGCCTCGTGCTTGCCCTGGGGTGTCGCCCCGGCCCGCACATCCTCGATGCCCAGCTCCCGGCCAATGCGTTCGACAACCCCCTGAGCATCGCCACTGAGGAGCACGACGTGCTTGCCGGCTGCCTTCAGGGTATCGATCAGGCGGTGGGCTTCTGGCCGCAACGAGTCACCGAGACGAAAAAGGGCGAGGAAACCGGATTCATTTCCCAGCACCACCACCGTATCGCCACCGGCCAGCCAGGAGCGGGCCTCGTCGGGCAAATCCCGGCAGTCCGCCAGAACAAAATCGGGCCGGCCAAGGCGATAGCGGACCCCGTCGATCATGGCCTCGACCCCCTGCCCCGGTTCGCTGCGCACGCCATCCGCCACAGGCCGAGGCAGCCCCTCGGCGGCCAGGCGCAAGGATGCTGCCAAGGGATGCTCGGAGGACTGCTCGAGGGCGGCTGCCAAGGCCAGGCACTGCTGCCGGGAAGAAGTCCCGGTCGGCAGGATATCCAGCAGGCGCATGTGGCCGGTAGTCAGGGTTCCGGTTTTATCGAAGACAAAGTGTGTCGCTTGCGCCAGAGCCTCAATGGCATACCCCCTGGTCACCAGCAGTCCATCCTTGGCCAGGGCACCGGCGGCCACGGTCAGGGCAATGGGCGTCGCCAGGGAAAGGGCGCAGGGACAGGTCACCACCAGCACCGAGACGGTAATCCACAAAGCCTTGTCCGGATCAACCCAATACCAGCCGACCGCCACCGCCACCGCTACCAGCAGAAGCGCAGCAACAAAATAGCTGGCGATGCGATCGGCCATTTCCACGATACGCGGCTTCTCGGCTGCCGCCCGTTCCATCAGCTGAATGATGGCCGACAGCCGGGTCGTTTCTCCCACCTGTTCGACCCGCACGACCAGCGGGCTTTCCGCATTGATGGCGCCACCGGTCACCGGGTCACCCGGCACCTTGGCAATGGGACGGCTTTCTCCGGTGAGCAAGGCTTCGTTGGCGCAACTCATTCCTTCCAGAACGCGCCCGTCCGCCGGCATGGCTTCCCCGGGCCGCACCAGCACCACGTCGCCGATCCGCAGATCGGCCACCATCACCTGCTCCGCCTCGTGGCTGGCCGGATAAGCCGCCATCCTCCGGGCAAAGGCCGGCAGCAGTTTGGCCAGCGCTTCGGTGACGCTGACGGCCTTCTGGCGCGCTGTCATTTCCAGATAGCGCCCGCCGAGCAGAAAGAAAACGAACATGGTGATGGAGTCGAAATACACCTCACCGGCCTGGATATGGGTCGCCCACAGGCTGGCCAGAAAGGCGGCACCGACGCCGAGGGCTACCGGCACATCCATGCCGACCCGGCGCAGTCTGATATCCCGCCAGGCGCTGCGGAAAAAGGGGGCTGCCGAATAAAACACCACCGGCACGGTCAGTATCAGGCTGGCCCAGCGCATCAGGCTTTCGATATCAGCCGTCATGTCGCCATCGGCCCAATAGACCGGGAAGGCGTACATCATCACCTGCATCATGCCAAAGCCGGCCACCCACACACGCCAAAGAGCTTCCCGTCTCTCCTTGCGGGATAACTCCTCGTTTTTCGTGGCGTCGTAGGGATAGGCCCGGTAGCCGATGGCCGCTATGGCCCCGAGAATTTCCGACAATTTGACCCGGGACTCATCCCAACGCACCCTGGCCCGCCGCGTCACATAGTTGATATCGACGGCCGTAACGCCCGGCAACTTGCCCACATGCTGCTCATTCAACCAGATACAAGCGGCACAGGTGATGCCTTCAAGGAGCAGGGACGCTTCCCGCTCGTTCGGCCCCAACTCCCGGACAAAGTTTTTCTGGAAATCCGCATGGTCAAACATGGCCAACTGGTCAAGAATCGCTGGCCGTGCCTCACGGGGCGATTCGGGCAGGGCATCGCGGCTGCGGTAGTAATCTTCCAGCCCGTTATCCACAATCGACCGGGCAACCGCCTGGCAGCCGATGCAGCACATTTCCCGCGCCTGCCCGGCCACCTTGACCGGCAGGTGAACATCATCGGGGACGGGCTGACCGCAGTGGTAACAGGGAGCGAGAGACATAGGAGACAAAAATGGGAAAAGGCGCCTGAGCGCCTTTTTTACTAGTCAATTGGCAGTAGCCAAGTATAGTTTATTTGCTCCCCATGCGGATGGCGCCATCCAGTCGAATCACCTCGCCGTTGAGATAGCTGTTTTCGGCAATATGCTTGACCAGATGGGCAAATTCCGCCGGCTTGCCCATGCGGGTGGGGAAAGGCACCATCTTGTTGAGGGAATCCTGCACCTCCGCCGGCATCCCCATCAGCATCGGGGTTTCCATGATCCCCGGCGCGATGGTCATGACGCGGATGCCGCTACGCGCCAGCTCCCGGGCGATGGGCAGGGTCAGGGCGACAATGCCGCCCTTGGAGGCGGCATAGGCCGCCTGCCCGAGCTGTCCCTCGAAAGCGGCCACGGAGGCCGTGCTGACGATGACACCGCGCTCGCCGTTGGCATCCGGCTCGCCCTTCTGCATTTCGGCGGCGGCCAGGCGGATCATGTTGAAAGAGCCGATCAGGTTGATGGTGATGGTGCGGGTAAAGCTCTCCAGCTTGTGCGGACCTTCCTTGCCCACCACCTTTTCGGCGGGCGCCACGCCGGCGCAATTGACCAGCCCGTGCAGGCCGCCAAAGGTGGACACCGCCGTCTGTACGGCATTGAGGCCGCTCGCCTCATTGCTGACATCGGTTTCAACAAATTTTGCGCCAGCGCCCAACTCGGCGGCCAGTTTTTCGCCGGCCTCCTTGTTGAGGTCGGCCAGCACCACCTTGGCGCCGGCTTCGGCCAGGGTACGCGCCGTGGCGGCGCCGAGGCCGGAACCGGCCCCGGTGACCAGAAAAACTTTGTCCTTGATCTGCATGGCTATTCTCCTAACAGGTTGTTATTGCTTTGTTATTGAGGCCCGTCTCTCCAGACGGTACCGTATGGAAACAGGCGCCATCTTACTCTCACCTGGAGCAAACAAAAAGTCGCCGGGGTGACAATCGCCAGCCGTGCCTATAATGGCCATGTCCTGCACCGAGGAGGCATCATGCGCCTGACTTCCCGTCTTTCTGCCCTTCTGCTTGTCACGCTGCTTCCTGTCCTGGCTTCTGCCGCCGGCCTGCGCCAGTTCTCGCCGCAAGGCCAGATCGACCTGCAAACGAGAGCCACCGCCGCCTTCACCCACGACATGGCGCCCCTCGGCCAACCCGACGCTCCCGCCCCCTTCACCGTCGATTGCGGCAGCGTGACCGGCAAGGGCCGCTGGAACGACAGCAAGACCTGGAGCTACCAGCTTGACCGTCCGCTCAAGGCCGGCGAACGCTGCGATTTCCGTTTGCGCCCGTCCCTCAAGGCCGTCAATGGCGAAGCGGTCAATGGCGACGCCCGTTATGCCTTTTTCGCCCCCGGCCCTTGGCCCCGTGCCATTTTTCCCCGTGCCGGCGCCGGCATTGAGGAAGATCAGGCCTTTCTCGTCGAGCCCAGCGCCCCGCTGGTCAAGAGCAGCATCGAAGCCCATGTCTGGTGCGAGGCCGACGGCCTTGGCCAGCGGATGCCGGTACGCTTCGTGGAAGACTCTATCCGCGATGCCATTTTGAAAACCCTCCATCGCAAACCGGTTCCCGGCACCATCGTCCTCACTTGCAACGAACGCCTGCCGACCGGCGTGCGCATGAAGCTGGTCTGGGGCAAGGGCGTCATGGCAGACAACGGCAGTCAGAGCAGTCGTGAAGAAAATTTCACCTACACCGTGCGCGAGCCTTTCCGTGCCCGTTTCACCTGTGAACGTGAACGGCAGAACCAGCCCTGCTCCCCCCTTTCCGACCTGCGCCTGGATTTCAATGCCGATGTCGCCACCGCCGCCCTCAACAAGATCCGCCTCATCGCTCCGGACGGGCCGCGCAGCCCCAGCCAGGAGCGAGGCGAAACCCGCCAGACGGCGGGTCGTTCCGTCAGTTTTGCCAAGCCTTTTGCCCAGAACGCCAGCTACCGCCTCGAACTG